>CALLIG010000033.1 GCA_938009735.1 uncultured Flavobacteriaceae bacterium
TGTGCGCAACCAGTTAAAATATACAACCACCAAACAGCTTTGGAAGGGTCTTGGAGCAGAGCAAGTAGATGCGGTTGGGTTATACTTAAAGCAGTTTGAAAATGAGCAAGGTATAATTATAGCAGACCAAACAGGGATTGGGAAAGGCAGGCAGGCTGCTGCGGTTATTCGCCATGCAGTTATGCAAGGTTATTTACCTGTATTTTTCACCAAAAAACCAGACCTTTTTACCGATATGTACCGTGATTTAAAAGCGATAGGTTTTGAAAACATTCATCCTTTTATAGTCAATACTGATTCAGATGCTAGAATTAAAGATGCTGATGGGAATGTAGTATTTAGTCCGCTCAGTAGTTTGGCACAATCGGAGTTAATTTCTAACGAAGTGGAGTACCCAACAGAAAGTAAAGAGTCTATTGATTACCATAAAAAAATTGGAAAACGATTACCCGACCCCGATAAAATACCCACAGTTACTATTCCAAACACCCTAGACCATTTGCCTATTGGTTATGATATGATATTCTGCACCTATTCGCAAGTACAAAGCGCTCATCCGTATAAAAGAATGTGGTTAGAAAAGATGGTCGCCAATGGTGTTGATGGAAGTAATAAATATAAAAAAGTCGTTTTTATTTTAGATGAATCCCATACAGCTGGTGGTTTTGATTCTATTATTGGTACCTGGATGCGTGAAGTATTACCACAAACAAAAGCTTGTTGTTTTTTAAGTGCTACGTTTGCTAAATATCCAGAGGTAATGCCATTTTATGCAAAGAAAACTGCGATTTCGGAAACAGGATTGTCAGATTCAGATTTTGTACGCTCAATGACCAGTGGAGGATTGGCGTTACAAGAGATTGTAGCTTCTAATTTATCTGAGAGTGGTCAGTTGATTCGCAGACAACGCTCTAACGAGGGCATCAATGTTGATTATATTACTTTGAACCAAGAACCCCAAAGAAGTAAAAGCCGAGAGAGTGTAAATCGGATTATTACACTGATGAATGAAGTAGTTGCCTTTGAACAAGAATTTCTTGCTCCATTATTGGCAACCGTACACGCTTCTGCGAAAGCTAGAGGAGAACACATGAGTTCAAAACCAAGAGGACTTGGCGTAAAACAATCCCCTTATTTTTCAAGAGTATTTAATATTATCGACCAAATGTTATTTGCCTTAAAGGTGAAAGATGTGGCGAAGCATACCATCAAGTTACTCAAGGAAGATAAAAAAGTGGTCATTGCTTTTAAATCTACTATGGGTGCGTTTTTAAAAGATTTGAACTTAGTAAGTGGCGATGTAATCGCTAAAGACAAAATGGACTTTACAAGAACCTTGGTAAAAGGTTTGGATGGGATTTTTAATTATAATTACACAGCTATTGATGGAGAAAAAACCCGTGAACGTATTGAATTAGAAGAGCTGCCTCAAAATGGAATTGATACATATCATGAGATAAAAAAGCGCATGTTATTAGAGAGTTCGGGACTTACCATTTCTCCAATAGATGAGCTTATACATTTATTACACACCCAAAAGAAACCTAAACATATAGGAGGTCATAGTGATACCTACTTTAAGGTAGCTGAAGTTACGGGGCGTAGTCAACGTGTGGATTTAGGTGGTGATGAAGTTGTCGTGGAATCATTCAGAAGTAATACCGAAAAGTCTTTTCGACTTTTTAATAGCGGTGATTATGATGTCTTGTTAATTAATCAAAGTGGCAGTACAGGTTCTTCGGCGCATGCCAGTAAGGATTTTAAAGACCAACGTCAACGAGCCATGATTGTGCATCAATTTGAGTTGGATATCAATACAGAAGTTCAAAAACGCGGACGTATCAATCGTACTGGTCAAGTGAATTTACCTGAGTATTATTACATCACTAGTGACATCCCCACTGAAAAGCGATTGATGACTATGCTTAAGGCAAAATTAAAGTCATTAGATGCCAATACTACAGGGTCTCAAAAAACCAATGATGATACGCTAAAGAGTGCCGATTTCTTAAATAAATACGGAGATATAGCTGCTTGGAATTGGGTGGAAGAGAATCAGGAACTGATGGAACAATTGGGATATCCAACCTATCAGAAGAAAACAGATAAAAACGGAAATATTTCCTTTGAGCGTAATGGTTTTAAGGATGGAGCGGTTCGTCAATTAACGGGACGAGCAGGATTACTTAAAGTGGAAGAACAAGATGCGTTGTATGATGATTTACTGGAACGCTATGACCATCAAATTAAGTTAGAAAAACAACAAGGCACTTATGACTTGGAGACTGAGTTTTTGCCATTAGATGCCGAGGTTAAAAAGCGTTTCCTTTTTCAAAAAGGACAAGGAGGTCATACACCATTTGGTAAAGACACAGTTCGAGATATTACCATAGTTAATAATTTGAAACGCCCATTTACCAAACAAAATATTGATGCGCGTATTGGGGAAGCTCTTGATGGAGAAAAGCCAGTTCAGGTGAAATTAAAGTTAGAGAATCAAATAAACGAAGACTATCCAAAGCTACTAGAAGAGCGTAAAGCCAAACGTTTCAAAGTCGTTGAAAATCTTAAGGAGGAACGAGAACAGTTACCACAGCGGGGCAGTGGTAAAACCGAAGAAGAGAATGAAAAAATTCTAAATGATTGGAATAATTTAGAAGCACTTATTAGTCAAAAAACATCCCAATTAGCTACTTACATTGCTAGTCTTGAAAATATCCAACGCATTATTTTAAGGTACATTACTATGTGGAAAATTGGTGATGTAGTGCGTGTGCCTTACATAGGAACTACCATTAAACCCTCATGGGGAATATTCTTAGGAGTAAGCATCGGTAGGTCTGGAAAGAATCCATATACCTTAAGTAATATTAGTCTAAAGTTTGGAGTTACCGATTCTAGGAAAGTACTAACCTATAGTCTTCAACCAGCGGAACAGAGCTTTATCAGTCAAATTTTCACTGAAAGTAGGGATGTCGGTGAACAAGATGTGCAGATGGTAAATTTGGAGTGGAATGATTTGATAAAGAAAGCCTCTTCCAAACGTGAACGTCGTCATATTTTAACTGAAAATATTGTAGGAGCATCAGGTCAGATAGGAACACAAAATAAGCTAGTTAAATACAATACTACACAGGGCACTATTAAAAATGGAATTTTGCTTCACAGAGATTTCGGAAAAGAGGGGGAAGCGGATTCCGCATTGCTACCTATATCCGAAGCTTATGCTATCATAAGCAAATTAGAGATTGATAGTTTCTTTGCTGACCACAAGATGAGTTTCAGAGCCAAGCGAATTAGTGATAATTATTTTCAAGTGTTCCTGGATAAACGGAGTTTATACCCAGCTATTATTGATGAGAAATTGCGAAAATTACTTAGGCGTGAACCAGGGCAATCGAAAGATGAATTACCAGACTTTGTTCAAAACGCTGGAGAAATGACAGGCACGCTGCATGTGGAGAATCTCCAGAGTTTCCTTAATCGATTAGATGCTTTTCAAGTACAATACATGGGTAAAGCGCGTGAACTAGAAGATTGGGAAATAGAAAATGAATCCGATTGGAAAGCACAAACCAAACAGAAAAAAGGAAACTTCAAATATCAGTTAGCTAGGGCTTATGGTCAAGGAAGTAATCCGACTATTGGTTTTGTAAATTATGAAGAGCCTACTTGGCAAAACGAGTTTGGTATGGTAATTTACAATCGTTCATTATCTGATAAAGAGAAATACAATTACTCGCTGATTCCGATTTTCAAGAATGTTGAAGAGCCTTATCAAGATTGGAAAAGAACCATTATTGAGACAGGTATCAAAAAAGATTTTAATGTAGTGGTTACAGAAGCGAGAGAATTGCCATTGCATGAAGCTATAGAGACTTTGGGGTATTTTATGCTGAATAATTTACATGAAGATGGTAACGCCGAATTTGTGTTTGGAAACTATACAGCGCAGGATTTAGGCCGCGTGTTTTATGAAGACAGCATTGCGCAAATTGCTCACATTGACGAATTAATTAACCAACTACAAATCGCATTACACTAATGAATAATAGAAAATTAGACATACCAGAAGTACAACAAATTCCTCAATTTATCAAAATTATGGACGACCTGAGTGTGGGTAATAATCCTTATTTAGTTGGAAGTGCCGGAACAGGAAAAACCACCATAGGCGAAAAGGTTGCCTACGCTATTCAAGGACGCATAGAAAATGATGCCAAGGAACTACCTTTTACTATTGTCAATTGCAATCAATGGACATCACCTATTGATATAAAAGGAGGACAAACGATATCAGGTTACAAGGAAGGAGCGCTTATTGAAGCATGGCGTGATGGAAAAGTTTTAATCCTGGACGAAATGCCAAAGTTAGATGCAAATACTGCAGGTTTGTTAAATGATGCCTTAGCCAAAAGTGCCCGTGAAGGAGCTATCATTTTTAATGGGAACAATGAGCCAATTAAAAAACATAGAAACTTTGGTTGCATCGCTACTGGGAATGTCATTGGTAAAGGAGCAAGTGGTAACTATGTTGGTAATAACAAACAAGATGCGTCATTGTTAGACCGTTTTAGTGGTTGTATCTACCGTATTGGTTTTAATGAAACCTTAGAGCGACAACTAGTTTATCCAGCTGTTGTAGATATTTGTTTGACTATTCGTAAGTCTATTCTAAAATATGAAGGTAAAGAAGGTGGAGACGACGATACAGAAGATATTATGACATTACGCACCATGCTCAACTTTGAACGTGCTTACGAACTTGAAATGAAGCGAGAAACAGGAATGAAGGATGAATTTGGGAAAACCTATCGCAAGATGCCCAATGGTAAAACTCTTAAGGATTCTTTGCATAGCTACTTTATAGCAATGTCTAAAGAGAAAGCAGAACACATCAAAATTGAAATTAATCTTGAAGGGTTCTTAAATTCTTATAAAAGTAGTGTTATGAAGCAGACTTTTATTACGGAGTTTAAGAGACGGATTGGGTAGATAGTCTGCATTTAATTCCAACTTCTATATTGTAACCTAACTGCATTCAATATAGCC
>CALLIG010000034.1 GCA_938009735.1 uncultured Flavobacteriaceae bacterium
GTTGCTGATATGTCAGGTATTGAGGCTTTAAATAAGTTGACAGAGCGATATGCCAATCAAGGCAAGAAAGTTCATTTAAGACACTTGAGTAAAGATTGTATCCAGCTTTTAGGAGATGCTGAAGATATAATCGATGTTAATGTTTTGGAAGATCCAACCTATAAAGTCGTGGTAGATAAAGTGAAAACTACGGAGTCAGATTCTAATAATCCTTTTAATCTGTGGGGATTATAAATACGTTACGAATAGAACAAAAAAAGCCGTTGTCTAACTCTTTAGACAACGGCTTTTTTTATGGTATTAACTTCTACAATGTTCTTAAATACTCAGCAACTGCTCTAGTATCATCATCAGATAAATTTTGATTCAGCATAATTGCATTGTTGTATTCTTTAAGTAATGCTTTTGCAATAGGATCTTTTTTCAACATGTTATCAGGATTACTGATCATATTCATAACCCATGCCGGACTTCTTCTCTCATAAACTCCTTTAAGTGCAGGGCCAATCATTCGTTGTTCTGCCATATGACAAGCAGTACAGATTGCACTAAATTTTGCTTCACCTGCGGCAGCCATTTCTGTATTTATATCATCAGAAAAAGTAATATCCTTAAAAGGACCAACGCCATCGTTATCCATATCGACAGGTACACCTTCAGATACAGCTGCTTTCTTTTCTGTTTTGGTCCGGTTCATTTCAAAACCATCTTTCTTTTCTTCTTTCTTCTCACCACAGCTAGCTATTAATGCGCCTATGGCTAAAATGCTAAGTAATTTCTTCATGTAAATCTATTTTGAGGGTCTAAGATAAGGAATAGCCAAAATTAATTGAGCTCGTTGAAGAACTTTATCACTCTTTTTTCGCTGTATGTGATATTTTCTGAACCAAAATAACCAACATGACCTCCGAACTTTGAGATTTCAAGGAATAACATATCACTTTGTTCTGCTTCCTTTGTTGGAAAACATTCAGGTCCTAAAAATGAATCGTTTCGCGCATTCAAGAGTAGGGTAGGTATTTTGATGCTGGGTAAAAAAGGCAAACAACTGCATTGTTTATAGTAGTCTAAAGCATCTTTAAAACCATGGGCACGGCTTGTATAAATGTCATCAAAGTCTTTAAGGGTCACAACATTTTTAATATCACCGTCAGATATTTTTTCAGGATATTGTTTTTGTTTTGCTATCAGTTTTTCCACTAAATTTTTCTTAAATCGAATGGCGTAAGGAATGTTTTTGGGTTTTAGTAATTCTTTGCAAGAGCTATGTAAATCACAAGGAACTGACACAGCCATTGCTGCTTTTATTTCCTTTGGATGAACTCTATCTTCCCCTAAATATTTCAAGGTTAAATTACCTCCTAAACTAAATCCTTTGATATAAATTTCAGGATAGTTTTTGTTTTTTAGGATGTATTGAATTACAGCATCTAAATCTTCAGTTGCTCCAGAATGGTACGAACGAAAAAGACGATTCATTTCACCACTACAAGTACGAAGGTTTATAGCACAAACATCATAACTATTTGTATTTAGATTTTTCGCTGCACCGGCAATATATGCTCTTTGCGCATTTCCTTCTAAACCATGAATAAGGATTACAACTTTTTGAGATGACGTTTGACTATAGCTCCAATCGAGATCTAAATAATCACCGTCATCTAATTCAAGTCTTTCTCGTTTTTGTTCAAAATCATCGATTTTTCGAAAAATTCCGGCATAAACGGTCGAAAAATGACCGTTTTTGAATAAAATAGGAGGATTATAAGAAGATGAAATTATTGGCATTTCGTATTTCTAGATAGTAGAAATTCTATTTTGGATACGTCTCTAAAACCTTAATTTGTTCTTCAATCGCAGATTTAAACTCTGATTTTAGATTGGTTACCAATTCAGTTACAGGCACAGAATCCTTTATTAATGCAGAACCTTGACCGGCTGACCAAATTGTTTTCCATGCTTTGGCTTCAGTATCAAGTTCTTTTCCAAAATCGATTTTCTTGTCCTTTTTCAAATCCTCTTCTGTAATACCGGCAGCTTTAAGGCTTTGTCCTAAGAAATTTGCATGTACTCCTGATATAGATGCTGTATAAACAACATCACTTGCACCTGCTTCAATAATCATTTGCTTGTATTCTTCAGGTGCTTTTGCTTCATCAGTATTAATAAAACGTGTGCCCATATATGCCATGTCAGCACCCATTTGTAAAGCAGACGCTATATCGCGACCTGTACTAATACATCCTGATAGAATAATTGTTTTCTTAAAGAATTTTTTGATTTCAGCGACTAAAGTCATAGGGTTAATTGTTCCGGCATGTCCACCAGCGCCTGCAGCAACAAGAATTAAACCATCAACTCCAGCTTCAGAAGCTTTTTCAGCATGACGTTTTTTGATTATATCGTGAAAAACAAGTCCGCCATAACTATGAATAGCATCAACGACCATTGAAACAGCACCTAAAGAGGTTATAATAACAGGTACTTTATGCTTGATACAAAGTTTAACATCAGCTTCTAATCTTGGGTTTGTTGGGTGAACGATAAGGTTAACTCCAAACGGAGCTGCTTTTTTACCAGTAGTTTCTTCAAACTCTTGAAGAGCAGCTTTAATTTCTATGAGCCATTCTTCGAAACCTTCACTAGTTCTTTGATTAAGTGCTGGAAAGGTGCCGACAATACCATTTTTACAACATTCAATGACCAATTTAGGTCCTGAAATTAAAAATAATGGTGCAGCAATAGCTGGTAAAGAAAGATCTTTTATGAAAGAAGGTTTAGTGCTCATCGATATAGGTTTTAGAAGCTTAAAAATAGAAATAAAAAACCAGGCAAATTTTGCCTGCTTTCAAAGCTACGGTTTTTTGCTTTATTATGCATGCATAATAAATGATTCCAAATTCATAACCGTAAAACTTTTCTATCATTAAAATGTTGGGCTTAGTTGGTGAGGAATTTAATTAAGCCATTTTAGATTTGTTTCTTTTCGTTGTAAAAGACAAAGCTTTCTTTACACGAGAATTTTTGTACTTGTATAAACGAGCAACTTCAGTCTTGTTTTCTAAAGCAGCTTCTTTATTTTCGTTAGAAGTTGTATTGGTTACTATCGTCATTTCAATAGTTTCAACTTTAACTAACTCGGTAGCGTTTTGAGCTTGAGCAGTTGCTCCGATAAAAAGAATAAAGATTAAAGTTGCGATAGTTTTCAT
>CALLIG010000035.1 GCA_938009735.1 uncultured Flavobacteriaceae bacterium
GATCTTACGCCTGAAAAAATAAAAGGTAAAATTGTTTTCGCTGATATGGACTCTTACACCATCTACAAGAATATTAAACTACTAGTCGATAGTGGAGCACTTGGTCTTCTTTCTTATAATAACCCTGATTACTTACAGCCAGAAAAAAACCCTACTTCAATTCAATTTAGAAGTTTACCATATAGCGATACAGATGAGTTTTGGGGAATTGCTCTTTCATATACAGCCAAGCAAAAATTAAAGGCCGCTCTTCAAAATGGAAAGGTATTCGTAAAAACTATTATAGAAACCAAAATGTACCCTTCAGAGGAGTTAACAATTATTGCCAATATCAAGGGTTCAGAGCTTCCTAATGAAAGTTTTGTTTTTAGCGCACATATACAAGAGCCCGGGGCAAATGATAATGCAACTGGTGTTGGAGCACAACTAGAAATAGCTGTAATCTCAGGAAATCTGATAAATTCAAATAAATTAAACCTAAAGCGAACCTTGACCTTTCTCTGGGGTGATGAGATAATTTCTACGAGACGTTATATTGAAGAGAAAGAAAAGAGAAACAACAAAATTAATTGGGGGATTAGTCTGGATATGGTTGGTGAAAACACTTCTATAACTGGTGGTTCTTTCCTTATTGAAAAAATGCCTGATCCTAGTGCGATATGGACAAGAGGAAATGACAAACATAGTGAGTGGGGAGGAAAACCACTTACTCTTGAGGATATGAAACCTCATTATTTTAATGACCTAATTATTGAAACCTTTAAACGTCAGGGCGAATATGCCAACTGGCAAGTTAATACGAACCCTTTCGAGGGAGGAAGCGACCATACACCTTTTTTAAAAGCCAATATTCCAGGTTTATTACTATGGCATTTTACTGATCAATTTTACCATACAGATAATGATAGAATAGATAAAGTCTCAAAAGAAACACTAAAGAATGTGAGTATTGGAGCACTAGTAAGCGCATGCACTTTATTAAATGCTGATTCTACTACAGCGCAAGCTGTTCTAAAAAGTACTTTGAGTGCAGGAAAAACCCGTCTTGAAAATGAATTTTCACTTTGTAAAAAGGCTATAAATGAAGGTAAACTGATAAGTGATGAAACCCAAATACTAAGGGCATGGAATGATTGGTACAATGACGCTTTAGAGTCAATTGAAGATTTGGTACCCGAATCGGATCAAAAACTTAATTCCGAAATAATTGAAGCGCAATTACAATTAGAAAGCTTTACTAATTCTTTAATCCATGATTTAGAAAAATAGTTTTCCTTTATCTAGATCGGCTATAATAAAAAAAGTGCTTGGATTGCTCCAAGCACTTTTTATTGGGGGTAAGTAGGTTGTTCAATATATATTATGGTAATGTTTCAATAGTAGAAACATTTTCTACATTTTCAGCTAATTCAGTTGATGAAGCAGTATTCACGTTTTCAATGTGATAGTAGGTAATAATTGCTAAAACTAAACTTGTGAAATATAATGTACTTTTTATTTTATGTGACATGATGATTTGGTTTTTAATTCTGGAGCTAAACTACTTCGCAATGAGACGCAAAAAAGCCCATTGTTGCGAAATGGGCTTTTTGTGATGTCAAATAGTAATATGTTGTTGAATAGCGTTTTACTTCATCGAAACTATCGTTCAGTTCATCGAGAGGCCTATAAAAACCGACTTTATTTCAATTTGTTATTTGGGGTCTAAAATCATGTCAATACGTTCTACGGCATCTCGTAAATGATATTTACTCATGCTATCTGATGTTCTTCCGATGGCACTTTTGGCTTCTCTTTTTATACTATTAAGTTCTGCCCTGGCAACTGAACGAATATCAGATTGACTTGTATTTACAACTGTAGATTTTTGATATCCACCAAAAGCTGGTTTTTTCTTTTCATTTTCGGCAGTCATTAAATAGGCCAATCGATCAATATGTGCTTTCTGCAAGTTTCTTCTATAGGTATCTATTTGCTTTCCATTTTTTAATTCAGACCATATACCTGTCCGCAGATCTTTCATCATATTTAAAAGAGAATATGCTTCTTTACCCTTAGCAACTTCATGTTCTATAAGTCTTGCCATTTTACCTAAACGTAACATGTTGTTTAACGTACGCACTTGCATCGAACGAATTCTTTCAATAGATCCCGAATATTCGATTTTGCTAAAAAGATCTTGATCTAACATCCATTCAGGTGTCTTGAAAAGCTCCTCTTGTAGAAATTGCATGCAGTTTTTTTGATGCTCTTTTGAAACTGGAGTATATACAGCTCCTTCTTGTTCATATGTTTTATGATGCTCGTAAACGCCGCCAATATTATTTGAAACATGACCCATGTATCTATTGTATTGCGAAAGTACTTGGCCGTAGAGCGTTTTTAAATCATCATAATTTTTTCCATCTTCCGCGGTCCATTCTACTAATTTAGGAACGATTCGTTTTAGGTTAGCAATTCCGTAGCTACCTGCTTTAATAGCATCATCTCCTAAATCTTCAGTTTGTGAGCTAGGATCTACTACATCACCTACTTGTTGATGTCCAAAACGGTACATTGGGTCGCCTGCATGTTCTAAAATCCAACTATCAAGTGTCGCTTTTTCATCTTCAGCACTTTTGGCAATGATAGGTTTGTAACCCCATCGAATCGCATGTTTGTCATAGATACCAATATCGGGCATCAATGCTACTCCTTCATCACCTGGCTGTGCTACGTAATTGAAACGAGCATAATCCATAATAGAAGGTGCTGTACCATACTTTTTAGTAAAAGATGCAGAACGTAAAGAATCAACAGGGTAAGCAACACTACTTCCCATATTGTGCGGTAGCCCCAAAGTGTGACCAACTTCATGTGATGATACAAATCGAATTAAACGACCCATTACTTCATCTTTAAAGCCAACACTTCTAGCATCAGGGTTAATAGCTGCTGTTTGCACAAAATACCAATTACGTAATAAGGTCATCACATTATGGTACCAGTTGATGTCTGATTCTAAAATTTCACCACTTCTAGGATCGCTAACATGCGGTCCGTTTGCATTAGGAATTGGAGAGGCCAAATAACGTACTACCGAATAACGTACATCTTCAGGCGACCATTCAGGGTCTTCTTCTTTTGTTGGAGGATCTTTTGCAATAATGGCATTTTTAAAGCCTGCAGCTTCAAAGGCAACTTGCCAATCTTCAATACCTTTCTTTATAAAAGGAACCCATTGCTTTGGTGTTGCACGATCTACATAATAAATGATTTGCTTTTTAGGTTCCACTAATTCCCCAGCCTCATATTTGGCTTTATCTTCTTCTTTGACTTCCAGCCTCCAACGATCTAAGAAGCGAATAGTTTTACTTTCTTGGGCATCAAGTCCATAATCTACCTGTCCTCTTGCAAACCAACCTACACGGCGATCAAAATAACGACGTTTCATTGGTTCTTTAGGGAGTAAAATCATAGAGTTATTAATTTCTATAGATATAGAACCCAATGAACTATTAGAAGGCGGTTCCTTTGCGAAATAAGTTTTCACATGTCTCGCTTCAATGTTTAAAGGATAACTTCTAAGAGAGTCAATGTAGCTTCTACTCTCATCTAATCGGCTTACTTTATATCTTTTACGATAAAAATCAGGCATTCCTAGCGGATTGACATCTTTTGTGAAGAAATTGTTTACCTCAATTACTGTTGCCGGATTAAGAGAATCTTTTTTAAATGCTTTAATATCAAAAGCCTGTAAAACAGGTTCAAAATTGGAATTCAAAACTGCTTCATGTACCGGTAAAGAATCTGCAGCTACAACGCCATAAGAGACGACTCGTAATAATACTTTTTTACCTTTCTTCTCCCAACGTAAAACTTGTGTATTGATTTTACCGCCACCAAAGCCAATACCTGATGCGGTTTTAGCAATACGTGTAACCATCAACATTTCTTTATTTAATAAAGAATCAGGAATTTCATAATAGTGCTTATCATCTACAACATGCACATCAAATAGACCTTTATCGGTTTTTGCATCTTTGGTAATTACCTTATCATAAGGTTTAATCTTATCTTTTTTAGATTTCTCATCAGTCTTTTCTGTTTTCTTATTTTTCTTTTTGAAAATTTGAGCTTGAGATGTAGTCACACTCAATAGTAGAACGGCGATGAGTGTTTTCGCCAAAATTGACATTTTCATATTTTGGTTGGTTTCTGTTTTTTCGAGTTGCTCAAAGTACTGAAAAATAAACAGGATCTATTGTTAATGAAATCATAAGCTAAAGGAGTTTAGTGGCTTTTTTAAACTCAAATTGTAACATTTTCATTTTTTAGAAGTCTATTAAGTAGAGGATATATGTTCTCATCCGAAATCAATCGGAATTCGAATTAGCTATGATAAAGCTGTTCGCTAGCGCGAATGGCTTTATTTTTTTGTCATTTTTTCACTTCCTAAACAATCAGACAAACAAAAAACATCGATAAACGGTTGGTTTTGAGTGATTTTAACCTATTCGGCGATAATTTTTTTCTAATAAAAATTCAAGGCTTGTTTTAGCAAGGTCTTACTATTTTAAAAAGCTAAATATGAAGTTCTCAATGAATTCTCATTTAAATTGCGAATCTGATATTTTGATTGTTTTTAGGACTATCGATGAACTACAACCCTAACAATAATAGCAACATACTGCGTTATACTATCTCATAAATTAACCTATGAATGTTATGAGTAACAAGAATTTAAAATTGAGTATTGTAATGGGTATCGCTTTGGTAAACGGAGTTTTTGCTAGCAACCCTAATAAAGACATTGAGCTTTTTGATATTAATAGTATAGCGTATATTGAAGATGAAACTGAGATTGAATTAGGTTTCGATGTTGCTGATTACTTACCTGAAGGTTTTGATCCATACAAGATGTATGTTGATTTAAATGCTATTGAATTTATTGAAGTGGAAATCGAAATTTCAGATTTATCAAAACACTTACCTGCAAACTTTGATGCCTATGCATATCCACAAGATGCACAAAGCATTAACTATATTGATGAAAATGATTCATTTACAATAGATTTCGACACGAAAAAACATCTACCGGAAGGATTTAACCCGTATATAAAATAAAAAATCCTCCGATTGAATTACCACTTATAAAAAACCTTCGCTTTTGCGAAGGTTTTTGCTTTTATAGATTTTCTACTTTAATTCTTGATATCAATAAAAATTTCAGGTTATTTCTTAAATATAAATTATGTAACAGTACTAAAAAGGGGACTCAAAGCTTGGTGTTTTTTCTTTAATTTATAACGGTCCTCATACCCAGACTTTGATAGAATATTGAACCTCGACCTTACTTAAACTAACTTTAAATAAGAGACTCAATTATACCTTAAAACGTAAATTTATGGTTTCGTTGGTGAAACAAATATTTAAATATATTCTCTTTCAATCGACAAATTAGACCTCGTAAGCCCCATTTTAAATAGCTTTATCCCTGTAAACAGGGGGTGCACTTTTTTATTAATCATGAATTACAGAACTTTGTTGTAGTAGAAGTATAGTTATGAGAAAAGTAAAATATAAGGATAAGGATAGAGAATTTGAGATGCCTTCAGATACTTTTTCGGAAACTTTTTCCGAGAAAGTTATGTTGGAACTTATTAAACCAACAAAGCCGAAAAGTTCATTGATTAAAATATTAGATTATGTTAAAACGATACCGTCTATAGCTCGTATATTTGGTTGGTTAGGATTAGAAGTAACTAATTAGATTAAACATAACCCACCATTATCTAAATTTTTCTAAAACAATAATGGAATTACAAATTGAAATAGCACCACCAATAAACCAACTGCAATGAGGTTTAGAATAATGCCAACGCGCGCCATTTCATGCACTTTAATATAACCACTAGCAAATACAATTGCGTTTGGCGGAGTAGCCATAGGCAGCATAAAGGCACAACTACTAGCCATCGTTACCGGAATTAATAAATAAAGTATCGGAATTTCTAGTCCAATAGCAATACCAGCAACAACTGGTGCTAATACCGCAACTAAAGCAACATTGCTC
>CALLIG010000036.1 GCA_938009735.1 uncultured Flavobacteriaceae bacterium
TATGAAATGTATAGAGCAACTTTAGATGAGCGCAAGAAACTTTTTGTTGCAGTTTTGATTACATTTTTTATGACCATTTTTTGGGGTTTCCATGAACTTTCAGGTAGTGTAATAACCTTATTTGCTGCTAGAAATATTGACCTAGAGGGAATTATGAGTGCTGCTCAGACAAACTCTTTGAATTCGATGTGGATCATTATTTTGGCAATTCCAATTTCGATGATGTGGACTTGGCTAAGTAAGAAAAAAATGAATCCGCGTACTCCTTATAAATTTGGTTTAGGATTGTTGTTTGCTGGTATTAGTTTTTATGTTTTAGCAATAAGTGGTGCAAGTGCAAGCGAAAATGGCTTGGTGCCATTTGCTTATCTATTATTAATGTATTTCTTATTATCAATAGGTGAACTTTTTATGTCACCTGTAGGATTGTCTAAGATTACTGACCTTTCACCAAAACGAATTGTAGCTTTTATGATGGGTGTATGGTTTTTGTCATCTGCATTTGCATTTCAGATTGTAGGTTTTATTGGTAAACAATTAGCTATTGAAAGTACAGATAAAAACGTAGGAGGATTAGAAACTTTAACGGTTTATACAGATGGCTTTATGCTAATTGCGCAATATTCGGTGGTTGCAGGGCTTTTAGTTTTAGTAGCTTCACCTTTTATTAAAAAATTGATGGGTAACGTGCATTAATCACTTCCTTCAAAATAATAGGCTCCTTTTTCACCAGTATAGTGAAAAGGGAGCTTTCTTTTTAGGCAGGTTTTTCTCCAGCGATCAATGTAGCTGTGATAATTACTTCCATCCGCAATAATTTGTTTGGGGTTAATAGAATCAATCAATCTTTCTAAATTGATTTTAGGAGACTGCGTTAGTAATAGATAGTCTGTATTTTGTTTGGAATAAATACCTAAACTATCAACAACTAAAAGGGTTGCTTTTTTAAAGGTATAACTGTTTTTGATTTTTGAATAATCGATATTTTTAACGCGTTCTGCAATCGTGTAGTCCGTTATAATCCGTTTTGTAGTAATTGAATCTTTAGCAATGATTGTTGATGAATTTCCAGTTTGATAAATCAGAATCGAATTTTTGGTTTGATGAGCAGCCAATAAGATTTCTTTTCGATTTGCAGAATAACCAACAAAGAACAGCCAAATCTGAAACCCGATAATACCAACTAAAAATACGGTCACCCTTTTAAAAGTTGCCTTGGTGAATACGGTAATAAAGGCGATGATTATGAAATAGGAAAGTACGAGCTGAATGATATCGAAAGAGATATTTCGAAAAACAAAAGCTTCCTGTTGGGCGACCCAAGCTATCACCTCATTCATTAATCCGATAAGGGAATTATACAAATTCGCTAAAAAGCTAGGTAAGCTATTGCAAAGAGCTATTGCAATTACTAGGATGCCCATTCCCAGAATAAGCCCTAAAAAGGGAACTACCAAAAGATTTGATATAAAGAACAAACCTGGAAACTGATGAAAATAAAACAAACTAATGGGCAAAACCCCCAGTTGGGCAGCAATACTAACAGATAGCAATTGCCATACTTTATTAATAATCCAATTTTTAGGAAACCATAGCTTTTGTAATAATGGGTACAACCAAACTATTGAAAATACGGCTGCATAACTCATTTGGAATCCGGCTTGAAATAAAAGCATCGGGTTAATGACCAATAAAATAAAGAACATCGAAAGGGCTAGAATATTAAACGTATTACTCGGTCGATTTAGATAAATTGCATAGGCAACAAAAGAGAACATGGTAACGGCTCTAATTATTGAAGCCGATAAGCCAGCCAATAAAGCAAAACTCCATAAGAGAATAACAATAATAACGAGTTTTATGGTTTTTCCTTTTGCTAGCCTTTCTAACGGACTTAATAAAAATTGGAGTAGCAGTAAGAGGATGCCAATATGTAAACCGGAGAGTGCAAGAATATGAACTGCCCCAGCGTTTTTGTAGTTGTTGTAGGTTGCTTCAGAAATATCATTGCGTTGCCCTAAAAGTATGGCTTGAATTATTCCTAGCTGCTCAGAATCAAAATCAACTTGTTTCAATTTTTCAATTATTTGTGTGCGTATTGAAGCTGCAATACCATAAATGGTAGTTGATTTGTTTTTATCCAGAAAATGATTTGTTTCATATAATCGCAATTGATGATATATGCCTAATCCTTCTAAATAATTTTTATAATCAAACTGATGTGGATTGAGGGGAGTGCTAATTTCAGAAAGCTTCCCAAATACTAAAAGTTCATCGTCTACTCGAAGTTTTTTAGTGGTGCTATCTGTCGTGAAGCTCAGAAGAATTTTTCCTTTGGTATTTATCTCATCCGTAGAAAGAGCATTAGCAATGTAACGATCTGAGAAAGTAGAAGATTTCAAAACTTCTCGTATCTTAAATTTCCAGGTAAGTGATTTATCTAGGTTTAGATGCGTGTAATGATTGTTTTGATTCTTAGGTTTCCAAAGTGAGATTGATAAAATACCAATGCATAGTGTAGCAAGAAGTGCTGTTAAACCAAAAGAAATAGAATTTCGAGGAGTTTTTTTTATAAACAGATAGGATAGAGAACAAAAGGAAATAGCAGTTAAAATAATGGGAAGTTGAATGCCAAGATCTAAATAATGACCCACTAAAATGCCCATTATCAATACAATTGTTAATTTTATGGGAATAAATCTTAGAAGATGCATTGCGTAAATTCTTACGCTAAATGTAATCAAAAATCAAATACAATTTTTATAGAATTCTTGTGGCTTTTACAAAAGCAGAATTCCAATAGCCTTCGCGTAATGAGGATACTATTACTCCGCGGGAAGAAGAGGAGTGTATAAACTTAATTTCGTCTTCTTCAACAGCAACTACCATTCCTACGTGGTTGATGCGTTTACCTCTTTTTTTAGTTTTGAAGAATAGTAAATCGCCTTTGACTACTTTGTTAATGCGTACGCGCTTGCCTTCTTCTGCCATTACATACGATACCCGTGGTATTTGCACATCATGCTCACCAAAAGAGACATAAAGAAGTCCTGAACAGTCCATGCCTTTTTTTGTAGTACCACCATATTTATAACGCGTACCTGAATACGTTAAAGCAGTATTTATGATATTGTCAGCAGCTGATAAAGTGGTTCTTCTTGAGGAATTTCTTGCGGGTCTATCGCGCGTTTTACTTGGATCGGAGGTAGAAGCTTCAACACTTACTTTACGCGTGTTACTATAATTTTTATTCTTACTATAGGTCGTCTTTTTTTTGATGCCACCACAGCTAGTTATCAAAACCCCTAGAAATAAGTAA
Organism: uncultured Flavobacteriaceae bacterium; assembly: GCA_938009735.1. Taxonomy (GTDB): domain Bacteria; phylum Bacteroidota; class Bacteroidia; order Flavobacteriales; family Flavobacteriaceae; genus Maribacter_C. Next base: position 3,320 of record CALLIG010000036.1, read on the forward strand.
AATAGTTTTCGCATTATCAAGAAGTGTATCTAGCTCTTGAAACTCAAAATTAATGAAATTATTATTTAACAAGATGAAAGAACGGCTATCTTCAGGTGTTAAATTTAAAGAGAGCCGCTCTTTGCTTAATTTTATTTATCTGAAATTTCGTCTCGGTCTGTTTGCTTTAAAGTTACCCATTCATCAACCATGTCTTCAAGAACATTTAATGGTACGGCCCCGTTATTAAGAACCACGCCATGAAATTCACGTATGTCGAATTTTTCGCCAAGTTTGATTTTGGCAGCTTCTCTTACTTCTAAAATTTTATTCATACCCACTTTGTAAGCTGTAGCTTGAGAAGGCATTACAATATGGCGTTCAACCATTTTGACTGCGTCACTTTTTGCATTGGGAGTATTATCAACATAGTATTTTATACCCTTTTCACGGTCCCATTTTTTAGTATGAATTCCGGTATCTACTACCAAACGGCATGCGCGCCAAAGCTCCATTGCTAAGCGACCAAAATCGGAATATGGGTCACTATACATTCCCATTTCTTTAGGTAAATATTCGGTATACAATCCCCAACCTTCGGTATATGCTGTGTAGCCTCCCATTTTTCTGAACATCGGTATATCTGTTAATTCTTGCGACATGGCTCTTTCCATATGATGCCCAGGAATACCTTCATGGTAAGCCAAAGCTTCCATTTGATATTTAGGCATAGCCATAATATCGTACATGTTTGCATAATAAGTTCCAGGCCGAGATCCATCTAAAGCAGGAGCTTGGTAAAATGCTTTACCTGCTGATTTTTCACGAAAAGATTCAACCGCCTTAACAATCATATCTGCTTTTGGCTTTCTTAGAAAAAGCTCATCTAAACGCCCTTTCATACTATCAATAAGCATTGTGGCTGTTTGCATATATTCTTGTCTGCCCTCTTCTGTATCAGGATAATAGAATTGCTTGTCTTCTTTCATAAATGCGAAAAACTCTTGTAAAGTGCCTTTGAAGCCAACTTTCTCTTTGATGGCATTCATTTCAGTATGAATTCTTTTGACTTCGACAAGACCTAACTTATGAATATCATCAGAAGTCATATCTGTTGTTGTAGTTCGCGCTAAAGCATTGTTATAATACGCTTCGCCGTTTGGAAATTTCCATGCTCCGTGATCTGATGTAGCGCGTTTTGATTGCTCTTTTAAAAAGGAAGTTAACTTGTTATAAGCAGGCAGCATTGATGTAAGCATTGCTTTTTCAGCATTGCTAATCAGCGTTTCTTTCTCTTCTTTAGAAATATCTAATTTTGCAAGTTTTGAAGTGAAATCTTCTAAAAGAGCACTTTTGTTCCCTGAATTCTCAAATGGCATTCCTTTTAAAATGTTGCCAGATGATTCAATTGCATGAGGAAAAACAAATTTAGGAGGCATGATTCCAGCTGCTTCTCTTTCTTTTAGATTCACAATTACTTGGTCAAACATTCCATTTACACCATTCAATCTAGATATATAGGCCTCAGCATCGCTTTTATCTGTTATTTGATGCATATTTATTAAAAAGGAAGGTACTTGTGAGTGCATACCTCGCATTTGATTGACAGGATAGTTATAAAGTCGATATTGATAATCAGCGATATCATCTTCCATTTGTTGCACAGCCAATTTGTAGCTAAGTTTAGTAGCTTCATCTAGCGCATCATGATTAACAGAATCTTTTAGATAAGACAAACGAACTTTGGTACGTTCTAATTTCTTCTCTTCAGTTTTTTTTGATAGATCATCCCATTTGTCATAATCTGTCTTGTCTCCTAAATAGGTCTGAAACATTGGTGATAAAGCTATTTCCGTATCCCATTGTTTTTGAAACCATGCATTCATTTCCGTTGAAGCACTTGCTATTTCTTCTGGAGAATAAACTATTTTTTCTTTTCCTTCTTCTTTACAACCCAAAACTGTAAAAGCTAGGAATGTAGAAAAGAAAACTGTTTTTAGAAATTTGTTTCTCATGATATTGTTTTTAAATGTTTTCTGAATTTAAGTTTTGAACTATTAGTTGGGCAGCATTAGTACTTGCCCCAACACCACCTAATTGTTTTTCAAGTTCTTGGTAAGCGACTATTTGCGCGTCTCTTTGTGGGCCATCTATAATTTTTTTAAGTTCTAATTGAAGGTTCTTAGAAGTAAGATCACCCTGTATTAATTCTTTTACCACTTCTCTTTTCATGATAAGATTCACCAATGAAATATATTCTAAAGTAATAATTCGTTTAGCAATTTGATATGATAACCAATTCGCTTTATAGCATACTACCTGCGGAATTTTAAACATTGCGGTCTCTAAGGTTGCCGTACCACTTGTAACAAAAGCAGCATGTGATATGCTCAATAGGTCATACGTTTTATTAGAAACAAAGCCAACATTAGGATTTTTTAGAAATGGGATATAAAAGTTCTTGTCTAAACTTGGAGCTCCGGCAATTACAAATTCATAGTCCGGAAAATCTCCAACAACAGACAGCATGAGCGAAAGCATTTTTTGTACTTCTTGCTTTCTACTGCCAGGTAAAAGAGCAACGATTGGTTTATCTGTATTCAAATGATGTTCAGAGCGAAAAGAATTTTCTTCTACTTCTGAACGATTTGCTATTGCATCAATTAGTGGATGGCCTACAAATTGAACGGAAAAATTATGTTTGGCATAAAATTCTTTTTCAAAAGGAAGAATAACATACATCGCGTCTACATCGCGTTTTATTTTTTCTATGCGTCCTTCGCGAGATGCCCAAATTTGCGGAGAAATATAGTAGTTGGTTCTAAATTTGTTTTGTTTCGCCCATTTGGCTATCCGTAGATTGAAACCAGAATAGTCAATAAATATAATTACATCAGGATTAAATTCTGAAATATCATTTTTGCAAAATTTGATATTTTTAAAAATAGAATTGAGATTAGCTATAACCTCAAAAAAGCCCATAAAGGCAATATCTTTATAGTGCTTTGCTAGATCGCCACCCGCTTGCTGCATCAAATCACCTCCCCAACAGCGAACTTCAGCATTAACATCTTGTGCTAGTAATGCCGTGATGAGGTTTGACCCATGCAGGTCACCTGAAGCTTCGCCCGCTATGATGTAATACTTCATGTTTCTTGTAAAAACAAATTAAAAATCACCAGTTTTTATCCTTGGATCTGAATGGTCGTTATCGTTTAAAAAACTTTATAATATAAGATGACTAAAGCCGTCAAAATAGTAGCGATCAATACTCCTTTTGCACGATTATCTCTTCTCATTCGTAAAAACAAGAAAAACGCTGCTAAGTTCAAAATTGCGCCAAGAGCCAATAAACTACCAACATGTCCTTGTTGAACAGCGGCTTGAAAAGTTTCTTGTATTCCCAAATCTGAAAATAGTAAAATGTATAAAAGTGTACCTATGGTGTTTGCAATTATACCCACTACGAGACCAATTAAAAGCTCTTTTTTATGCATGTAAATTCCAGTTGTTTATTTGTTGAATTGCGTGATGTGCGGTTAAATCAAATTGGGTAGGTACAACTGAAATGTAGCCATTTGCTAATGCCCACTCATCAGTATCTTCTCCGTTATCTAAAAGTTCAAACTTGCCAGTTAGCCAATAATAATCTTTGCCCATTGGATTTGTACGCTTGTCAAATTTTTCTTTCCAATTAGCACGTGCTTGACGGCAAATTTTGATTCCTTTAAATTCGTTTTCTTCTAATTTAGGAATATTTACATTTAGCACTACGCCCTCAGGAATACCATTAGCTAATGCTTCACTAACAATTTTTTTTATGGCTGTTCCAGCTTGCTCGAAATCAGCATTCCATGAATAGTCACATAATGAAAACCCTATTGCTGGTATTCCTTCAATACCAGCTTCAATCGCCGCACTCATGGTGCCAGAATAAATAACATTTATAGATGAATTTGAGCCGTGGTTGATGCCACTTACACAAATGTCAGGCTTTCGATCTAACAGCTCTTGAAGTGCCATTTTCACACAGTCTGCGGGGGTTCCGCTACAGCTGTATTCTATTGCGGCACCATTTTCGATGTCCGTTTTCATTTTTTTCGCATACAAAGCAGTATCTAGTGTAATAGCATGCCCTTTTCCTGACTGAGGACTGTCCGGTGCAACTACGATTACATCGCCTATTTGCTTCATAAAACGCACCAAAGCTCTTAGGCCAGGAGCAGTTATTCCATCATCATTCGTTACTAGAATTAAAGGTTTCGACACAGGATATAATTTAAGTAGTAAAAATACGTTTTTAAAAAAGATAAGACCATTGTCGAGAATAACAAAAAAAATTAGATCCTTGAAGGATACTGGCATGGTTTTTTCAGTATATTAGAGAATCTGATGTAAATCAGGTTGAACGGCTTCCTAAAACAGGAACCCATCCGCTTCAAATAAAAAATAAAAAAATCGAATGAAAAAGAATTTCGCCTACGGTTTATTTGCTTTACTAATAGCAGTTGCTTCTTGCAGTTTTACAAATAAGACCTTTGAAAATGATGATAAAGATAAATTACTAATCGATCTTATTACGTATGTCTTAGCTAAGGGCCATTATGAGCCTAAAGACATAAATGATGATTTTTCAGTAAATGTCTTTGAAGATTTTATTGATGTAATCGATCCTACAAAACGTTATTTTATAGATGCTGATATTAAAGAATTTGAAACTCAAAAATTTCAGATTGATGATCAGATCAAAAATACCGAAATCGGATTTTTTAATCTGGTGCACGAGCGATTGATCAAAAGAATGAGCGAAGCAGAGGTAATCTACAAAGAAGTTTTAGAACAACCTTTTGATTATTCAAAAGAAGAAATGATTGATATTGAATATGATCAAATGGCTTTTGTTGAGACTCGAGACCAATTGAAAGAGCGATGGAGAAAGCAATTGAAATATGCAACCTTAAATACATTCGATTCTAAAGCATCACATGCGCAAGAAGACGAGGAAACTGCTAAAGCTCATGGTCACGAACCAAATGAAAAACAAATGTCGGCGTCGGAAGCAGAAGTTTCATCAAGGGCTTCAACGCTAAAAACATTAGATGAATATTTTGACTTTGTTGCTGATTTGCAGCGTAAAGATTGGTTTGAACAATATATCAATACCATTGTAGATGAGTTCGATCCGCACACCTTTTATTTTGGACCAGAAGAAAAAGAAAGATTTGATACAGGTATGTCTGGTAAATTTGAGGGTATTGGCGCTCGTTTGCAGAAAAAATCAGAAGGAGCCAAAATTACTGATGTAATATCAGGTGGCCCGGTATGGAGAGATGCTCGCATAGAAGCTGGTGACTTAATTGTCAAAGTAGGACAAGAAGGTGAAGAGCCAATTGATATTGTTGGTATGCGTTTAGAAGATGCTATTAAAATGATTAAAGGCCCGAAAGGAACTGTAGTTGATTTGACGGTTCGAAAAATTGATGGTTCACAAGAAGTTATTTCAATAACAAGAGATGTTGTAGTATTAGAAGACTCATATGCTAAGTCTGCAAACATTATTAAAGAAGACCAAAAATTCGGATTGATTAACCTTCCGAAATTTTATGTTGATTTTAATGATTACAGCGAACGCAATGCAGCTTCAGATGTTGCTAAAGAGGTTGAGCGTCTTAAGCAAGAAGGAGCAGAGGGATTGATTTTGGATCTTCGCGATAACGGTGGCGGATCTTTAAAGACGGTTGTTGAAATGGCTGGACTTTTTATAAAAGATGGTCCTGTTGTTCAAGTACAATCTTCTGGTAAAAACAAAGATGTTTATGATGATAAAGATGAACGTATTCAATGGGATGGTCCATTGGTAATCTTAGTAAATGAGCTATCTGCATCGGCGTCAGAAATTTTGGCTGCTGCAATGCAAGATTATAAAAGAGGCGTTGTTATAGGCAGCAAACAGACCTTTGGAAAAGGAACCGTTCAGAATGTTATCGATTTAAATAATATTGTTAGAAGTAACGAAAATGGAGATTTAGGAGCTTTAAAGCTTACAACACAAAAGTTCTATCGTATCAATGGTGGTTCTACACAGTTAGAAGGTGTTAAGAGTGATGTAGTTGTTCCAGACCGTTATAGCTATATTGATATTGGAGAAAGAGATCAATCAAATCCTTTAAAATGGGATAAAATAACTCCGGCTGATTACGATGTTTGGAAAGGTTACATAGATTATGATCAAACTATCGCGAATAGCTCAGAAAGAATGGCTGTAAATCCGCAGATAAAGTTAATTGAAGAAAATGCAAAATGGTTAAAGGAAAGACAAGATGAAAATGTTATTTCCTTAAACTATGATGATTATAAAGCCGAAGCAGAAAAGCACAAGTTAAGATCGGACTATTTCAAAAAGATGAATGATTATGATTCACGTTTAACTTTTGAATCTTTAAAATACGAGCAAGAATTGTTTACTCAAGATTCTATTTTACGTGAAAAAAGAAATCGATGGCACAAGAGTTTAGCCAAAGATGTATATGTTGAAGAAGCAGTAAATGTATTGCAAGATTTAAAGATGAACAATATCAAGAATGCCAAGTTGGCAAGTGTAAAAGGATAAATTAAAATATCACTTATAAAAATATAAAGCCCTTGCTCATTTGAGTGAGGGCTTTTTATATTCATGTGTCTAGTGATATAAGTTTAGATTTCTTATGCGAAATTTGGCATGTAGTACAGGTGAAAGAGTCTTCTTTTAAAGTGATCTTACCTAATTTACGAGTAACATCTTTAATGAAGTTGTTATAAGTATCTGACTCAGGAGTCGTGTTCTTAACCCTCATATACTCATAAAATTTACCTTCCCATTCTTGCTTTCCCCAACAATTAGGACATATTCCTTCAGGAGCCATCCCAGCTTATTGATTTAGTAATTTTTTATTGAAATAGTTTTTGATATTTTCGAAATGCATAATTTTCATTTTTTAGTTGTGTATTATTCTTAGTACTTAAAATGAATCTGTATTCGCAAAACTGCTATTGTTTTAATCAAGAACTATGGGCGATTTTGAAGGAATGAGTTTGTCAAGCCATTTATGTAATTCTTCTTTATAAGGATTTCTCAATTTTTTATTGCCAATGGTAATCGTTGGAAAATTAAGTTTTCCATTAGTGTAAAGATTTCGCAACGCTATTGCATGGTCTTCATTAGATTCAACATCTAAGAGTTGATATGGTAAACCAGTTTGCTCTAACAAAAGTTGATAATATTTTGTTTTGTGACAACCAGTAGCGCCATATAATTTTATTACAGGTATATCATTCATAATTTAAAATTTAGCATTGTGGTTAACAATTACCTTTCTGCAAGGGTCTTATTTTGTCGAAATATTTATCCTTTCCTTACGTAAAGTAGGCTCTCAGAATAGCTTAAATTGAATTAACTTTGTGGTAATGATAAAGGCTAGATCTAAAAATAACAACAAGACTATTTATACCATATTGTTATTGGTTTGTGTATTAGGGTTTTGGCTTTTTGAGAATTTTTATACTCCTGCGACTTATTCAGAAGGTATAGTTGACGGAGAGAAAACAGATATTCCCAGTTACTTTTTGCCAAGTTCAACAACAGGTAGTTTAGTCACGCATGAGCATTTTATGCTATCATATAGTGAACGCTTTGAACAAGCAGAATGGGTAGGGTATCTGTTGAAAAAAGAGCATCTGACTTATGATGATAGAAAAAGACCTTATTTTATTGAAGACCCAAAAGTAAAAACTAAATCTGCGGATTGGCGTAATTATAAAGGATCAGGATATGATAGGGGGCACCTTATTCCAGCAGGTGATCGTCGCTTTTCAAAACAGGCGTACAACGAAACATTTTATACGAGTAATATTAGTCCACAGGATAAAGATTTTAATGCAGGTGTATGGAATCGTTTGGAACGTCAGATTCGTGAATGGACAAAAAAGTATGGTACACTAGTTGTTTTTACAGGAGGCGTTCTCGAAGATGGATTGGATGAAATTGGAGAAGAAGATGTCGCCGTGCCTAGATATTTTTATAAGGTAATTGCTAGAGGGGAAGAAGACAACTTGAAATTGATAGGGTTTTTGATGCCCGGAGTAGAGAGTAAAAAACCCTTAGCAGAATTCGCTGTTTCGATTGATGAAATCGAGGAAATAACTGGAATTGATTTTTTTGAAAAGCTTGAAAATAAAATGGAAGCTGAGTTAGAACGTAAAGCAGAAAAGTCTAACTGGAAATTTTAAACCCCTTCTTTCATTCGGTTAGAGTCTAATCGCAACATTATAAATAGTAGGATAGTAAAAAACAGTAGCCCTGACCCGCCATAACTAAAGAAGGGTAATGGAATTCCAATGGTCGGCAGAATACCAATAACCATTCCAATATTTATAAAGTAATGTATGAATAAAATAGATATAACTCCATAGCCATACATCCTACCAAACGGGTTTTTTTGTCGTTCTGATAAATACACTAACCGTAATAGTAGAAAAGTAAACAATAAGACCACAGTTGTAGTTCCTACAAAGCCCCATTCTTCACCAACGGTACTGAAAATATAGTCGGTGTGCTGTTCAGGAACAAAGTCACCTTTGGTGCGAGTTCCTTCTAAAAACCCTTTGCCAAAAAATCCACCTGATTCAATCGCTTTTTCAGATTGATAGGTATTGTACCCAATAGTTTTACGAATTTTCTCAAGCTTAGCAGGATCTTTTTCTAATCGTAACCATAAGCTGAAACGATCGCGGTGTCGCTGTTCGAAAACATTATTGAAAACAAAATTTACAGAAAGAGAAAAGAGTATTGCGATTACGGTTAATGAAACCATCGGAATAATGGGTACTTTGAACGTTTTCTTTTTCAATAAGAGAATGAGAACAACGATTAAGGTTAGAAAAATACTAACCCAAATAGTTCCGAAAATTAACGTGGTCATAAATACCAGAATAGCCAAAAGAGCAATACCTAAATAATAGATTGGCAAACCTTCTCTGAAAATCACAAAAACCATGGCAAAGAAAACGAGGGCGCTTCCAGGGTCAGGTTGTGGAACAATAAGAATTGCAGGTATTAGAACGATTAAGAACGCATATAGCTGATCCTTTTGTCTTTTGATGTCTGTTTGTATATCACTAAGGTATTTCGCAAGCGCAAGCGCTGTAGCGACTTTTGCTAATTCTGAAGGTTGTAGGTTAAAAAAGCCAAGATCATACCAAGAAGTAGCTCCTGCAATTGTCTTTCCGAATACAAAAAGCCCAAGTAAGAGCAACATTGAAATCATATACATGACACTTGAAAAGCGCTCATAGAAGCTAGTTTCAAGTGCTAAGACTAATATAATAGTTAGAAAACTTACCCCAATAAAAAATAGCTGTTTGCCATGAAGGGTGCCAAAATCAAAAATCGAAACATCAGTTTCCGAAAAAGTACTTGAATAAATATTTACCCAGCCAATAGTAAGTAGCGCTAGGTATATAAATACGGTAAGCCAGTCGATTCTTTTGAGTATGCTTTTGCCCGCCATGTTTAAT
>CALLIG010000037.1 GCA_938009735.1 uncultured Flavobacteriaceae bacterium
CGCAAATGATGATATTGGTGGACCTGGTAGTCAAAACGGTGTTTTGATAATTGGCGAAAAAGGAATTATTTCTACAAACATAAATGATAGTTCTCCCCTTACTCCTAAACTCTACCTCAACGATGGCACCACAGAATTCGGACCTGAAGTCGAAGTAAGTGAAGAGCCTGAATATGGTCATCAACGTAAATGGGTAGATGCTTGTAAAGCAGGGTTTGGTAGTGAGGAACATTTAGGACTTACCTCTTCTTTCGATTATGCAGGACCAATGACAGAAACTGTTTTAATGGGGAATTTAGCCATCAGAAGCTATATGCTTCGTCGTGAAAACGAAAAAGGTAAAATGGAGTTCTTCGCACGTAAAAAGTTATTATGGGACGGAGAAAACACACGAATAACCAATCTTGAAGAAGCCAATCAATTTGTAGGCAGAACTTATAGAGATGGTTGGAAGGTTTAATTCTAATTAAAAACACAAATAAAAAAAGCCCTAACATTTTGTTCAGGGCTTTTTTTATTTGTCGCAACAATCATTATTCCTCTTCAGAAGTAGCATCTTTATCATCTGACGAAAAATCAGTCATGCCATTTTCGTGAAGTAAATTATACCATTGTATTACTTTTTTTATATCACTAGCATAAACTCGATCTTCATCATAATTTGGTAGCACTTCAAAAAAGTACTCTTCCAATTCAATTTTAGCTGCTTTATGAGAAATAGAAGTTTTCGCTCCCTTTTCTTTCAGCTGCACTTTTTGAAAAACTTCACGTAATGGGAGCTCCTCTTCTAAAGTATAAATAGCTATTTCAGAAAGGATGCTAACATTACTCTGCATACCAACTGTAATTTTTTTACCATCTAACAATGATTCTGCTACAAAGCCAGAACGGGTTTGTGTCACTAGTTTAAATAGTCCGGGTTTTCCTCCGATGGATAATATTTTGTCTAAGCTCATATATTTGAGTTCAAATTCTGTTATTTCAGGGCGCAAATATGCACCATTTACTTCTATTAGAATCTTTTTTAACGTCCTTTTTTAATATCAGGAAATCGCATGCGATAATCAGCGCTAATCTTTCCTTTTGAAATACTGGTCAATCTGCCCTTTAAAAGGCGTTTTTTTAATCCGGATAGTTTATCTGTAAAAAGTACCCCTTCAATATGATCGTACTCATGTTGAATAACTCTAGCTAAGAGTCCATCATAGGTTTCAGTATGTGATTTGAAGTCTTCATCCAAATACGAAATCCGAACAGTCGGCTTTCTTTTAACATCTTCTCGAACATCTGGTATACTTAAACAACCTTCATTGAAAATCCATTCTTCACCTTCTTCTTCTTCAATTTCTGCATTTATAAATGCTTTTTTGAATCCGTCTAATGCTTTTTGCTCTTCCTCAGATAATCCTTCATCGTCAGCGAAAGGAGTCGTATCAACCAAAAATATGCGAATAGGCAGTCCGATTTGCGGAGCCGCAAGCCCTACTCCTTTGGCATTATACATGGTTTCCCACATATTAGCAAGTAGTTCTTTTAACTTTGGATAATCAGAAGCTACATCAACACCTACTTTTCTCAAAACAGGATCACCGTAAGCAACAATTGGTAGTATCATTTAATTTCTATTTATATAAGCTTGTAAAATAATAGTAGCACTAATTTCATCTATTAAAGCCTTATCCCTACGATGTTTCTTTTTCAGCCCGCTATCAATCATAGTTCTTACTGCCATCTTTGACGTAAACCTTTCGTCTTCTCTTTCAATTGGCAACTCAGGAAATGCTTTTTTTAATCGTCCTAAAAACGGGATAATTAAACTTTCAGATTCAGAGGGCGTATTATCCATCTGTTTAGGTTCTCCAACTACAATCGTAGTTACCTTTTCTTCAGCGATATATTTTTTTAAAAAATTAAGCAAATCATGAGTAGCAACAGTTGTAAGCCCAGAAGCAATTAATTGTAACTCGTCAGTTACTGCAATTCCAGTTCTCTTTTTACCAAAGTCCAATGCAACAATTCTACCCAAATTTAATTTTTTTGCAAAAATAAAGTATAATCCCGAATAATACATTAAAAAATCTATGATCTACGGAAACTAGAAATGATATTTTATCCTAACAATCAGATTAATTTGTGACACCTATAAAAATGATTCAATTTTTAAACTACTTCAACTTATATTTGTCGAAATTTTAGACCTATCATGACTGATTTAAGAAACATCATTGAAAGCGCATGGGAAAACCGTGAGCAATTGAAAGAGACAGCAACGCAAGATGCTATTCGTGAAGTAATACGTTTGCTAGATATTGGCGAACTTCGATGTGCAGAACCTACTGCTGACGGGTGGCAAATTAATGAATGGGTTAAGAAAGGTGTTGTATTATATTTTCCTATCCAAAAAATGGAGACTTTTGAAGTTGGCATTTTTGAATATCATGATAAGATTCCACTAAAAAGAGGCTATGCTGAAAAAGGAATTCGCGTAGTGCCTCATGCCGTTGCAAGACATGGTGCTTATATCTCAAAAGGAACCATTCTTATGCCTAGTTATGTCAATCTGGGCGCTTATGTTGACGAAGGCACCATGGTAGATACATGGGCTACTGTTGGTAGTTGTGCGCAAATCGGCAAAAATGTTCACCTAAGTGGTGGTGTTGGTATTGGCGGTGTTTTAGAACCACTTCAAGCTGCACCAGTAATTATAGAAGATAATGCTTTTATAGGATCAAGATGTATCGTAGTTGAAGGTGTACGTGTTGAAAAAGAGGCAGTACTAGGTGCAAACGTTGTTCTTACAGCATCTACAAAAATTATAGATGTTACTGGTAATGAGCCAATTGAAACAAAAGGTAGGGTTCCTGCTCGTTCGGTTGTTATACCTGGTAGTTACACTAAAACATTTCCTGCAGGTGATTTTCAAGTGCCTTGTGCACTAATCATTGGCACTCGAAAAGAAAGCACAAATAAAAAGACCTCATTGAATGATGCTCTCCGAGAATATAATGTTGCTGTGTAATTTGTAGGAATTTTATCTAGC
>CALLIG010000038.1 GCA_938009735.1 uncultured Flavobacteriaceae bacterium
CGCTAGCCTATCTAAGAAAGCTTGTTCGTCTTCTGTAATTATTCCATCACTCATTGCAACGCGTACAATGGCTGCAAAATGGTCTTGATTTCTTTTTTGAAATCCACTATCAAAAAAATCTGCAATCGACATAGTTCTAATTTTTACGAAGCAAATATAATTTTTTTCAGGGGGATATTTTATATTCCTAGTAACTTTGTTTCATACGCTACATTCCAATTTCAATTAGTCTTAGAAAAATGGCTTTTTTAAGCAGATCTATTTAAGGAAGTCATGCACGTCACCTTGATCATTTACATAAATATACATTTACGAATTAGTCGTATTTTTAACAAAAATGCTACTTATGAAAAAGAGGCTGTCCGTTTTAAATCTGGCATCGGTAATTCTTGTTATCGCTATCAATTATGCAACCCAAGCATTACGCGTAAATGAAACTACCGTTGGTGAGGTTAGTAATAAATACTTCAATTTATTTACACCAGCGAGTTATGCCTTTGCTATTTGGGGACTTATTTTTATTGGACTTATCACATATGGTATTTATCAAGTTAAAATTGCTTTTTTTAGCGATCAACCTTCCAGTTTTATTGAAAAAACGGGCTACTGGTTTATACTGACAAATGTTTTGAATTGTGTTTGGGTTTTTGTTTTCACATTTGACTACACAGGGCTTTCGGTACTAGTGATGTTGGGTATTTTATGTTCCCTTTTACAAATCGTTTTGAAAACCAATATGAATAATGAAAAAGTTTCGCGTTCAACAATTTTATTGGGACACATACCAATTGGTATATATACTGGTTGGATCGCCGTAGCTACTATTGCTAATGTAGCAGCCTTCTTAAGTAAACTGAATTGGGATGGTGCTTTTTTCTCTGAACAACAATGGACCGTTATCATGATTGGCATAGCAACTTTGGTTAATATTTTTATGGTTTGGAAACGCAATATGCGTGAATTTGCCTTTGTAGGTATCTGGGCATTATTTGCTATTTACAATCGTCATACAGGCAGCATAGATGCAATAGCAAATATGGCATTAGCTGGCAGTATCATTCTAGCCGTTGTAGTAATTATTAACCTGATTCAGAATAGAAAAACTAATCCGTTTTTAACATCCAATGAGAAGGTATAAAAATACTTGAGACGGTTAGTCTGATTTCTAAATCAGACTTATATTTGTAAAAAATTTACGGTTGGTTAAAACCCCGATTTTTGAGCTTTTCTCTCAGTCTCCGCAATTGCAGAAACTGCAAACCGCTATATCCAATAGTGAAATCTCAACAGCCAAACCCTTAGCTATTAGACAACATCTAAAAGGTCTAACGGGTTCCTCAATATCTTTTTTAATATCCTCAAGCTTTAAGCAATCTGATGTACCTTATCTTTTAGTTTTCGAAGATAAAGAAGATGCAGCTTATCATTTGAATGATCTAGAACAGTTGATTGGCGAGAAAGACGTTCTCTTTTACCCAGGTAGCTATCGACGGCCTTATCAAATTGAACAAACTAATAACGCGAATGTTTTACTTCGAGCAGAAGTTTTAAATCGTATTAACTCTCGAAAAAAGCCAGCGGTTATTGTAACGTATCCAGATGCGCTTTTTGAAAAGGTTGTTACCCGAAGAGAATTAGAAAAAAACACACTTAAAATAAAACTTGAAGACACGTTGTCTTTAGATTTTTTAAATGAAGTACTTTTTGAATATCAGTTCAAACGCGTAGACTTTGTTACCGAACCTGGTGAATTTTCAGTACGTGGAGGCATTGTTGATGTATTCTCATTTTCCCATGATGAACCGTATAGAATTGAATTCTTCGGAGACGAGGTAGACAGCATTCGAACCTTTGATGTAGAAACACAATTGTCGACCGAGAAGGTCAAAAAGATTTCAGTAATTCCGAATGTCGCTAACAAATTCTTAGAAGAAAAAAGGGAAAGTTTTCTAAAGTATATTTCTCCCAACACAATTTTCTTTACAAAAAATACCGAATTACTCTTTGACCGTTTAGATGATTTTTTTGGCAAAGCCGAAGAAGAGTTTTCAAAATTATCTGCAGATATAAAACACGCAGAACCAGGAGAATTATTTCTGAATTCGACACAAATAAAAAGCCAATTAGAACAATTTAGATTGGTCGAATTTGGCGGCGCGAACTCCGTTAAAACAGAAGAGATAGTATTCCATACAAAACCCCAACCCTCTTTCAATAAAAAGTTCGATTTATTAATTGAAAACCTTAACGAAAAACACCGTAACGGCTATACCAATTATATTTTTTGCGCCACAAATCAACAAGCACAACGGTTTCATGACATCTTTGAAGAGGTTGACTCAGAAGTACATTATAAAACGATTGTCTTTTCACTACACCAAGGTTTTATTGATGATGATCTAAAAATTGTCTGCTATACAGATCATCAAATATTTGAGCGTTATCATAAATTCAGTCTTAAAAATGGATATGCCAAAAAACAGGCAATTACGCTAAAAGAACTTACTAAACTTGAAATAGGCGACTATGTCACTCACATTGATCATGGTATTGGAAAGTTTGGCGGATTGCAAAAAATTGATGTAGAAGGCAAAAAACAGGAAGCAATTAAACTGATGTATGGTGACCGTGATACGCTTTACGTAAGTATTCATTCACTACACAAAATATCAAAATTTAACGGCAAAGACGGTGCAGTTCCTAAAATATATAAATTAGGATCAGCCGCTTGGAAAAAAATAAAACAGAAGACAAAGTCAAGAGTTAAAAAAATAGCTTTCGATCTTATTAAAGTCTATGCTAAAAGAAGACTTGAAAAAGGATTTCAATACGATCCTGATGGTTATCTACAACACGAATTAGAAGCCTCGTTTATTTATGAAGATACTCCCGACCAAATCAAAGCAACCGCAGATATCAAAAGAGATATGGAAAGTGAGCGCCCCATGGATCGGCTTATTTGTGGCGATGTTGGTTTTGGAAAAACAGAGGTAGCTATTCGAGCTGCTTTTAAAGCTGTTGCAAACGGCAAGCAAGTTGCTATTCTCGTTCCAACTACAATTTTAGCGTTTCAGCACAATAGAACTTTTACCGAGCGCTTAAAAGACATGCCGGTAACTGTAGACTATCTGAATCGATTTAGAACAGCCAAGGAGCGTAAATTAACCTTAGAAAGACTCGAAGCCGGTAAAGTTGATATTATTATTGGCACCCATCAACTGGTCAATAAAAAAGTAAAATTTAAAGATCTTGGACTTCTAATTGTTGATGAAGAGCAAAAATTTGGAGTAGCAGTCAAAGACAAACTGAAATCTATTAAAGAGAATGTTGATGTACTGACTTTAACGGCGACACCTATACCTAGAACATTACAATTTAGTTTGATGGCTGCGCGTGATTTATCAGTTATAAATACACCTCCTCCCAATCGTTATCCAATTGAAAGTAATGTAATTCGCTTTGGAGAAGAAACTATTCGTGATGCGGTGACTTATGAAATTCAACGTGGTGGACAGGTATTTTTCATCCACAACAGAATTGAAAATATTAAAGAGGTGGCCGGAATGATTCAGCGCTTAGTACCAGATGCGAAAATTCGAGTAGGTCACGGTCAAATGGAAGGCAAAAAACTAGAAAGTCTAATGCTTTCTTTTATGAATGGGGAATTTGATGTTTTAGTTTCTACTACGATTGTTGAAAGTGGACTTGACGTAACCAATGCAAATACTATTTTTATTAATAACGCCAATAATTTTGGCTTAAGTGATTTACACCAAATGCGAGGTCGTGTTGGACGAAGTAACAAAAAGGCCTTTTGCTATTTCATAACACCACCCTATGATTCTATGACCGCAGATGCTAGAAAACGTATTCAGGCTTTAGAACAATTTACAGAGCTAGGTAGTGGGTTTAATATTGCAATGAAAGATCTTGAAATACGTGGCGCAGGAGATATATTAGGCGGTGAACAAAGTGGGTTTATCAACGAAATTGGATTTGATGCCTATCAAAAAATACTTGCTGAAGCTATTGATGAACTTAAAGAAAACGAGTTCAAAGAATTGTATGAAGAGGTTGAAGGGCATCAAGAAAAAGTATTTTTAAAAGAAACTCAATTAGATACTGATTTTGAATTGTTGTTCCCAGATGAATATATCAATAATGTAACGGAGCGTCTAAACCTTTACACAGAGCTCAATCTAGTTAAAGGTGAAGAAGCATTAATTAAATTTGAAAAACAGTTAATCGATCGTTTCGGAGAGCTACCTACAGAAGCTGATGATTTATTAAATTCCGTGCGAATTAAATGGATTGCTACGAGTATTGGTATTGAGAAAATAATCTTAAAAAAAGGGAAGCTTCTAGGTTATTTCATAGCTGACCAACAATCTGAATTTTATCAGAGCCCAAATTTCACAAAAGTTTTACAGTTTGTGCAAAGCCATGCCCATTTATGTAAAATGAAGGAAAAACAAACTAGAAATGGTCTTAGACTATTACTTGTATTTGAAGGTATAACATCTGTTGACAAAGCTATGAATGCTCTTGACCCATTAAAACCATTGGAAAAAAGTGATGCTTCGTCAACATAATATTAAATGTTTATTATCGTTTGATTTATAATTAATAAAGTAAATTCACATTAGTTTAATATCATAATTTAAAATTATGAACACCCCCAATATTACGTTTACTTTAGCTGAAAAATTAGCTATTGTAAAAGCCTTAGACGCTCTTATTCTTGCTGATGGCATAGTACACGACGGCGAAATCAGTACGCTAACTGAACTCATGCAGCGTTTAGATTTCGAAACCAATTTCATTGTACAAGCACGTAATATCGCAACGAAACAATGTGCGATCATTCTACAGGCTATGACTGATGACAAAAAAGATGTTTTAGCAGGCATTTTAGAAGAAATGGCTATTGCTGACGGCTTTGTTCATGAAAAAGAATCTGATATGATCAACATTATTCTCTCTAGAATTGGAATGCTTCCAGTAGAGAATTAGCACAATTCTTATCTCAATCAGTTTACGAAACCATCTTTGACTCTATTTGAATAACTCGATTCTTCGCTATTCATCTTATGATGACTTTTTAAAAGATGCGTGAATATGTATCTTAGCATAAGTTTGGATTGATTTTTGATTTTAGCAGGATATGAAAAAACTCATCGTTGTCTTTATCTTTATTTCGGCATTTGTAATAAATGCTCAAAATACTATTTCTGGTACTTTTTCACCCGCCAAAGATTACACTTGGCTTATTGCTTACCGGTTGAAACCAGGCACCCAAGTATATTCCGCCGATACAGCAATAAATAATGGCGATTTCACCTTAAAACTTCCTGAAAATTCAGCTCCTGGCACATACCGATTGGTATATGCAATGCCGCAAGAGGAGTTTTATTTCGATGTAATTTACAATGGAAAAGAGGATATTATTTTATCATTCGATAACGAGCAAGGTGCATTATTTACAGCGTCTGAAGAGAATATACTTTTTGGTACATATTTTAATGAAATTCAAGAGGCAGAGCGAAAATTAATTGCCTTTTATTCTGAAGGCTCTTCAGATGAAAAGAAATATCGAGCAATCTTAAAAAAGTTTCAAGAAGTACAACATTCTTATGAAAAACGATCCGCTGGCACTATTTCGAATCAGTTTATAAAAGCCAACCGATCATATATTCCTTCAAATTACGAAAGCATTCAACAATATGTAGAGAATAGAAAAGTTGCCTATTTTAATTCTTTAAATATTACTAATTCAACCTTACAAGCATCAGGTTTTTTAACAGATAAAATCACCAACTATGTTTTCACTTCACTTCCTCTAGAGCAAATTGACAAAGATGAAACTGAAAAGATAATGCAGGCAAACGTGGATACCGTATATAAAAAACTAGCTAATGTATCAGATGCATACAGTTTTCATATTGGATACACACTTTGGACACAAGCTTCTGGCAGTAATTTTAATGATACGGCAGAATATGTTTTTACTAATTATTTAAAGAACTCACCATCCGCAATAAGTAATAAAGAGATCATTACTAATATTGAAACCTACAACAGGCTTCATCTCGGTGTATTAGCACCTGAAATGACATGGAAAAATGGAAGCATAAGCACTTTAAAAGGAGCTAAAAATTACATTTTAGTTTTTTGGAGCAGTACCTGTGGACATTGCCTTAAAGAATTACCCGAACTACATAAAAAGCTTTCAGGGAATACAAATATCAAAGTGATCGCAATAGGATTAGAAGATAATAATACATATTGGGACATTGAATCTGCAAAGCTTCCAAATTTCGAACATGCAATCGCATTAGGAAAATGGGATAGTGAATATGCGGCTCTTTATAACATACAATCTACTCCGTCTTACTTCATACTTGATGCTGACAAGCATATTATTGCTAAGCCAGAAACAGACAAAGATGTAGTTCGATTTTTGCGAGAAAAGGGATTATAACGTCTTTAAATCCTTTATCGTTTTAAAAGCAATATCTACATGTTCATCATCAACTAAAATGGTAAATTCATTGGTTGTTGATATCACCTCATAAAGCACAATACCTTCCCAAGCCAAACGCTGAAAGATAAAATAGTAAATACCAGGTACAGAAACATTTTCTGCTGGTAGCTTTACCGTTATAGACGATAATTCTTCTGCTTTTTGGGTACGCTTTTCGTTTTTGAACAATTCCTCAACAGTAGCATCCATAACACTACTAATGACAATATTGATTTCATTTACTCCTCGAGAAGAGGTGTAAAACACATCTTGATTTTCGTTAACCGCTTCTAAAAGTTTTGCCTGCTGAACCAATATGGTGTCAGATGCTAAAAAAGTGTAATCAACTAAAGATGAGCGCACGGTAATCTCGCCAATATTTTTTAAGACTTTAATAATTTTATGCGTTGCCCGAAATTCTAGATCATCAGAAAGACGTTTTAATGCCATAACAATGGCTCCGTTACGAATGTCTTTACCGAGCTCGTCTTCGATTTCTGGTTTTACAATTCTTGATAATGAAGTAAGGTTGATGATACCCTGGGCTAAAGCACTTTGAAGAAAAGGTTTCTTCTTAATGTACTGTTCTACGACTGATGAAATTGTTTTCATTTGATTGAATTTTAAACAAAAATAACATATTGTTACAAATAAAACAAATTGTAATGAAAATACATTTCTCGTTGTTCTCTACATTAATTTAAAAATGATAAAATGCACTTTCTAAATGTTCAATCTTAAAGATTGATTTATTTTTTAAGATTGTAATGACATCAAACCTTACATCTACATTTAATTCATTCTCCGTTACATACTGATTAGCCCCTAGAACTAAAAGCTTTATTTTTTTCTTTGTTATAGTATCTGCAATTGCAATTATTTGATCATTGCTACGAGCTCTCACTTCAATTATCGCGAGAACATCTTCTTTTGATGCAATAATATCTATCTCCGATTTTAGATATCGGTAATTTTTATGTCTGATTTGATAACCTTTTTTTAATAAAAAATCTTCGGCAATTTTCTCACCTTCTTTTCCAAATTCGTTATGTTTTCCCATTATTTTTAAAAAATTAGTTCAAAAACGTGCATTTCATCGAAAATATATGCCATTAAACGTCCTATATCAATAATTCAAACGTACTTTATCTAGTAGATAAGCGAAAATATAAAGATTTTAATACTATCCTCTTTATTGTTACGTTTATTCATAACCCTCTAGATAGCAGCCCCAAGCGCTATATGAACAAACTTACTAACGCCCAAATTGACTATGGAATATTTCATTAATTGTAATACTTCTCCTTTGTCGCCACTTGGCGGTGCTTTAAACGAGCAACAAGTAGCTCATTTATATAGAAGATTAGGATTTAGTGCATCAGTACAAACTATCAATGCAGGAACAGGTCAAACTGTCAATGCTTTAGTTGATTCACTTATCAATGAAGCTATTAACTTAGCACCTCTACCTGCCCCAGCATGGGCTGATTGGAATAACAGCAACTACCCTGCAGACGACGATTTAAGAAGGCAAATGAGTCGCACTCAACAAAATGAGTGGGAATCAGCATATGCTAATTCTCTTTTAACTAATAATCTGCGTGATCGTTTGAGCTTCTTTTGGAGTAACCATTTTGTTACAGAATTAGATGTGTATGACTGTAACGCATTTTTATATGAATATGTAAACTGCCTGCAACGTAATGCTATAGGAAACTTTAGAACCTTTGCTAGCGAAATAGGTCTCACCAATGCCATGCTATATTACTTAGATGGTGTATTCAATAATGGCAACAACCCAAATGAAAATTACGGTCGAGAATTGTATGAACTATTTTGCCTGGGTGATGGAAACGGATATACCGAAGAAGATATTATTGAAACAGCTAAAGCTCTTACTGGTTATGTTGAACGTGGTGAAATAGGCTGTGAAGCTGTACTTTTCAATCCTGAGCGCCATGATGCAGGACCAAAAACAATATTTGGCCAAACTGGCAATTGGGGATATGATGATGTAATCGACATTCTATTTACAGAACGAAACAATGAAATAGCAGAATTTATCTGTAGAAAATTATATGAATTTTTTGTGCATCCAGATTCTCGCGATGAAGCAGGAAATGCCCAAGCCATTATTACAGGTATGGCGGCAACCTTTGTAGGTGCGAATTTTGAAATTGCACCTGTTTTATCACAATTATTTAAAAGTGAACACTTTTTTGATGATGACGCTATTGGTGTGATCATTAAAAGTCCATATGATCTATATTTTAACCTAATAAACGAAACTAGCTTTACCTATAATGATACTACCGTAGCATCTATGGTTAATTATAGTGGTCTTCTTAGTCAGCGATTATTCGACCCAGTAGATGTTGCTGGTTGGCAAAGAGATCGATCTTGGGTAAATACCAATTTTATGATTGGCAGATGGTTAACCCTTGAAACTATTCTTGAAGAATTTTATCAAGCAGATGACGAACAATTTAGAGCATTAGCTGTAGCAGCAGTTGGGCCAGCAAATAGTAATACTAGTAATCCTGAAATTGTTGTTCAAGCCCTCATCGATAAATTCACTCCGAAAGGCTTACTCACGCAACAAGATTTTGATATTGCATTGTCTGCTTTCAAGATTGAAGATGTTCCAGAAATTTACTACAGTCCTGATCATACACCAGGAGGCACTTCACAATGGATGCTAAGTATAAGTCCATCTGTTCCTAATCAAGTATACTTATTATTGGTTCACCTTTCAAGACAACCAGAATTTCAATTAAAATAAACCTACTTCTATGTGCGATACTCACGATAAAAATTTAAGTCCCCATAAAGGCCTAGAACATGATGGTCATGACACGGAGCATAAGCAATGGAGCCGTCGTTCCTTTTTGCAAGCTTTAGGTATAGCTGGTTCTGGCTCAATGATGTTAGGTTCTAACATGGTAACAGCTTCGGCACCATCTCCATTGACATCTGCAATTGCAGATGCGGAAACTGATAATATTCTAATATTAATACGTCTTTCAGGTGGTAATGATGGTTTAAGTACTGTTATTCCTATTGAACAATATGACACCTATGCTAACGCGAGACCAAATATTTACATTCCAGAAAGTAAAGTATTAAAACTTACTGATGAATTTGGAGTACCATCTTATATGGGCGCCTTAGAACCGATGTGGGGTGAAGGCCAAATGAAGGCAGTTCATGGTGTTGGTTATGAAGGTCAAAGTTTATCGCATTTTACAGGTTCTGATATTTTTGCAAATACTGATTTAAACACAACTGGTTTTAGTGGATTAAATACAGGATGGATGGGTAGACATTTTGAGCATTGCTTTCCTGATTATTTATCTGATTTTCCTGGTAGTAGACCAGAAGGACCAGCAGCAGTTCAAATCGGAAGCTTTGGAAGCTTAGTTTTTGAAGGCGAAGAAACCAATTATGCTTTTGTAACAAACAATATTGATCAATTAGAACAAATCGCTGAAACCGGATTACAATATCCTGTTGATCCAGCCTTATTTGATGACTGTATGTATGGTGATCAACTTCGATATTTAAGAGGTGTTTCTAATGTCACTAACGAGTATGCAGGCACCATTCACGAAGCATGGTTACGAGGTCAGAATCAAGTTGAATATCAAGACAATAGTTTTGCTAGACAATTGGCACTTTTAGCTCGCTTAATTAAAGGAAATTTAGGCACGAAAGTATATATGATTTCTATGGGCGGTTTTGATACTCATGGTAATCAGCCATTAGCGCATGAGCGTTTGATGACTAATTTATCTGTAGCTATTGACAACTTCTATTCTGATTTAGGTTTTACAGAACAAGATGATAAAGTATTGAGTATGACTTTCTCAGAATTCGGAAGACGAATTTATGAAAATGGCTCAAATGGTACAGATCACGGTAAAGCAGCTCCTACGCTGTTCTTCGGATCAGGATTAAACGGTAGTGCTTTCGTTGGAGAGCATCCTACTTTAGATAATCCTGATGGCAGAGGAAACTTAGAGTACACAATGGATTTTAGAGATTTATATGCCACCGTTCTTGCAGAATGGTTGTGTGTTGATATTCCTATTGTCGAACAACATTTATTAGATCACCCTTATACCCCTGTAAATCTTGGGTTTAATTGTAGCGGTGTCGATTTTCCAGATATAGCATATAGTGATGGAGATGTAACGCCTCCAATGGGTGAAGAGCCTACAGAGCCAACTCCTTATGATCCAAGCTTGTTAGACGCAGTTGTACACAAGCCTTTTTATCCTACTGATGAAGCACCACATATCTATTTAGAGATGCCTTTTAGTGCTCATGTTGACATTCAACTGTTCAATATTTTAGGGCAACGAGTAGGAACAATCTATAATGAAATGATGATGGAAGGCTCTGTTGAACTAAACATTCGTGAACGAATGCCACAGCATTTAGCCGCCGGAAAATATATCTATCGTATTGATGTTCAAAACCAAAAGATGGCCAAATCAGTAATGGTAGCCTAATTAGTTGACTCTTTACCTTCTTAAAATTTTGAATTAGTCTTTAATTTTGAGCTTGTTGTTAATTTTCGTCCCTTTTAATTTATAATAGTTTTACTAAGCCTTTGGTCGTACTCCCACAATACGCACTAAGGGCTTTTTTAATATGAAACGTAAAACTTTAAGTCAGTTTAGACTTGTTTTTCTTAGTTGTAAAAGCAAACTCTTTTCAAAATCTGTACTTTTGTGGCTTAATTAATTTTTGATGGCTCAAAACCAAAATTCTCCTGCACGATATACAATTACGGCAGCTTTACCTTACACAAACGGACCTATTCACATTGGCCATCTGGCAGGTGTTTATGTTCCTGCAGATATATACGCGCGCTATTTGCGATTAACAGGAAATGATGTTGCCTTTATTTCTGGAAGTGATGAGCACGGTGTTGCCATCTCAATGAAAGCAAAAAAGGAAGGAATAACTCCCAAAGAAGTTATTGATAAATACGACGGTATTATTCGTCAATCGTTTGAAGACTTCGGAATTACCTTTGATAACTATTCACGTACCTCTAGAGAAATCCATCACAAAACTGC
>CALLIG010000039.1 GCA_938009735.1 uncultured Flavobacteriaceae bacterium
AATTTTAAATCCCACTTCAAGTTCAATAAACAAGAACGAAGTGGGATTTTCTTTTTACTTCTAATTATAGTTTCTCTTCAAGTTGGATATTTTGTATTTCGTTCGTTTCCTGTAGATGATGATGCAAGATCTTTTTCTTCGGATTTGAATATGCAAGCTAGTATTGATTTGCTAAAAGAGAATGCTCTTCAAAAGGATTCTGTTAAGATATACCCCTTTAATCCAAACTTCATTACGGATTATAAAGGATACTCTTTAGGCATGTCTGTAGAAGAAATAGATAGATTACATGCTTTTCGAGCGAAGAAACAATATGTAAACTCGCCAGAAGATTTCCAGAAAGTGACTCAGGTCTCAGATTCTCTACTTGGTAGTTTTTCTTCTTATTTTAAGTTTCCTGAATGGACTAAAAAAAGGAAACAATTTAAGCCCAAACCTAAAAATTATAATACCACTAAGAGCTTAGCATATGATGATAAAGAAGTATTCCAAATTAAAGATTTAAATTCAATTACAGCTGAAGAATTAAAAGCTGTAAGAGGAATAGGAGATGTGTTATCTAAAAGGATTATAAAATTCAGAAATCGATTAGGTGGTTTTTTAGTAAATGAACAATTATACGATGTCTATGGGTTAGAGCCTGAGGTAGTTGAGCGAACATTAATGAGGGCTAAGGTGTTAAATCCACCTGAAATTGAAAAAATTAACATAAATACTGCTTCTGTGGAAATGTTAACAAAATTGATATATCTTCAAAAAAGCGTCGCAGTTAACATAGTAAGCTACAGAAATTCTAAAGGAAGCATCGATTCTTTTGCGGAATTGACAAAAATCGAAGATTTTCCCGCAAAAAAAATTGATAGAATAGCTTTATATTTGTCTCTGTAAAAAAAATGCTATGCAGAGTATGTACTTCACCGAAGAACATCAATTATTTAGAGACAGTCTTAAAGAATTTTTAAAAAAAGAAGTTGCTCCTCACATTGATAAATGGGAAGCAGCAGGATCAATTGATCGCTTCATTTGGAAGAAATTTGGAGAGATGGGTTATTTCGGATTATCTATTCCTGAGAAGGATAGCGGTTTAGGTCTGGATTTATTTTATACCGTTATATTTCTTGAAGAGCTTCAGAAGATTAATTCAGGAGGGTTTGCTGCTGCAATGTGGGCTCATGCTTATTTGGCGATGACGCATCTTAAAAAGTATGCAAATGCTACCCTAAGAAAAGAATATTTAGAGCCTAGTGTTGCAGGTGAAAAGATTGGATGTTTGGGGGTAAGTGAGCCATTCGGTGGTAGTGATGTAGCTGGTATGAGGACAACTGCTATTAAAAAGGGAGATACCTATATCTTAAACGGATCAAAAACTTTTATTACCAATGGTGTTAGTTGTGACTATATGATAGTAGCGGCCAAAACCGAGCCTGCAGATGGGAACAAAGGAATTAGTATTCTTGTGGTTGATAGAAATAGTAAAGGTGTTTCTGCCAACAAATTAAATAAATTAGGATGGAGAGCCTCTGATACTGCTGAGTTAGCTTTTGATAATGTAGAAGTGCCAGCATCTAATATGTTAGGTGAGGAAGGTAAAGGTTTCACATATATTATGGAAGCTTTTGCCCTTGAGCG
This sequence comes from uncultured Flavobacteriaceae bacterium, assembly GCA_938009735.1. Lineage (GTDB taxonomy): Bacteria > Bacteroidota > Bacteroidia > Flavobacteriales > Flavobacteriaceae > Maribacter_C. The sequence goes on from CALLIG010000039.1 coordinate 1,630, forward strand.
TTTGGTTATGGGAATCAATGCACATGCACGAGCTGATTATGCGTTAGAATATGCGCTAGCCTACATGTCAGAAAGAGAAGCCTTCGGAAAAAAAATAAATCAGTTTCAGGCTCTTAGACATCGTATTGCGGACTTGTATGCAGATATGGATATGTGTAGAGAATATAACTATTCAGTTGCGTATAGAATGGAACAAGGTGCGTATGTGGTTAAAGAAGCGACCATATCAAAACTCAGGTCAACAAAAATGGCTGATGAGGTTGCTTACGAATGTTTGCAGTTCTTAGGCGGTTATGGTTATATGGAAGATTATCCTATGGCAAGGTTATTACGTGATAGTCGCCTTGGCCCTATAGGCGGTGGTACTTCTGAAATTTTAAGAGAGATTATCGCCAAGATAGTAATAGATAAGAAGGAGTATAAAGCTCCGAGTAACTAGAGTATAAGTATTGTAAAATAGTTTTTAAGATATTTATCCATATTTGGTTGTGAATTGTAAATTAGTTTTTATATTTGCAGCCCTAATCACTAAAGAGAGGAGGTCGTAGCTATGTTAATAATACCAATAAAAGAAGGAGAAAACATCGATAGAGCTTTGAAACGTTTCAAGCGTAAATTCGATAAAACAGGTACAATGCGTCAATTGCGTAAGCGACAGGCGTTTAATAAGCCATCTGTAGTTCGTAGAGCTCAGATTCAAAAAGCTGAATATATTCAAGGTTTGAGAGATCAAGAAGAAATATAGATTTCTTAAATTTTGTATTCGAAATATTAAAATCCCGCTATTAGCGGGATTTTTTTTGTTTCAAGGTTTTGTTATCTAGCTATTATGGGTAAGAATCTGTTTAAGTAGTTGCAGGGCTCTTTTAAGCTCAAAACTTTACTAACTTTGGGTCATGTCATCGCTTCCTGCTTTTATTTCTTATTTGGCTTTAGAGAAAAACTATTCTGATCATACTGTTAAGGCGTATAAGAGGGATATAGAGGCGTTTGATGCATATTGTATCAAAGAATATGAAACAAGTAGCATTGATCAGGTCTCATATGTGCAAATTCGCAGTTGGGTAGTAACACTTGTTAATAGCGAAATTTCAAATCGCAGTATAAATAGAAAAGTAGCTTCCTTAAAATCATATTATAAGTTTTTGCAACGCATTGAAGTGATTCAGAATAATCCGCTAGCAAAACACAAAGCTCTTAAGATTTCAAAGAAAATTGAAGTGCCGTTTTCTGAATTAGAAATGGAAAATGTGCTTCAGCAAATCACTTTTGAAAATAATTTTGATGGTCTTCGAGATAAGTTAATAATAGAGTTATTTTATGCTACGGGTATTAGAAGGGCAGAACTAATTAATTTAAAACTGATTGATGTAGATCTTAATCGCAATACCATACTTGTGTTGGGAAAGAGGAACAAAGAACGTATAGTTCCTTTATTGCATGCAACCAAATTAGCATTTCAAGAGTATTTCGCTGAGCGTAAAAATCTTGAAGTTATAATAGATGAGCATCATATTTTTTTGTTAAAATCGGGTTTGAAGATATACGAAACACTTGTCTATAGGGTTATAAATAAGTATCTTAGTGAGGTGTCATCAAAAGTAAAGAAAAGTCCTCATATTTTGAGACATACTTTTGCAACGCATATGCTTAATAAAGGTGCGGATCTAAATTCTGTAAAAGAATTGTTAGGTCATTCAAGTTTGGCTTCGACGCAAGTGTATACTCACAATAGTATCGCTGAACTTAAAAAGGTGCATTTGGCTGCGCATCCCAGAAACAAAAAATAGTACGCTTTTGTTATTGTTTAACTTTTAAAACCCAATCTATGAAAGTAAACGCTCAATCAGTAAATTTCAATGCAGATCTTAAGCTTTTTCAATTCGTTCAAAATCGATTAGATAAGTTAGAGACATTTTATGACAAAGTAATTAGTTCAGATGTTTATCTTAAACTAGGTAATACAAATTCGAAAGAGAATAAAATTGCCGAAATAAAGTTAAATATTCCACGTGATAATTTTGTTATAAAAAAACAATGTAAATCATTTGAAGAGGCGGTTGATTCTGCTTGTAGTTCTTTAGAAAGGAAGCTTAAAAAAAGAAAGGAAAAATTAAGAGCAAAAACTTGATGAAAAATTTCAATATTTTGTTTTGATTAAACAAATAAATATATACATTTGCAGTCCGTTAGAAATAGCGGACTTTTTTATGCACAAAAAAGTAAAAAAGCCGATGTAGCTCAGCTGGCTAGAGCAGCTGATTTGTAATCAGCAGGTCGTGGGTTCGAGTCCCTCCATCGGCTCAAAAAAGGTAAAAAGTTCTTTGCATACTGAAATATTTTAAAGAAGGGGGAGATACTCAAGCGGCCAACGAGGGCAGACTGTAAATCTGCTGACTACGTCTTCGCAGGTTCGAATCCTGCTCTCCCCACTTCTTTAAAAAAATATTTTAGTTAATATTGAATTATAATAATGCGAGAGTAGCTCAGTTGGTAGAGCGTCAGCCTTCCAAGCTGAATGTCGCCGGTTCGAACCCGGTCTCTCGCTCTAAGAATATTCTTTGGGTATATGTGATGCATGTTTTTATTGCATTTTAATATTTAGAGAATGCAGGGTGAGAAGCCTGTGCGGAGTGAAGTAGAACAATGTTTGGTCTCTCGCTTAAAATGAGTTTGCGTTTGTGGTCTAGAGGTTAGTATATTTGATCTCGAACTCAATAAGCCGACGTAGCTCAGGGGTAGAGCGTTTCCTTGGTAAGGAAGAGGTCACGAGTTCGAATCTCGTCGTTGGCTCAATAGTTGAAAATTTTGTACACACACTAATATAAACATAAGATTAAATTCATTAAAAATGGCAAAGGAAACTTTTGATCGTTCCAAACCGCACTTAAATATTGGTACAATTGGACACGTCGATCACGGAAAAACAACATTAACCGCAGCTATCACTAAAGTATTAAGTGATGCAGGTTTATCAGAAGCAAAATCATTCGATCAGATTGATAATGCACCAGAAGAAAAAGAAAGAGGTATTACAATTAATACTTCACACGTTGAGTATGCGACAGCAAATCGTCACTATGCACACGTTGATTGTCCTGGTCACGCTGATTACGTTAAGAACATGGTAACTGGTGCTGCTCAAATGGACGGCGCTATTCTTGTTGTTGCTGCTACTGATGGTCCAATGCCACAAACTCGTGAGCATATCCTTTTAGGACGTCAGGTAGGTATTCCTCGTATCGTTGTTTTCTTGAATAAAGTTGACATGGTTGATGATGAAGAATTACTTGAATTAGTTGATATGGAAGTAAGAGATCTTTTATCTTTCTATGACTATGATGGTGAT
>CALLIG010000040.1 GCA_938009735.1 uncultured Flavobacteriaceae bacterium
ACATGATCTGTATAAGAGCTTAATTTAGGAAGTAAACGCTGTAAAAGTTCGTCTTTATTCTTTTCATTGGAAATTACTTTTAAAAGCTCTTGTAGCGAGCTTATTGGGCCTTTCAAATCGTGACCAATAATAGAAAATAGCTTTTTTTGATTTTTATTAGTTAGGTCTAGTTTTTTATTTACCCTTTTAAGGGTTAATGCATTAGATATAACTAAGCAAACTATAATTATGAGCGCAATGCATAAAAAAGTGACAGTAAACAGTATATATCGCTGCTTGTTTAATTTGTGTTTAGCTTCAAAATTCTTTATTTCTTGTGATTTATTTAGCTTCGCTTGAGCATATAATGTTTTCGCTTTGTTTTCATTTTTGATAAACATTAATGAATCAGAGAGTTTTTGATATCTCTTTAAATAAAGAAAAGCTTGTTCATGATCATTTAATGAAGCACTACTTTTTTGAAGTAAAAGGGTTGCATCTAACAAACCTTGGTAAAAATTTATATTTTTTGATTTTTTAAATGAATTAAGAGCATGATTTATAGCAATTTTATAATTTTTATCCGCATAATCTAACTCAGCAAAACCTAATTCTACTTGGATATGATGCTCTGATATCGTAGTTGTGTTAAGCGCTTTTTTTGCTAAAACAAAGTTTTTTTCTGCATGTTGAAAATCACTTCTTTTTAGCGCGGCTTGAGCTAGAAAAATATAACTTTCAGCTTGATAAAAGAAATTATCATCTTCTATAAACAAGGGTAAAGCTCTGTATATATTTTCCTCTGCCTTATTAAATTGCTCTAATCTATAATAATTATCAGCCTCTCTTAATAAAAGAAACCCGAGTCGACTTGGAGAAGAATTTTCAGGCATCAGTTTTAGACACCTCTGATAATAGGATTGAGCTTGGTCATGCTCGCCAATATTCTTAAACAGGGTAGCACTATTAAGGGTGAACATGTATTTGCCCAACTCATTATTAACTGAATCAGAATATTTTAAACCAATCTGATTATACTCGAATACCTTATTGAACTCTTTCTTTTTGTGTGAACTATGGCCTAATACGTTTATACAATCAATGTAGATGGAATCTGCATTAGTTTTATAGGCAAATTCCATAGCTTCATGAATATATTTTAAACTTTGATCATGCTTTCCTAGATGCATCAAAGCCCTACCAATAGTTTCTTTGGACTTTGCTTTGCCTTTATCATAATTTATAGAAGTACTAAGTTTTAATGCGTTTTCTCCAATACCTAAAAGACTATCGGGGTAACGAAAGGATAGGCTCCTATCAGTAGGGAATAACTTATCAATATATGTTTCAGTAATTTTTATTTCAGATTGCTCTAATACTGTAATGGAATCGTTGATTTCTTTTTTTTTAGAAATAGAGGCTGAATCAGTAGAGCAACCAACGGTTGAAAATAATAATAGGGCGAGTATATTGGGTAAGATTTTCATATTATAATTCCCAATCTAAATAATTTAGCAGAAAAATAAGAATTATTTTGCTTAATAAGCTTAAAAAATTACCTTTGCCATCGCTTACAAATGGTGGTTGTAGCTCAGCTGGTTAGAGCGCTGGTTTGTGGTACCAGAGGTCGCCGGTTCGAAACCGGTCTTCCACCCAATAATAAAGCCTTATCGATTCGATAAGGCTTTTTTTGTGGCTAATATTAGGTGTATTTATTTAGCTTCCTTATCTACAATTACACGTTTATCACGATTCGCAACCTCCCAAGCAGTATGGAAAACAAGTCTAGACCTGTTTTGTAACAAATCATAATTGATTTTATCTGGAGTATCACTAGGTCTGTGATAATCATCATGCGTACCATTAAAATAAAAGATAATTGGAATATTGTTTTTAGCGAAATTATAATGATCGCTTCGATAGTAAAAACGATTAGGGTCATTTTCATCATTGTAGGTGTAGTCTAATTCAATATTCATATACTTCTGATTAACTTCTTCTGAAAGTTCATGCAGATCTGTACTTAATTTATCAGAACCTATAAGATAAATATAGTTTCTATCACCCTCGCGCTTAGGGTCTATGCGACCAATCATATCAATATTTAAATTGGCAACAGTATTTTCTAACGGAACAATTGGGTCAACATCAGTATAATACTGTGAGCCCAATAGTCCTTTTTCTTCACCTGTTACATGTAAAAATATAATAGAACGTTTTGGACCATTTCCTGCATCTGCAGCGGCTTTAAATGCTTGTGCAATTTCTAAAAGAGCTACTGTTCCAGATCCATCATCATCTGCACCATTGTTGATTTCTCCTTCGGCATTTACACCAATGTGGTCTAAATGAGAAGAAATAACTATATACTCATTCGGCTTTTCAGAACCTTTTAAGATAGCTGCTACGTTTTCAGAATCAATAGCATTAGAACTTCCAACCAATGTGGTTTTTAGTTGAACAGTCTTACTTACAGCGGTTGTTTCAGTAACAATCTCTGGAATAATAGACTTCGCCATTTCTTCACTAATAATTGCCGAAAATTTATTTGCCTTTTCACTCTTAACACTCATACTACCAGAGTCTGAATTTAACAATCTGTTGTAGTAACCAACAACTCGAGGAAACATAGAAGGTGAATATAAAAGAACACCTTTAGCTCCTTTTTCTAAAGCAAGGCCTATTCTTTTCATAGGGTCAGCACTCCACTTAGATGGTTCTGCGCTACCTGATATAACATATGTACTGTCTTGCTTCATCGGCTCACCTTCTTTAATGAGGACCAATTTACCTGTAACGTGTAAATCAGTATAATTAGAATATGCGTCATCATCAATACCATAACCGGCATAAACTATGTCGGCGAAAGAATCATCTGAAGGTTCAAGACTTACAAAATCTTTACCTTGTTCATATGTTGTTCCGTTAAGCTGCATAATACCTGTAGGAAGTTTTGCTATTTCTAATGGGACTTTTTGAAAATAGTCTCCATCACTTTTTGCTGCTGAAATTCCTAGCTTTTCATATTGTTCTTTTAAATATGCGATAGCCTTTTTTTGACCTGGCTCACCGGTTTCTCTACCTTCGAATTCATCTGATGCATATATATATAGATGAGTCTTTAATTCTGCTTCAGTAATAGTTTCTGCATAAACTGAAGGATCCACAACTATTTTAGTGGCCGCCGATTCTGAAACTGTTTTTTGAGAAGAATTGCATGCCATTAGTAAAAATAGCGGGACGTATAATATTTTTTTCATTTGTATCTTATTGATTTGAAATCTTCCAAAAATAGTAAAAACTTAGGTGATATGAACATCCAGTCAAATTTCAGTTTTTTGATTATCTTGTTGAACACAATAGCAACACTTTTAAGGATAAAAAGATGAAGAACATATTAATTTATATGCTGCTAACTACCATATTTATTGGTTGCAAAGAACAAAAGTCTAATTCAACAAAAGTTAAGGAAACAAAAAAAATGGTTTATAAAACTAAAATTGATCCAACAAAATTTGATAGCGTAGTTGCCGGTGACTCTGTTAAGCTTCATATTCTAACTAACAAAAATGGTGTAGAAGCTTCCTTTACCAATTTCGGGCAAAGACTCGTTTCATTATACGTGCCTGATAAAAATGGAAACTTCGAAGATGTTGTTCTTGGCTATGCAACTTTAGATGAATTTGTAAATGGTCCGAAATCTTATTTTGGATCTGTAATTGGTCGATATGGAAATCGAATAGCAAACGGTAGTTTTAACATTGACGACACCAAATATAGCTTGGTTAAGAATAATAATGAAAACCATCTTCATGGCGGTAATGTAGGTTTCGAGAGTGTCGTTTGGAATGTAGAAAATGTTACCACAAATAGCATTCAATTTTCAAGACTCTCACCCGATATGGAAGAAGGCTATCCTGGTAATCTAATGGTTAATGTGTCATATGTGTTAACGGATGATAATGAACTGAAAATCAGCTATAAAGCTACAACAGATAAGACTACAGTTGTAAATTTGACCCATCATTCTTTTTTTAATTTAAAAGGGGAGGGCGAAGGTGATGTAAACGATCATATCGTTATGATTAATGCTAATAATTATACGCCGGTCGATTCAGGATTAATACCTACAGGTACTATAGAAAATGTTTTAGGCACTCCTTTTGATTTTACTAGTCCTAAAGCCATAGGCAAAGACTTAGATTCAGATTTTGAACAACTCAAAATTGGAAATGGATACGATCATAATTTTGTTTTGAATGACGCCCCTAAAAATGAGGATGGGTTGGTATTATGTGCCAAAGTATCGGAACCACTAACCGGAAGAACTATGGAAGTCTACACCGATGAACCCGGAGTGCAGTTTTATGGCGGTAATTTTATGACCGGAGAAACCATAGGAAAGAGTGGTAAGAAATACGCTTTTCGAGGCTCATTTTGTTTAGAAACACAGCATTTTCCTGATTCACCGAATCAACCAAATTTTCCGAGTACACTTTTAAAACCTGTTGAAGTATATACCTCAAACTGCGTTTATAAATTTGGGGTAATAGAAGAATAGATCGAGTTAGTACTTATGATTTAGGAGATCACTTTTCGAAAATGTGAAGGAATGACACCTTTAATAACTCTAAATTTTCGATTAAAATTAGAAATGGAACTAAAGCCCGATTGTTCAGCTATCGTTGCTATAGAAAGATCGCTATTCTTCTGTAAAAGTTGACAAGCATGTTCAATACGCAATTCAATTAAAAATTGAAAAAAAGTTTTATTTGTACGTTGCTTAAAAAATTTACAAAACGCATTAGGAGTCATAAAAACAAGGGCTGACACAGTACTTAGTTTAATTTCCTGATGAAAATTATGTAAGGCATATTCGAAAATTAATTGCATGCGTTCTCCGGCCAAATCACTAATCACTTTCGGATATTTAAAATCGGTTAGTGAGCTTCTTTTCGCTTTACAAAGCAATGCTAATAACTCCAAAAACAAGAGCACTCTTGAAAGTTTAGAAGCAATAGGTAGTTGTAACATTAATCTTGTAACTTCCTTTTTGTTAGAGAGCAATTGAAATCCATCTTGAGCAATAGAAAAAAAGGAATTGATTTCTTCTAACTCTGATAGCTTAAAGAAATCTTCTCCGAAAGTATGTTCTGTAAAAAACAAAGAAACCATATGTACATCTTCGTTTGTTTGCTCTGTTTTAAATAAATGTGGACTATTTGCTCCAATTGCAAAAAAATCTCCATCATTAAAAGGATGTATACTATCACCAATTACCAACTTGCCATTACCCTTTATTATTAAGCTCAATTGAATTTCCTTATGTTGATGTAATTGGTTGTAAAACATTGGAGCCCGATCGACCTGAACAATCAAATTCTCATGAAGAGGTTTCGGTATTTGAAAAGGTTGCACTTTCATTTATATGCGTATATTAAGCGATAACAAGCAAAATTAATATTTATTTGGATAATATAATCTCATAACTGGATAAAATTCAAGTAACTATTCAATTCAATTTCAATCTATTTTTGTGTCGAAATAATAAATTAGTATCATGAAAGTAGATTGGACAGGTGTTATGCCAGCAGTAACCACAAAGTTTACCGCAAACGACGAATTAGATTTGAATATGTTTGAAGTTAATATTCAAGCGCAGTTAGAAGCGGGTGTAAACGGAATTATTCTCGGAGGTACCTTAGGAGAAGCGAGTACACTAACAGATGATGAAAAGAGAATATTAATACAAGAAACCGTACGTATCGTTGATGGTAAAGTACCTGTTGTGATTAATATTGCAGAACAAACAACCACCGGCGCTGTTGATGCAGCTAATAAAGCAAAGCAATATGGCGCGCACGGACTGATGATGTTGCCTCCAATGCGCTACAAATCAACAGATCATGAAACGGTGCATTATTTCAATACGATCGCAAAGAGTACTAATCTTCCTATTATGATCTATAATAACCCAGTAGATTACAAGATTGAGGTAACATTAGATATGTTTGAAGAACTTATCGAAAAGAATTCCAATATTGAGGCAGTAAAAGAATCAACTAGAGATATTTCAAATGTTACTAGAATTAGAAACAGATTTGGTAATCGCTTGAACATTCTATGTGGTGTTGACACGTTAGCATTAGAAAGTATTGCTGCTGGTGCCGATGGCTGGGTAGCAGGTTTGGTTTGTGCTTTTCCGGCGGAAACGGTTGCAATTTGTAACTTAGTAAAAGCTGGAAGAATGGCAGAAGCTCTAGAAATTTACCGTTGGTTTATGCCTTTGTTAGAATTAGATATAAGCCCACAATTGGTGCAAAATATAAAGTTAGCTGAAGTTGGTACTGGAATAGGAACAGAATTTGTTCGTGAACCAAGACTTCCGTTACAAGGTGAAGAGCGTATACGAGTTCAAAAAATTATAGATGAAGGTTTGAAAACAAGACCAACTTTACCAGATTACAAATCTATTTAGATGTGTTAGAGATACGACCTAGTTGCGAAAATTGTAATAAATCATTGCCTTTTGATTCAGAAGAGGCAATGATTTGTACCTTTGAATGTACCTTCTGTACAACCTGTGTAGAAGGAGTTTTACAAAGTGTTTGTCCGAATTGTGGAGGTGATTTCACAAAACGCCCTATACGACCAGAAGTACTTTTAACCAAGTATCCAGTTTCTGAAAAAGTAGTGCACAAACCCGTTGATATTGATGCTCATTTAAAAAAAAATCAAAAAACATGATTACAGGAAAAAACTATATAGGAAATACATTATCAGCGAGAGGTCAAAAAACATATAAGACTATAAATCCGGTTTTAAATATTGAAAATGAAACAGCTTTTGTTGAAGCAAATTCAGATGAAATAAATGAGGCTATTACATTGGCAGAAGCTGCCTATATCAAATACAATCAAAAATCAGGTCCAGAAAAAGCAGCTTTTTTAAATGCAATTGCTGACGAAATTTTGGCTTTAGATACTGTATTAATAGAAACATATTGCTCAGAGTCAGGTTTACCGCAAGGAAGAGCTCAAGGAGAACGAGGTAGGACAATAGGTCAACTTCGTGCATTTGCCGCTATGATTGAAGAAGGTTCTTGGATTCATGCAACTATTGATACTGGAATTCCAGATAGAGCTCCAGCACCAAAACCTGATTTAAGAAAAATGTTGGTTCCATTAGGACCCGTTGTAGTTTTCGGAGCAAGTAATTTTCCCTTAGCATTTTCTACTGCTGGTGGAGATACAGCTGCTGCTTTGGCTGCTGGTTGCCCGGTAATAGTAAAATCTCATCCTATGCACGCTGGTACAGGAGAATTAGTTTCTTCTGCAATTATAAAAGCAGCTAAGGATACTGGAATGCCAAATGGTGTTTTTTCAAATTTAAACAGTAGTGGTATTGAAGTTGGTCAAGAACTAGTACAGCATCCAAAAGTAAAAGCAGTTGGTTTTACAGGAAGTATTAAAGGTGGTCGCGCTTTATTTGATATTGCAGCGAAACGTGAAGAACCAATTCCGGTATTTGCAGAAATGGGAAGTATTAATCCGGTTATTATGCTTCCTGAAGCATTACAAAATAGAGGAGGAGCATTAGCTACAACTTATGCAGGATCAATTACAGTAGGTTCAGGGCAGTTTTGTACCAATCCTGGTTTGTTATTAGGTATTCAAGGAGAGGGTCTTTCAAATTTCATCCAGCAGTTATCCGAAGAAATTGTAAAAATAGAACCATCATGCATGTTGCACCCTAATATTATAGGCGCATATGAGAAAAATAAGCAAACTGCTATAGACCAAGAAGGTTTGGTAGTGGCTGCCGATTATGGATCTGAAGTAGGAGTGAACTATGCGCGTCAAGCTGTAGTTACGGTCAAAGGAGATACTTTTTTACAGAATACAACATTACATCATGAAGTATTCGGTCCTTTTTCTATGGTTGTTGAATGCGAAAATGCAGCGCAGTTACAGGAAATTATTTCAAATTTAGAAGGACAGTTGACAGGGACAATTATTTCAGACAATGATGAAATAGCAAAGTATGGTCACGTCGTGGCTGCTTTACAAACAAGAGTAGGTCGTATCATTTTTAACGGAGTACCAACAGGAGTAGAGGTTTGTTCTGCGATGCACCATGGTGGTCCATACCCTGCTTCTACTGATAGTCGTTTTACTGCTGTAGGTACAGATTCAATTAAAAGATGGGTTCGCCCATTTAGCTTTCAAGATTGGCCTGATCATTTGTTGCCTACTGAATTGAAAAATGCAAATCCACTTGGAATTTCTAGATCTGTCAATAATGAGCAGACCAATGCTTCCATCTAAATGAGATTGATATGAAAATAGTGAAGTCGATATGTTTCGTTTTACTTTTAGTGAGTTTCGGATGTAAAAAGCATGCAGCAAATACAGTTGCTGATCAGCTACAGACTATTATTCAAGAGTATCAAGATCATGAAAGTTATGATCGTGATGAATATCCGTTAGGTTTATATAAACAAGAACATTACAAGTCTGAAGCAGAAGTTGCTCAATCATATTTAGATCGATTAGAAGCTATAAATGGTACTGGTTTAAAGGAAACGAATCAGATATCTTTAGCATTACTTAAATTTAAGCTTCAAGATAAAATAGATTTTTATGCTTTCGAACGGTATTTGAATCCGTTACTATCTGACTCAGGTTTTCATAGTAGTTTGAATTATAATGTACGACCACTTGCAAACTATGAGCAAACCAAAGAATATCTGAATAAGCTGAATGCAATTCCAGAATTTGTTGATCAGCATTTTGTAAATCTTCGTGAAGGACTTGAAAAAGGCGTTTCGCAACCAAGAGTGATTTTTGAAGGTTATGAAAGTACTTACGATGATCACATTGTTGAAAATTTCGAAGAGAGTTATTTTTACTCTCCGTTTCAAAAACTACCAGAAAGTCTTACTGGTACACAAAAAGATTCAGTTTTAGCCGCTGCGAAAGAAGTAATCGAAAAGAATGTAACTCCTCAGTTCAAAAGGATAAAAGCCTTTTTTGAAAAGGAATACTTGCCTAAAACTAGAAAGACAATCGGAGTTTCAGAAACACCAGAAGGAGATACCTATTACCAAAACCGGATCAATTTTTATACTACTAGTACTACCTATACGGCTGATGATATTCATCAAATTGGTCTGGGAGAAGTTGCCAGGATAAAGTCTCAGATGGAACAGATAATTAAAGAGTTAGAATTTAAAGGAAGCTTTGCTGATTTCTTTCAGTTTTTACGCACAGACCAGCAATTCTATGCGAAAACTCCGAAAGAACTTTTAATGTTTGCTCGTGATATCGCCAAGCGTGCAGATGAACAACTACCTCGATTTTTCAAAACCTTACCTCGTAAACCATACGGGGTAGCACCTGTACCTGATGCAATCGCGCCAAAATATACTGGTGGTAGATATGTTGGCACAGATAAAAACAGCACAGATCCTGGTTATTATTGGGTTAACACCTATGATTTGCCGAGTCGTACTTTATATACAATTCCAGCATTAACAGTTCATGAAGCGGTACCAGGGCATCACTTGCAAGGATCTTTAAATGCTGAATTGGGTGATAGTATTCCACAGTTTAGAAAAGACCTTTATCTATCAGCATACGGAGAAGGTTGGGGACTTTATACAGAATTTTTAGCTGAGGAAATGGGTATTTACACTACACCTTATGAGCATTTTGGAAAACTGACTTACGAAATGTGGAGAGCTTGTCGATTGGTGGTGGATACCGGAATACATGCCAAAGGATGGACAAGAGAACAGGTCGTTGATTTTATGTCATCGAATACTGCTTTGTCATTACATGAGATTAATACAGAAACAGATCGCTATATATCATGGCCAGGTCAAGCCTTGTCTTATAAAATTGGAGAATTGAAGATTAGAGAACTTCGTAAAAGGGCGGAGGCCGAATTGGAAGCCGATTTTGATATTCGTGAATTCCATGAAATTATTCTTGAACAAGGAACGGTAACCTTGTCGATTTTAGAAGAAAGAATCAATAACTACATAGAAAAAGTAAAGAATGAGTCGTAGTACATTTACGTGTATTGATGCGCATACTTGTGGAAACCCCGTACGTGTAGTTAAAGATGGTGGGCCAGAATTAAATGGTGCCACGATGAGTGAAAAGCGACAACACTTTCTAAGTGAATATGATTGGATTCGTAAAGGTTTAATGTTTGAACCTCGCGGCCATGATATGATGAGCGGAAGTATTTTTTATCCTCCGGCAAATCCTGAAAATGATTTTGGCATTCTTTTTATAGAAACAAGTGGTTGTCTTCCTATGTGCGGTCATGGCACGATAGGGGCTATTACGATTGGTATCGAAGAAGGATTGATTTTACCAAAAGTACCTGGAAAGGTACGTATGGAAACTCCAGCAGGACTAGTACAAATTGATTACCAAGAAACCAATGATAAAGTAGATTGGGTAAAACTTACCAATGTGAAATCCTATCTAGCAGCTACAGATTTAACCATTGATTGTGATGAGTTGGGTGAAATTATTTTTGATGTTTCTTATGGTGGAAATTATTATGCCATTGTAGATCCTCAAAAAAACTTTACTGGGATACAAGATTTTACTGCTAGTAAGTTGATACAGTACAGTCAAGAAATTAGAGATAAGATTAATCAAAAATATCTTAATAAATTTATTCATCCTGAAGATAATACAATTCGTAACGTAAGTCATATGTTATGGACAGGTGATACAATTTCAGACGAAGCTACAGCAAGAAATGCAGTCTTTTATGGAGACAAAGCAATTGATCGTTCTCCTTGTGGTACGGGCACTTCAGCGCGAATGGCCCAATGGCATGCCAAAGGCAAATTAAAAGTTGGAGAAGCCTTTATTCATGAAAGTTTTATAGGATCAAAATTTATTGGTCGGGTAGAAGAGGAGACGATTTTAAACGGAATGAACGCAATAGTGCCAAGCATTCAGGGTTGGGCTAAAATTTATGGACATAACACCATTAGCATAGACGACGATGATCCTTATGCACATGGTTTTCAAGTGATTTGATTTTTAAATCAAATCATGCTGAACTAGTTTCAGTATCTTTTAATCGTTAGAATTAAAGTTGAAATGAGTAAAAGTATTATCGTCATTGGGGGAGGAATCGTTGGATTATGTTCTGCATATTACCTACACAAAGAAGGACACCAGGTTACGGTTATTGACAAATCAGATATTACTTCAGGAGCTTCTTTTGTAAACGCAGGGTATCTCACACCAAGTCATATTATCCCTATGGCATCGCCTGGTATGATTACAAAGGGATTGAAGATGATGTTTAATTCTTCTAGTCCGTTTTATATGAAACCGCGTTTTGATGCGGAGTTTTTGAAATGGGCTTGGTATTTCAAGAAGTCATCAACCAAGGCCAAGGTGGAAAAAGCAATTCCCGTAATAAAAGATATTAATATTTTAAGTCGGGAGCTTTTTGAGAACATCAAAGCTTCAGGAGATTTAGGTGATTTTCAATTGGAAAGAAAAGGTTTGTTGATGATGTATCAAACAGAAGCAATGTACCATCATGAAATGGAAGTAGCCAAAAAAGCAAGTATGCTAGGTTTAGAAGTTAACGAGCTCAATAAATCTCAGTTGACTGCCATCGAACCAAATATTAAAATTGAGGCTGAAGGTGCAATCCATTACGAATGTGATGGGCATACCACACCGACGGAGATCATGCCTAAATTGCTCGATTATTTAAAAAGCGTAGGAGTAATTATTAAGACCAAAGAAACAGTTGTTGATATTTCGATAAGCTCAGATAAAGTGAATGAAATTATAACCTCAAAAGGAAGTTATAAAGCTGATGAAATTGTTTTAGCTGCGGGCTCATGGAGCGGTGAGTTATCTAAAAAACTAAAAATAAGTCTTCCTCTACAGGCTGGTAAAGGTTACCGTATTAATGTTTCTCGGTCAACAGGAATTTCAATGCCGGCTGTTTTATTGGAAGCGAGTATGGCAGTTACTCCTATGCAAGGTTTTACGCGTTTTGCGGGTACGATGGAGTTTTCCGGTATCAATGATTATATTAGAAAAGAACGCGTTGCAGCTATTGCAGCTGGAGCTAAGAAGTTTTATCCAGATTTAGACATAACTAGTGAAGAGCAATCAACTGCCAAAACTGGAATGCGCCCCGTTACGCCAGATGGGATGCCTTACATAGGTAGATCAACAAACATTTCAAACCTCATTTTTGCCACCGGTCATGCCATGATGGGCTGGAGTTTGGGTCCTGCTACAGGAAAATTGGTTGCTGAAATTATAGATGGTAAGAAGACAACTATGGATATAGCTGCTTTTAATCCGGATAGACAATTTTAGACTTCTTTATTTTCTTAGCAAGAGGAATCTCCTATAATTTTCCATTCGCCATTGATACGTTTGAAAACAATCATAAATGTGCCATTAGCATCACCCGCATCTCTTGTTAGAAAATAATTTCCCATCACCCAATAGGCATCATCATTTATTTTAGTAATGTTTGCAATTTCAAAATTGAGTTTACCGGTTTCTTTTTTAGTAGGGTATTTGCGAATATAATTGGCTAAGGTTGTGTTATATCCTTTTGTGATCTTACCTCCACTATAATAAGTAAGTTCATCAGATTCCCAATACCCATTCATAAATCCTTCTAAGTCGTTATCTGACCAAGCTTTTTGTTGTTGTTTTAGAATATTGCGAATTGCCGTTTCATCTTCTAAAGCTGTAGTCTGCGTGCTTTTACACGAGCTAATAAAAAGTAACGTTACAATGAGGAGTAAATTTTTCATAAGATGTTGTTTTACCCTGTTAAAGTACTCAATTCTATTCAAAAAAAAAGCCCCAACATTACGTCGAGGCTCCATCTTCATATGTAAAAATTAATCGTTTGAAAGTATACTTAGTATGTACCAGAACAGCAACATCAAAGAAGCGAACAAGCCTAATGAAGCTGCGACGTATTGATCTTCCTTATATTTATGTATCATGTTTGAGGTTTGGTACAGAATAGAACCAGAGGCCAAAACAACCATTCCGGCACTAAACCATAATCCGAGATTAAACCCGAATAAAGTACCTGCTATTATTAAACCTATTGCAATAAAGAAGCCTATCGTTAAAGCTGACTTTAAAAAAGAAAAATCTTTTTTGGTGATAAAAACAACCGCCGATAATCCGGTAAATAAAGACAAGGTCAAAACTGCAGCTTGATTTAAGATATCAAATGCACCACCTTCTGACATCGCCATACCTATAAAAATAAGTGGAATAAATATAAATGCTTCTGCAACAACGTATAATATAAGTCCTGCATAATGCATGTTTTTATTTGTGCTTCCAATAGCCATTTTTTCGGCATAATTAGTCACCAACATAAATGCTCCTAATAATAGTAGCCAGCTTACGCCTCCGGTTAATGATAAAGCAAATTCAACAATAAAATCAATTTGAAAGAATAATGTTTCCACCAAAATGAACAATAACACAGCACCTGCAAGGTGTGTGTACGTTTTTTTGTAAAAAGTAACTCGTGCCTGATCTTCGATCTGACTTACCATAGGAGAAATAGTAGGTTGATGATTTTCCATTTTAATTTGGTTTTGAATTGAAGGTTTGAAAAAGGGAAACGTCAGTAGTTGAAAACAAATTATAGTTCATCGATAAACAACCGTTTTATTCGTTTCTTTTCGGTAAAAGCTAATACAACATGCATTTCAACGGATTTCTTTAGTATCTTGTTTATACAATTCTATTGGTAATGAACGTTCAGAACTACATTTTTAAAACTATTATTTATGGCTGTATGGTCATTCTTTTTTCGATTACAGCTACTGCTCAGATAGCAACTACCTCACAAGAAAAACCGAATATTCTTTTTATTCTATCTGATGATCATACTTCAAAAGCATGGGGAATTTACGGAGGCGAACTTGAAGATTATGTTCAAAACGCCAATATCAAACGCTTAGCTGCAGAAGGAACTGTTTTAAATAATGCTTTCTGCACGAATAGTATTTGTACTCCTAGTCGGGGTAGTATTTTAACCGGTCAATATAGTCATGTCAATCAGGTCTATACCTTGAACGAGCCTTTACCGAAAGGACATCCGAATATTGCAAAGACACTTTCAAAGAATGGTTATCAAACCGCTGTAATAGGAAAATGGCACTTGGTGGGTCAGCCCGAAGGTTTTGATTATTTTAATGTTTTACCTGGGCAAGGAAGGTATTGGAATCCGATTTTAAAAGCGAAAGAAGATTGGGCAGATGGCTATGATGCTTCCGCAGGAAAAGAATACAAAGGCTTTTCTACGGATGTTATAACTGATTTAACGATTCAACATCTTGAAAAACGGGATACAGCTAAACCCTTTTTAATGTTCTGTAATTTCAAGGCTACCCATGAACCTTTTGACTATCCGGAGCGATACAATGATTTATATCAAGATATGGAAATTCCAGAACCAGAATCTCTTTTTGATTTCAGTCCCAAAACTACAGGAAGAACATTTATTGGTCAGAAGTTAGAAAAATTAGGACAACGTTGGGATAATGCGACCAAAGACCCAGAAAATTGGTGGACTACTTATCCAGGATTACCTTATTCGCTTGACGGTTTAGATTCCATTCAAAAACGAAAGAAGATCCATCAAAAACTGGTCAAAGATTTTATGCGATGTGGTGCTGCAATCGATGATAATATTGGAAAGTTGCTAGATTATTTAGAGGATGAAGGTCTCGCTGATAATACAATTGTCATTTATACAGCCGATCAGGGTTACTTTTTAGGAGAGCATGGTTTTTTTGATAAGCGGATGATTTATGAAGAATCATTACGAATGCCCTTTGTTATTCGTTATCCAAAAAAAATAAAAGGAGGGCAGCGAATTGATGATATTATTTTAAATATTGATTTTGCCGCTTTACTTGCAGATTATGCAGGAATAGAAACTCCAGATTATATTCAGGGGAGAAGCTTTCGGAAAAATTTGGAAGGCCAAACGCCAACAGATTGGAGAAAACAACTTTATTATCGCTATTGGTTACATCATCCTGAGCGACCAGCACATTTCGGAATTCGTAATGAACGTTATAAACTTGCTTTTTTCTACGGCCAAGATTTGGATAAAAAAGGGACTTCTAAAACAACAACAAAACCTGCTTGGGAATTTTATGATTTGCAAGAAGACCCGAAAGAATTACATAATGCTATTGAAGAAGAACAATATATTTCCATAATTCAAGAAATGAAGATTGCTTTGGTCGAAGAACGAAAGAAGTATAAAGATTTAGATCAGGATTATGCTGTAATGCAAGAGATTCTTAATAAGGAGTTTAAATAAAGTACAAAACAGAACCAACCAAGCACTAAGATACCATGAGAATATATAAAATAAGAACAGGAGCTGTAGTAGAGCATAAAGATCAATTCTTTGGACTTGAAGTAGCCGATTGGGATGTTTTTCTCAATCGAAAGAATTTGTATAGAGCTGTTTTGAATGAACTTGTTGGATTGACAGAAGTTGATGATGTCAATTTAAATAAAGTTGAAATTCCTATGGGTACCCAAGAAATATGGGCATCTGGTGTTACCTATATGCGTAGTAAAGAAGCGCGAATGGAAGAATCAAAAGATGCTGGCGGAGGTACTTTTTACGATCGTGTTTATGATGCAGATCGACCTGAACTTTTTTTTAAATCCACATTCAGTAGAACAGTTGGTCATAACGGAACTGTTCGTATTCGAAAAGATTCAGGTTGGGATGTTCCAGAACCAGAGTTGACCTTA
The DNA here is from genome assembly GCA_938009735.1 of uncultured Flavobacteriaceae bacterium. Lineage (GTDB taxonomy): Bacteria > Bacteroidota > Bacteroidia > Flavobacteriales > Flavobacteriaceae > Maribacter_C. Next base: position 15,810 of record CALLIG010000040.1, read on the forward strand.
TTAATAAGCTCGGAAGGAACAATAGAAGGCTATACCATTGGAAATGATATGAGTTCTAGGAGTATAGAAGGGGAGAACCCATTATATCTTCCACAGGCAAAAACTTATGAGGGTTGTGCAGCTCTTGGGCCTTGTATCTATGTTTCTGAAAACCCAATTGATCCAAACACTCAAATTACTTTAGAAATAAATAGAAAAGGCAAAATGGTTTTCTCTGGAGAAGTTTCAATAAAAACCATGAAACGAAAGCACCAAGACTTGGTAGATTATTTGTTTAGAGAATGCAATTTTCCTCAAGGATGTTTTTTAATGACAGGCACAGGCATAATACCACCAGATGAGTTTACCCTAAAAGCAGGAGACGAAACTCGAATTACCATTGAGCATATTGGAATCTTGGTGAATGTAGTTGGTTAGCTAGTAAGATTTTGTTTTACCTTTTAGTAAGTTTGATAGCTTTTTCAGGACATACTTGCACACATAACCCACAGGCATGGCATAAGTTAGGGTCAGTTATATAAGCTTTATTGGGTTTAAAAAAGGTTTTGATTTTACCTTTGAAATTAAGAGTTAAACGATCTTCAGCAGTTATCAGTTGCATTTCTAATACGTCATAAGGGCAAGCAGGAATACAATCCTCTTTACCACCACAATTACTAAGGTTGATAACTGGTTTTAACTTACCACCTGTTTCGTCACAATTTGATTTGTTCAGCTCCATAAAATTATTCTTAGATTTAGGTATTCGTTAGCAAAATCTTATTACCAGTTGGGTCAAAACACCACTAGCCATTTTCACCTTCTTCAAATTCTAAAATGTTGGCTTAGTTTTGTTTAAATTTTTCTTTGTTTTTGATGTTGATTTAAAAATAACGCATTTCTTCATATTCACTTGGTGCCAATGGTTTGTTTATTACCTGCCATGAATTCATTGCGATTCGATGTTTGTAGTCCCCACCAATAAAAAAAGTCGAGCATGTTAAATTTGTATCACTTGCGTAAGTGTATCGTTTTACATCAATACATCATTTACTGGCTTTAGCTTTTTGGGAATATCTGTTTCATTAAGCATTTCCCTTAAATCAATTTCTATAGTTCTACAAATGGCATTAAGAGGGACATCATTTATTCCATTTTCAAAAGGGTTTTCACTTGAATCGCCAACATTTTCCATGGTTTGAAACATCCATGAAATTAAAACCGATGCAGGTATGGTTATCCAAACGGAACTCTGTTCGGCTATAACCGAAACCATCCCGAAAGGTAAAAGAAGAATAAAAATACCTACAAACACTTGACTAAAAAAGCCATATTGCCTCGGGAAAGGGAAAGTTTTAATACGTTCTGCTGCCCCCTGATGATTATAAAATGCTTGTATCATTTTTTCAAGATCACCATGCTCAAATTCCGTCAACAAGCCATTTCTTTTTAATTCTGTTAGTTGCGCACTTTGTTCCTGTAAGAGATAGGTAGCCTTATTCGTTTTACCAGGAAGTTCTTCCTTTTCTTTTTCATTAAGAAAGCTGCTGGCGATGTGTTTTACACTTTTTTGGTACATTTCTTCCAACGATTCTCCAGTTATATTTGAAGATATGTTGTGATAGTCACGATCTTCCCATACCGATACTTTTCTCAACTGGGTTCTCAGTACGTTTATATAGGCCAGATGCCTGTATATAAGTTCTTGTTTGATTTTTTGTAATTCATCATAACTTAACTTCTCATCATTTACCCAATTAGTGACCCAAACTCCGAAAGTTCTGCTACTGTTTACAAGGCCTCCCCAAATTTTTCGTGCTTCCCAAAGTCTATCGTAAGATGCATTATTTTTAAAACCAATATAAAATGCTACCGCGGTACCAATTGTGGCAACTGGAAGAAATGGTATTGCAAT
>CALLIG010000041.1 GCA_938009735.1 uncultured Flavobacteriaceae bacterium
AGTGCGAAGTGTTAGCTAAGAGCAAGGGCGTAACTGTGAGGTTGGGTCTGAAGGAAGCTTACGGGCATCCCGATAGCTATCGGGACTGCCCCGACGGACAGAAACTGCATATTAAGGCGGGATTAGGCGGGTAAGTTTGCCAAACAAAACAAAGCCCGAATACTACACAGAGCCTAATAACGTAAATGCAGCGGGGAGATGGAAAGAAAGATATGTGATCTTACCCTGGGAAGTCTGTAGTTTTTTTTTTTTAAGCTACAGAAGTCAGCAGAGGTCATAGTACTATGGATAAGAGCGGAGATGGCTAAGCCCCTACCTCCGAAGTCTCACGAAATAGGAAGGACTAAACATTGAGTCAGTTGCGAACTCATTGAAATTATCATATTGGGCAAAGTATTGCCACACCACTAGAAAATAAAAATAGTGGGACTCACTACTGGATGATAGGACGGAATCCGAAGATAAGTTAGGAGAATATAACCAATAAGATGCAGCAAGAATGAGCAACAGGAATGCATGAGTCATAGTTTTCTACTATAGCTTATAGCAACCGACTTAATGAACCGCCGTGATACGAGAACCGTACGTCCGGTGGTGTGAGAGGGATGAAGTAAAGAAATTCTTCTTTACTTTACCCTACTCGATTATGTCAGAGATGGTCAATGTCTAGGAGGTGTTCGTAATATTTCTTTCTTCCTTTACAGATTAGCTATGATTTATGTCTAGACCATTAGATTTTCATCTTGTTGCTGAAATCCTCCATCCATTTTTCTTATATGAAATCTCTTGAGGGTTATATTCCCCGATGCTTGCATCGAACTATTTATTTTGATACCTCGTATGCTTTCATCGAGGTAGTTCATTTGAATTGCTCGATTGTTGTAAACAGATAAGCATCTAAGACATCCTCTCGAAATGTGCTATTTTGACATGCTTCAGAACAATTCTGCAATCGACTTATCAGGCTCCGAATAGATAGTGATGATAGCTTTCCTTCACACCATTCTTTGTTTCTGTTGAGTCAATTTCTGAGACATTACCAGTTCGTAAATACTTTGGTTGCTCTTTTCTTCTATTGCTATTTCTTGCTCTCTAAATATCCTTACTGGTGTTCAACTAATACTATGCCTTACTTAGCCGTCAATAACATTTTGTATAAGTTCTGTACGGCCATCACTCAAACAGTCTGATACGAAATCCATACTGCAGATTTCATTATAAATCTTGGCTTGGGATAATAGTCGAAGAATAAATTGTGCAATTTTGACAAAAAATGAGTATGTTAAGTCTTTTTTATAATGAATTAGGTTTTATTAGTGGATCACGATACAAGTTCAGCTAAGAAAATGAGGATGCCTGACAAGCTTTGAATTGGCTAACTCTAATAAGAGATTAAGCCAAAATTTGAAATAGAGTGAAGGCGATTATAGTGTTATTATAAGCAATTTTATTTCTTAGTCATCTGATTTTGACCGCTCAAGTTGAAAAGAATACCTAAAACTATAAACATTAAATTTCTTTTATTCAATATAAGAAATAAAGATGACTCAGAATAAATACAATTACAATAATGAATGTCACAATTGAACATAAATGACAAATAAAAATAAAGAGTCGAACACTAGTAGAGATTACTCGATAAGTGAGGATGACCTGCAGAAACTATTTAACGAGATATCTATAGGGTTTGCACTATGTGAACTTCTTTTTGACAAGAATGGAAATCCTAGTGACTATCGTTTTCTTAGATTTAATTCCGCATTTGAAAAACAAACAGGAATGAGGATTTCTTCATTTATTGGCAAAACAGTCAAAAAAATATATCCAGATATTGAAGAATCTTGGATTGAAAGATATAGCTCTGTCGTGTTTGATAAAAAACCAATTCACTTTGTAGACTACAATCATAACACTGATAAAACGTATAGTGTCAATTCCCATTTTTTTTCAGAGAATAAGTTTGTATTGTTTTTTGAAGATATATCAGAACTAACAGAATCAAAAAAAAATCTTATCAAGAGTGAGAAAAAATATAACAGTCTTTTTAATTTTATGACTGGAATTTGTATGGTTATCGATCTCGTTTATGATGAAGATGGCAATGCTATTGATTATGTAATTCTTCGTACAAGTTTGGCTTTTGAAAAATTAGTGAACAAGAAAAGAAAAGAGATTTTAGGTAAACGAGCAAAAGAAATATTTGATGTTGTAGAAGATTATTGGATTAAAACATTTGAAAAGGTAGAGAAAACAGGTGAGCCTGAAAACTTTGATAACTATGGAGCGGAGCTCGATAAATATTATCAAACTTTTGCTTGGAAAGTAGACAAAGGACAAGTTGCTGTAGTCTTTACAGATATTACTAACATCAAGAAATCTGAGGAAGCGCTTAAGGTAATTGATAAACAAAACAAGGATTTTATTAAAATACTAAATGAATCGCAAGGCATTACTCATACTGGTAATTGGGAATGGAATTTACTCGACAACGAAGTTAAGTGGTCGGACATGATGTATGAATTATTGGGATATAATCCAAATTCAGTAATACCTTCGTATGAACTGGCTTTTAAACATGTTCATCCTGATGATAAGGAACGTTATGAAAAGTTATTAAAGTCTGCAGTATCGAATAAAAGTGCATTTTGCTTTGAAAATAGGATTGTTAAAGAAGACACTTCGATTATTTATGTAATCTCTAAAGGAGTTTGTTTTCTAGATGATGCTAACAATTTTGTACGGATGGTCGGTACTGTACAGGATATTACTTCTCAAAAACTATTTGAGAAAACTCAAACAGAAAATCAAAGACTTGCCGCTTTTAGTGAAATGGCATCTTCAATTTCCCACGATTTTAACAACGCGTTACAGTCTATGATGGGGAATTTGGAAATTGTTAAATATCAAAATAAATTTTCAGATGCAACCTTAGAACGCTTAAATAGTATTAGGACTACAATAACTGATGTGGCAGACAGAATCAATGCATTGCAAAGCTTTGGTGCAATAGACGATAAAGTTGAAACCGAGATCATCAACTTTAACTCAATTATTAAAGAAAGTATAGTGGAATCACGTCCTATATGGAAAAATAGTATGGAAAGAAAAGGATTGACTATAAAGATTACTTCAGATTATGGCAATATTCCAAGAGTTGATGGTATTAAAGGTGAATTGAAAACGGTAATCTATAATTTAATTAAGAATAGTATAGAAGCAATGCCACTAGGTGGAAATATCCATATTAAAACAGGTACAAGAGCTGAAGGCTTATTTATGGACTTTACGGATACAGGTATTGGTATGGATGAGGAAACCCAATTAAAAGTATTCCAACCGTTTTATACTACAAAAAAACTTGAGCGGGATAGAGGCTTAGGATTGAGTGGTGTTTTTAATATAATAAAAAAGCACCATGGATTTATTTGTGTCAAATCCTCTGAATTAGGAAAAGGAACTAGTATCGAAATTACTTTACCACAAAGTAATAAGGTTGAAATTAATGATGTTGGAGAAGATGTTCTAACTGATGATGTAGCATCTTTAAATATTTTGTGGATAGATGATGAATTAGCTATACGTGAAAACGCAAGCAAATTAGTGGAATTAATAGGTCACAATTGCGATGTTGCAGATGGAGGTGAAAATGCATTATTACTTCTAAATCAGAATAAATACGATGTGATATTTACTGATATTGGTATGCCCAATATGAACGGTTTCCAATTATCAGATGCTATAAGAAAAAAGATGGGAAATAGAACGAAAATCGTTATTGTAAGTGGTTGGAATATTGATGTAAACATTAAAAATAAACATGATGTTAATTTTTTTTTGCAAAAACCATTCACTATTAAAGAACTTAAAAAAGCACTAATGAGTATAATTTAAAGTCTCAATAATTAGTTTTTCGATTTCTCATGATAAAATATTTTGGATTATATGAACAAGCAAATCAATAATAGCCATTCTGAAAAAAAGCCCCAAATCACAATTTTGGTAACAGAAGACAACATCAAAATCTTCCGGTATCTTGAATTAATTTTAATGAAAAAAAACTATAATGTTATTCATGCCAATAATGGACTAGAGGCAATAAAATTTGTAGAAGAAGAAGTGATTGATCTGATTCTCATGGATATAAAGATGCCTATTATGGATGGTATCACGGCCTGTAGAATAATTAAAAAAAATAATCCTTCAATTCCTATTATAATGCAATCAGGATATATTGATAAGGAAGTGCATAAGCAGGCTTTAGATGCTGGAAGCAAAGCAATTGTTATTAAGCCATATTCAAGGTTAGAACTTTTTGAGATCATAGAACAACAATTGGGAAGAGCTATTGACAATTTATAGTTTAAATACTCCGATACTTGTGTCGGGGTCATAAAAAAGTTGTTTTTGCATAAAACGACTTAATTGTTAGACTTTTGTACTCAATTGTGCTAATCAAATAATTATCACCTTTTGAACATAGATGAAGAGAGAACATGACGCTTGAAAAAATGTAGTGCTATGCCCTAAACTACAGACTTAGTAATGGTCTCATTTTTTGGAGAAGATTAAAGTTGATTGTATTACTTTGCCAACATTTCCCTCATGAGTTTTCTTTTTCTATCAGATACCTGAAGTTGTGTTCCCGTTGTTAGTTCTAGTATAGGGTATCTGCCTTTATGTAATCTCTGGATGTAATTAATGTTTACGAGGTCTCTGCGATTTATCCTAACGAAGTTTTTATTATTTAGTTTTTCTTCATAATACTTTAAATTTCTCGTGGTCATTACTTTTTGACCACTATTAAAAAACAAAGTACAGTAACTTCCATCAGCTCTCAAACGAGTAACTAAGTCTAGCTCGAAAATTTCGAAACCATTATTTGTGAGTAATGAAATTCTACCTGAATCCAATAGAGGATCATTTTTAGTTTTACTTGATCCAGGTATTGCACGAAATTCTAATCGATAGTTTCTAATGGCAGCACTTAATTCCTCAGCATTCACAGGCTTGACTAAATAGTCAAAAACTTTATTCCTAAGTGCTTCGATGGCATATTTTTGATGACCTGTTACGCAGATTATTTTAAAACTTGGAGATTCAAAAAAATTTAATAATTCAAAACCAATATTTCTCGATAATTCAATATCTAAAAACACTATATCCGGGGGTGATATTTGGATTAATTTAATTCCGTCGATTAATGTCTCACATTTTCCGATTATATTGATATTTTCGATTTTGCTCAACTTTAGTTCTAGAAGATCTAGAGCTTTGAAGTCATCATCTATGAGAATAACATCTAACATATGTAAAAGGGTGTGTTTAAGATTGCTTTAAGAGTGCTTAAAGAGTGCTTAAAGGTTTTTTAATGGTTTTTTAATGGATGCTTAAAATTTATTTTATGGCTCTTAATAAGAGTTTTGATAAATATACGAGTTATTCTCATAGTAAGCAACTGTGAATCAAGTTATTACGCGTAAAAGTGCGATAAATACGCGCAAAATGTATTTTTTATTTTGTTATATGTTGTATGTTGGAATTTGTTTTCTATGTTTTCTTTGTGATCGAAAAATTAATTCTTATTCGTACTGTTTAGTAAAAGCATTTAAAATTCTTTTAACAGGTTTGGCCTAAAATAGATGATAAAAACTTTTAACCCAATAAACCAAAATGATACCAGTTGTGTTGATTTGATTATTTTACTTGAATCGATTATTTGTTTACCCCTGTTGGTCGTTGGCTCCTGCCTACGATCTTTGTATGATTATCTAATTTTTATACGAGCACTCAAAAACATGCAAGTAGTAATTCTATACTAGATAATCATATAAACATCGACATCTGGAAATATCGACGAGCATCGAGAACTTTGGATACTACGGAATATCCCTAAATAAATGTTTGAATCTAATCAAACATTTATCCTTATTTTAAATAGACACTGTTCAGTTTTATCTTAATGGTTACAATAAAGAGCTTTCCCAAGTTTGTGAATGTAATATTTTCGGTGGATGACCCATTTATTATCGTAAGTCTTTTGGAAATAATATCCAAACTTGATTTGAATTCATTAAGATGATGGATATCAATTCCTTTTCCATCATCTTTTATTTCTAAATAAAGTATTGAGTTTTTTTTGATTAGAGATAACTCAATATTTAGTTTTTTTATTCCAAAGTTATGCTTTATTGAATTTTCAATAATGGGTTGAACTATATAGACAGGAATCATTATATTTTTTATTTCTTGCGTAGTAAAATCCCCCGTGTCTATGGTGAATTTGATTTCTGTTCTACTAATATCATCTTGCAATTTTATATAAGTGGATATGAATTGCAACTTTTCAGATAGACTAATAGAGCTTACGCTCATATGGTCGAACGTAAAACGCATCAATGTTGATAGTTTATCTATTAAGGCGGAAGCTTTTTTTTGAGATGCAAAAGCGATATAGTATTGACTGGTATTTAAAATATTATTTATAAAATGGGGGCTTAATTTTTCTTGAAGTGAAGTTAATTTTAAATGATCAAGTTCTTTTTTAATCTTTTCTTGATTTATTCTCTTTTTATTTATGTAGGATGTCCCACGTTTATAACCCCAAATAGAGATTGATACCAATAATAAACTACTTAGCGCAATAAACGAACAACGTTCCCAAAAGGGTTGAGTTATATTTATATTATAGTCAATATGGTTGTCTTCATCAAAAAATGTAGGTGATTTGGATAATTGAAGTTCGTATTTCCCTGGTCGTAAGTTTGATAAGTTTAGTTTATGATGACTAATTTTTTCATTTCTAATTAATTCTCCATCTAAAAAAAATTTGTAAAAGTAATTAATGGGTCTAATATTATAGAAATCCTGTGTGCTAAATATGAATTCTAATTTAGAATAATTGTATTCTAAATTAATTTTTTTAGCAGTGGAAGAAGTTGAACCGTTGACTGTTATTGAATTAACTGATATAGTGTTTTTACTAGTATAATTAAAATCTAAGTCATCAACAGATATTCTAATTATTCCAATTTCAGAACTCAGTACAAATTCATTTTTTAGTTTAGAAACGTCGCTAAATGATTGATTAGGTAGGCCTAAAAGTACGTTAATACTTAATTTTTTTTTGGTTTTAATATTAATGACATTCAGTTGTTTTGAAGTAAATAGAAATAAATAGTTGTCAATTAACTTTAATTTTGTTTTATTCAAGTCTTTTAAGGAAGGAATTTTTCTATAAGAATGATCAGTACCTATTTTTTTTAAATAAATACCATTGGATTCTGTTGCTACCCATAGTTGATTATGTAAGTCTAGTTCAATGTCAGTTATAGTATTTGTATTGTCCCACGTAGTGTCAGTTATGATTTTGGTGGCTTCTTTTGAAAAATAGGAGATCCCTTTGTTACTCGTTGAATATATTAATGACTCGTTTTGGGTTATGTGATAATGGCGAGAACCATTTTTTGTTATTTTTTTTATTCTATTTCCATTAATATCGATTTGAACTACTCCATAACAAGTCGTATTGAAAATTTGAAATTTCTTGTAAGTAATATCCTTTGCACAATCATTTTTTATTGCAATTAGCTTTCCTTCATTGTTGATGATGAAAGTATTAGATTTGCCTAGAATAGCTATGTGATTGTTTCCAATATATTTCATTGTCCTAATCATTTCTGGACATTCAAATATTAGTTCAGTACGTTTATTATTTATGGTTTTAAATATCTTGCCATTTTTCAAGGCGAAAAAAACTGAGCTGTCAATAGTGCAGCTATAATTAATATTTTGAAGCGTTGAGACGAAATTAACTGGGTTTGCTGAATGCAATTGGGGAAGAATTATTTTTTTTAAACCTTCTCTTTCAGTTCCGAACCATAAAATTCCTTTAGAATCTTGAAAAAAGTCATTAATGGCAAAATTGTCAAGTTCATCGAGTAATATATGTTTTCGTGTTTCCAGATCAAATAATTCAATTCCCAATGCTCTTCCACATAGACCTAGATAATTTTGATCATTAATAGCTCTAATAATCTTACGGTTAGTGCTTATTTTAAATTCTTCAATAACATTTAGGAGTGTATCTAACTTAGTGATTTTTAGATTGTCATGAACAATATAATGATGGTCATTCCAATGATTCAAGATACCATCAATAAGTAGTTTTTGAGCAAATCTATTTATTGTTTTTTGGTTTGCTAAGGATTGAAAGCCATGAGTATGTTCAGTGTAGAATTTGTTTTTTATTTTTTTTATTAAAATTGGATTTAGATTGGTATATTGTTTGTCAAATGGTACTTCAGTGTAGGTGATATCCTCTAAAGAGCAACCAATTTTTTTGAAATTCATAATCAAAAATGAATATACATTAGTGTGCGAACTAACGATAAGTTTATTTGGTGCAAAAGCTTCAACCTCCCAAAACCTAGTTGATTCATTTATTTCATTGCTTAATACTTTAATTATTTTTTTTCCGCAAACAAATCCAATTTCATTTGTAATGCTTTTAACCCATACAATATCATTAATAGTATCACATTTGAGGTTAATTATTTCACTTCCTTCTAATTGATTATTTTCATATTCGTCCATTGATGTGCCATCATATTTAAATAGACCTTCATCTGAACCAATCCACATATTGCCTGCGCGATCTTCATCTATACTATTTATGGTATGCCCATTTAGAATCGTGTAGACTTCACTTCTTAGGAAGTCTGTTTGGCTTTGAACTTCATAATAGAACATTAGACAAAAGATAAGAACAATGTAGCTATTGGGTATTACATTTTTTTTCATTCAATTATTTGGAATGGTTGATTTGATTTGCAATTTATTAATAATTATAGCGAATCACATTATACCAGTATGAAAAGAAAAGTCAAAGATAATCAATATCTACATTTAGAACATGATGAATCGTGGGCCTACTCATAAAAGTGGTCAGAAAGATAAGTTAGCTTTGAATAGAAATATCTTTGACAGCCTAACTTATGTTTGTGTCTCTTTTATTTAGGGCTTGCTAAAAAAGTAATAATAGAATTCAATATTTGCTGTTCGATTAAGTTTGATATATTGTATCAAAAGTTACTATTCTATAATTAGTCTTTAGGAATGAGAATGCATGTTGGATATGGTCTTTTATTATAGATACTGTGTTATCAAAAATAATCCTTAAACTCTTTTTGTATATTCTCGCAGCATTGATCCCCTAGTTCTTGCAAGCTGACCCCCTAAGAATTAGAGTGGAATGTAAAGGTATAAAAAAGATCTTATATTGATTATTCTCGCAAGCTGACCCCCTTGATAATTGACAATTAACTTATGCCTTAAGCTCTTTCCTTTTAGTTCACTTTTGGAAGATTTAGCTGTGAGTCGATCCATAATTGCATCCGCCAAAGTTGGTTCGTCCAAGTAATCATACCATTTGTTTATAGGAAGTTGTGATGCTATGATTGTTGATCCCTTTTGATACCTATCTTCTAATATTTGAAGGATGGCTAATTTGACATCATGAGATAGTGGTTGTAGCCCAAAATCATCAAAAATGATTAGACCAGCTTTACTTATTCTATTGATCCATTTATGTAGGTACCGTCTACCTTAGCGATTGCAATTTGTTCACAAAGTCTATTCATATTAAAGTATAGTGTACGGTGCTCCAGAAGACATGCTTGGTGTCCTAGTGCGCAAGCTAAGAAGGACTTGCCGCATCCTGTAGCTCCTGTAATGAGGATGTTTTCAGAGCGTTCTACATAAGTACTATCTGATAGTTGTACAATGATCTGTCTGTCTAGGTTTCGGTCGGGTTGATAGGTGATGTCATGGATCGAAGCTGGATACCTGAGTTTACTGAGCCGTAAGAGCATCGATGTTCGTTTGTGCGCTCTGTTCTGCAATTCGGCGTCTATCAATGTAGCGATGCAACTGTGGGTGTCTGGGATGCTGTCTACAGGCAGATCCAGTATGGATTCATAAGAAACAGACATGCCGTTAAGTTTTAGTTTTTGCATGAGTTGTAGTGTTGCTTGTGCATTCATTTTTTGATGTTTTATGTGTTAATAATTTTTCATTAATGGGCTCAATAAGTAGTCGAGCTATGGGTCTTCTCCAGTCGCCCTTTTACCTTTAAAATCTGAATAGAACTGGGTTCTTATCTTGTGGTTTATACTAGAGATAAATGGCCTAGGAAAACGAGTTGAATTCGCCCTAAGGAGGCTAATGCCATCCTGACCCGTAGGTAGCACCGTTTTCCAT
>CALLIG010000042.1 GCA_938009735.1 uncultured Flavobacteriaceae bacterium
TTTCTGCATTTTCTTAAAGCATATAGCTCTAAGCGGCTGCAAATATATAACTGTTTTTTTAACCCGCAATCTTTTAATTGAAAAAAAATAATTTTTTTCCGAAGACCTTAGAAAAACAGCTTTTTGTCTATGAACGTAGTATCTATTTCCGCTTCAACTAACATAAATACATATGCGCTTAACGGGCTGCAAATGTAACATGCTTTTTCAATTCACAAAGCTTATTTCAATCTTTTTTAAACTTTTTTTTCAACCCTTTCTTCAAGAGCCTAAATACTAGAATTTTACAATTCTATTTTCTTTAAAAAAGGGTATTCAATTTAAGTTATTTTCTTCTTTAGCGCAAGCTTTTTCTCAATTATGATATTTGCGCTAGGGATAGCAGCGACATCTTTTGGTGATTTTTCATCACAAAAAATATAGCGAATAGCCCGACCGACTTTGCAAAAGTTGGTAACGCACCAACAAACCATACTATATATATTGTCTGCATCAACACAACGTGCTATCTTTGCGCACCTATTATATATATGTTATTATGATTAAGATTACTTTGCCAGATGGTACTATAAAGGAATACATTAAAGGAAGTACTGCAATGGATGTTGCGATGAGCATTAGCGAGGGCTTAGCTCGAAACGTTATTTCTGCAAAATTTAACGATACGGTTGTTGAGACGGTAACTCCATTGCATGAAGATGGATCTCTTATTTTATACACATGGAATAACCCAGAAGGAAAGAAAGCTTTTTGGCATTCAACTTCTCATATTGTTGCACAAGCACTTGAGGAATTATACCCAGGTGTCAAACTTACTATAGGACCAGCAATCGACAACGGATTTTACTATGATGTAGAATTACCTGAAGGAGTTATCTCTGATAAAGATTTTCCGGCCATTGAGAAAAAGGCCATTGAGATTGCCCGAGGCAAACACCCTTTTAGTTTACGATCAGTTAGCAAAGCAGATGCATTAGCAAAATACAAAGCAGAAGGCAACGAATATAAAGTAGAGCTTATTGAGAATCTAGAGGATGGCACCATAACTTTTTGTGATCATGACTCCTTTACTGACTTATGTCGTGGAGGCCATATACCGCAAACAGGAATTGTAAAAGCAATTAAGATTCTAAGTGTCGCTGGCGCTTATTGGCGAGGTGACGAAAATAAACCACAACTCACTCGTGTATATGGTATTTCTTTTCCGAAGCAGAAAGAACTTACTGAATATTTAGAATTACTAGAAGAAGCTAAAAAACGTGATCATAGAAAACTTGGTAAAGAGCTAGAGCTTTTTACTTTTTCTAAAAAGGTTGGACAAGGTCTACCATTATGGTTACCTAAAGGTGCAGCATTACGTGAGCGTCTTGAGAATTTTCTAAAAAAGGCTCAAAAGAAGGCTGGTTATGAAATGGTAATCACTCCTCATATTGGACAAAAAGAACTTTATGTTACTTCTGGACATTATGAAAAATATGGAGCTGATAGCTTTCAACCTATTAAGACTCCGAAAATGGACGAGGAGTTTTTATTAAAGCCAATGAACTGTCCGCATCATTGTGAAGTTTATAATTTCAAACCACATTCTTATAAAGATTTACCAAAACGATTTGCTGAATTCGGAACTGTATATCGTTACGAACAAAGTGGAGAGCTTCATGGACTTACTCGAGTAAGAGGATTTACTCAAGATGATGCTCATATATTCTGTACTACTGATCAATTAGATCAAGAGTTCAAAAATGTAATTGACCTTACCTTATATGTATTAGGATCTCTAGGTTTTGAAAATTTCACCGCACAGGTATCTGTTCGTGATTTAGATAAACCAGAAAAATATATTGGATCTGTTGAAAATTGGGAAAAAGCTGAAAATGCAATTATAAATGCAGCCAAAGAAAAAGGTTTAGATTTTGTCATAGAAAAAGGCGAAGCTGCTTTCTACGGACCTAAGCTTGATTTTATGATTAAAGATGCATTAGGAAGAAACTGGCAACTAGGAACAATTCAAGTAGATTACAACTTACCAGAGCGTTTTGATCTAACCTATAAAGGGTCTGATAACGAGTCACATAGACCCGTTATGATTCACCGTGCACCTTTCGGAAGTATGGAACGTTTTATTGCTTTATTATTAGAACATACTGGTGGTAATTTTCCTTTATGGTTAATTCCAGAGCAGGTTATAATTTTACCTGTCAGCGAGAAAAATGAAAAATATGCTGAAAAAGTTTTAAAATCCCTAGAAAATAACGAAATTCGCGCGCTTGTCGACAGTAGAAGTGAGACCATTGGCAAGAAAATACGAGAGGCAGAAATGAGTAAAATTCCATTTATGCTGATTGTTGGGGAAAACGACGAAGCGGCTAATACCATTTCTGTTCGCCGCCACGGAGGTGAAGACCTTGGTGCAATAGCTGTAAATGAATTTACAGAGTTGGTCAATAAAGAAATAAATAGTACCTTAAAGTCGTTTTAAAAATAAAGAAGTTTAACTAAAAATAAGAAGTCATAGCAATACGAAAAAGATTTAGGCCTCAACCGAGAAGGGAAAATAAAAACCCGCACAAGATCAACGCAAGAATTATCTCCCCAGAAGTTCGTTTAGTTGGTGATAACATCGAAGTAGGGGTTTACCCATTGGCAGCAGCCATGGCGAAGTCAGAAGAGTTAGGATTAGATTTGGTTGAGATATCACCAAAGGCAGATCCGCCGGTTTGTAAAATAATCGATTATAAGAAATTCCTTTACGAGCAGAAGAAGCGCGAAAAGGTGATGAAAGCGAAAGCTTCAAAAGTAGTAGTTAAAGAAATCAGGTTCGGCCCTAATACGGATGATCATGATTACGAGTTTAAAAAGAAACATGCAGAGAAGTTTTTAAAAGACGGTGCCAAATTAAAGGCATATGTATTTTTCAAAGGCCGATCAATAGTGTATAAAGATCAAGGAGAAATTTTATTACTTCGTTTAGCATCTGAGTTAGAAGAGTTAGGAAAGGTAGAACAGATGCCGAGATTAGAAGGAAAACGTATGACAATGTTCATCGCTCCAAAGACAAAAAGTAAATAATATAACGAACATTGTTCGTTTAGACAATATTACAAGGCGCTGCTTACTTAATTGATAAGCGGCGTTTAGTATGAATAAGTGAGTTAATTAAACACATAGGAGAAAATGCCTAAACAGAAAACAAAATCCAGCGCCAAGAAGCGTTTCAAGCTAACAGGTTCTGGTAAAATCAAAAGAAAGCACGCTTTCAAGAGTCACATCTTGACTAAAAAGTCAAAAAAGCGTAAGCTAGCGTTAACACATTCTACTTTGGTTCACCAAGCAGATGTTAACAGTATTAAAGAACAATTACGTTTAAAGTAATTATTCAAACGGTAAATTATTAACCATGGAGTTAGGCCTTAACAAGAATCGATAATCGATCGCCTACTACAAAAACAATTTAAATTATGCCAAGATCAGTAAATGCAGTCGCTTCAAGAGCCAGAAGAAAAAAGGTAATGAAGCAAGCCAAAGGTTATTTCGGAAGACGTAAAAACGTTTGGACGGTAGCCAAAAATGCGGTTGAAAAAGCAATGTTATATGCTTATAGAGATCGTAGAAATAAGAAAAGAAATTTCCGCGCCTTGTGGATTACACGTATTAATGCAGGTGCCCGTTTACACGGAATGTCTTACTCACAGTTCATGGGAGGTGTTAAAGCTAAAAACATTGAGTTAAACCGTAAGGTTTTAGCTGATTTAGCAATGAATCACCCAGATGCTTTTAAAGCAGTAGTCGACCAAGTAAAATAGATTTCAAATAATACTCACTTATAAAAAATCCAGCTCATTGAGCTGGATTTTTTTGTTAGTACTAATTCTGTTTTACGCCGATTTGATTTTATCGACTGCCGCTTTAAACTCTTGCCAATCAATTTCTTCATCATTGCTTTTGTCATAGCCTTCAATGAGCTTAGAACCAACTAGGCCTCGAATAAATCCGCTTATTTCTGCTTGCTTTAAGAGTTTTACTATCTCGCTCTTTTTAAGTTTTCCGCTACTATCAGCATCAAAAAAACTAAATGCTTCTTCAGGAGTTTTAAAATGATTCGCAATTAAGATTTGGATTTTATTGAGGATCGATTCTTCTGTGGTCATATGCTCTATCGTTGAGGTTCGTTTACTAAAGTTATGAAGAATGAATTAAATTCCGAAAGCACTTAATACCAAATTTCTACCGGAAGCCGTATCACGGTGCTCGCATAAATAGATACCCTGCCAGATGCCTAAGTTCAATTTTCCGTCCGTTATAGGTATTTGAATAGAAGCCCCCATCAAAGAAGCTTTTATATGCGCTGGCATATCATCAGGTCCTTCATAGGTATGTATATAATAAGGTGCATTTTGAGGTACCATCTCGTTCATATGACTTTCAAAATCAACACGAACTGTTGGATCCGCATTTTCATTTATAGTCAAGCTGGCTGAAGTATGTTTGATAAAGACTTGAAGCATTCCTGTTTGTATTTGTTCTATTTCGGAGAAGTTAGATACTATTGTTTCCGTAATTAAATGGAAACCCCGTTGATATGGTTTTAAGCGAAGTTCTTTCTGATAAAATTTCATAAAGTAAGTATATGAATTAATTGTAAAACTTTAGCATTGACATCTCAATTTAAAATTAGAAGAAATACCTTTGACAAATTAAGCAATATTAGATATGGATTTTTCAAAAGTCAAAATGGTTGTTACCGATATGGACGGTACCTTATTAAATTCAAATCATGAAGTGAGCAATCGTTTTTTTGGACTTTTTGAAGAATTAAAAAAACGAAATATTCTTTTCGTTGCAGCCAGCGGAAGACAATATAATAGCATTCTTGATAAACTACAACGCATAAAAGAGGATATCATTATTGTTGCTGAGAATGGAGGCTATGTTATGCGTAAAGATGAAGAGTTACTATCGACATTGCTTCCTAAAAACCAACAACATTTAATATTAGATACACTTTCAAAAGTTGCGAATATTCATACGGTGCTATGTAGCAAGGATGGCGCTTTTTTCAATGGGGATTCTGATGCCTTTACCAACATGGTGAAGCAATTTTATTCGGCATATAATATTGCAGATGATTTAAAGCTCGTTGAAGAAGAAGTTTTAAAAATAGCCATCTATCACTTTGAAAGTT
This sequence comes from uncultured Flavobacteriaceae bacterium, assembly GCA_938009735.1. Taxonomy (GTDB): domain Bacteria; phylum Bacteroidota; class Bacteroidia; order Flavobacteriales; family Flavobacteriaceae; genus Maribacter_C. Next base: position 5,183 of record CALLIG010000042.1, read on the forward strand.
CTGAAGATTTTATTTATCCATCTGTAAAACACTTAGAAGGTGATTTAAAAGTAAAAGTTTCTGGTCCGAATTGGGTTGACATATCAAGTCCGGATGCGAACAAAGGCTTTGCACTTCAAAAACTACAAGGGCTTTATAACATTACGCCTGCCGAGACCATGGTATTTGGAGATTACAACAACGACCTTGAAATGTTGGCTCTAGCTGATTTTAGTTTTGCTATGGAAAATGCACACCCCAATGTTTTAAAAACTGCAAACTATACAACTTCAAATAATGATAATTTTGGAGTAGAACG
>CALLIG010000043.1 GCA_938009735.1 uncultured Flavobacteriaceae bacterium
GCTCTTGAATGATCCATAAAACTTAAATAACCCTGCTTCACAATTTGCTCTTCTACATAAAACTCGATACGTTTTATATGTTTAAGATTTTTATAACCATAGTGATCAGGAGCAATAATTCTTAAGGGCGCCCCGTGTTCAATAGTTAGTGGCTGATTATCAAGTTGGTCAGCAAGCAATACATTCTGTTTTAGTAAATCAGCTAATGGTAAACTTGTTTTATAGCCATCTTGCGCCTTAAGAATAACGAAAGAGATGTCATCCGTTAGTTTAGGTACAATGAATGCATCATAAAAATCATTGAATTTGTAACCGCTCCAATTGAGATTCAATTTGCTCCATGTCGTTACACAATGAAAATCTGAAACTTGAGTGGTTCGAGGTAGCGTATTCAATTCATCAGCTATTTCAAATTCTTCCAAATCACCACCTATCGAAAAGCTTATGTTGTCTATATTTTCAGGAAAACGATTTGCATATTGAGGAAGTCCGAAGCGCGGAAAAATGTTAGATTCTTTCTGGCCTGGTGGTAGAATTTTTTTGTTGTTCATGCTGTTCGTATTTACTTCATAAAAGCTACATCTGTTTATAGTAACAAGGTACTATATTTCTTTAATTAGTATCCTACAGATTAGAAGCACTTCGTATTTTGAAGCCTTTTTTTATAAAACAAATAACCTATGATTGCATGAGTGAGGTATTGCTGCAAACAAAAAAGTTCTACTCGAAAAATGAGTAGAACAATCCTGCCTAAATATATGAAGTATAGTTAATGGTAGTGTTAAGCGTGAACGCTATTGGCATAATTTGGGGTTTCAACTGCTTCATTTTCTTTTTTGAAAGCTCTTGCTTTCTTAGCTTGAACGTAGGTTACCAAAAGAATCACAAGACAAACAACAGCGGAAGCTCCATTTCCACTATTGGTTGCCAAGTGAGCAATGCATCCTAAAATAAAGTTCATGAAAAAACCTGCGTATACCCATTCGACAAGTAAATTATCTTTATTTAGAACAATTAATGCTAAACCTATTATTTGAGCTACTCCTAATAAATGTATAAGGTAAGTTGGGTAACCTAATGTTTGAAAAGTTGCGACGACTGAATCGTAGTTTATAATTGAATTTAAAACAGCTCCAATTACCGCAACTGCAAAAATACTAAGTGTAATACTGTAAATTATTTTGTTAGATTTCATAACGTATGGGTTAAAGTTTCTACAAATGTATACACAGATAGCAGGTATTTGGGGCAAGAATAGTTGGTTGACGGTTTTATATAGACCAATGAAAGATTAATTTCGTTATGGTATTCATCTATTAGATGCGTATTGGCTATTGTTGATTAATCAGTTAAGATTAAGGGTGGTATTTCACTTGTTATATGTTGACAGCTTTTTATCAACAACAATCATTTGTAATAGTCGTTGATGAAAGTGACATTTATTAATATATAATTTGATTTGTAATGAGACCTATTTATAGTTGCCTTTTCATATTAGTATTTGCACTAGCTTGTTCATCAGATAATATTAATGAACCTATTGTTATTGCTGAGCCACCAGAAAAACCTGTAGAAGAAGCATTGACCGATAGCGAATTATTAGATTTCGCCCAACGTGAAACCTTTGCATATTTTTGGGATTTTTCTGCTTCGAACTCCGGTGCAGCGAGAGAACGTTACTTGCCTAATGAACCTGAGACAGACAAAAGTATAGTTACCACAGGCGGATCAGGATTCGGATTGATGGCTTTACTGGTAGGTATTGAAAAAGGTTTTATTACACGAGAAGAAGGAATAACACGAATAAGTAGCATCGTGTCCTTTTTTGAAACTGCAGATCGTTATCATGGGGCTTGGCCACATTGGATTAATGATGTGAATGGAAACACCATAGCTTTTAGCGATAAAGACGATGGTGGCGATATTGTTGAGACATCATTTTTAGTACAGGGTTTGATTTGTGTTAAAGAATATTTTTCTGACGGTAGCGCTATTGAAAAAGCTCTTGCACTTAAAGCGGATACGCTTTGGAAAGGCGTAGAATGGAATTGGTATACACAAAATCAAGAAACACTTTATTGGCATTGGAGTCCTAATGTTGGTTTTGATATCAACTTAGAACTAAAAGGATATAATGAAGTATTACTACCTTATGTTTTGGCAGCTGCATCAACTGATTACGCTATTAGCAAAGATGTTTATACTAACGGATGGGCCTCTAACGGTAATATTGTCTCCTCAGAAACTCAATACAATATACCTTTAGTGGTTAACCATACTGGAAATGCTGAATATGGCGGACCTTTGTTTTGGTCACAGTATTCATATTTGGGTCTTGATCCTAGAAACCTTTCTGATGATTTTGTGAACTACAATAATGTAAATATTAATCACGCTAAAATCAATTATCAGTATTGTGTTGAAAATCCGAATAGTTTCATCGACTATGGTGAAAATTGTTGGGGGCTTACCTCTAGTTATTCAAGAAATATTGATGGTTCACTAACCTACAGAGCGCACCAACCTGGTAGTGAAGATGTAGGTGTTATTTCTCCAACCGCTGCTTTAAGTTCTATGCCTTATACGCCAGAAGAATCAATGCGAGCCCTACGGTATTTTTATGCGAATAAAGATAAACTAGTAGGCGCTGCTGGTTTTTACGATGCTTTTAGCCCTCAACATGATTTTTGGGTAGCAAATGCCTATTTGGGCATTGATCAAGGACCGATAATTATAATGATAGAGAATCATAGAACTGGATTGCTATGGAATCTATTTATGAAGAATGCTGATGTTCAAGCCGGTCTGTCAAAATTAGATTTTTCATATTAGGTCAATCTTACTTGAGTTGTGGTTGTAGCCGCTTGTTACAAATAAGCTTATCAATCAATACTAGTTGCTATAGAAATATCGTATTCTGCAGGCATTGCCAGTACTTCGGTCATCTTTGGTTTTGGCTATTCGCATTTCTAATACATGGTCTTTCATTGATAATTCGGACGCCAAGGTATAATACCAAGGCAGATGCAAGCTTGCACTCCATTTGGTAAAAAGATTTAGTTTTTGCCATTGGTTTTTATCAATTCGATATTCAATATTTCCTGCATCTTTGCCTGCAGCGACAGCAATACCTACCGCTGTACCTTCAAAATTCAGCTTCAAAGTGCTACCAGGCATATCACTTATTAGCATCGGTACATCATCATAGTTGAATCGTGTACCGGTGCTGTCTTGAGGGCTCCATAAGGGGTCAATACTCCAGCCGTCACCTAAGTCTGCTGAGGTAATATCAAGTAATTGCCCCATGTCGTAGGAATACGCATCAATTTTTTCGGGAAGCACATGAGATTTCACTTTATGGTTAGCATCTATCGAGCCTGAAAAGGCATTGGATAAAAAACTTACCATAGAATGCGCGTAAATACCTTGACCGAAAGGTGAGGGATGGAGGTTTTTAAAATCGCCTTCCCATGTAAATTCTTTGTGCTGTATTCTATCAGTAACTTCTTTCGCAAGGTTGATTGTAGCAATATCATACCGTTCGGCAACCCTATTATGGTTTGTAATCACGTCAGGTACCAATCCGTTA
>CALLIG010000044.1 GCA_938009735.1 uncultured Flavobacteriaceae bacterium
CAATGAATGGAAAATTATTTTTGACGGTAAAACTTTCGATGGTTGGCATGAATATAAAAAAGAGAATGTTTCAGATCATTGGAAGATTGAAGACGGGGCAATGGTTTTCTATCCGCCTAAAGAAAGGAAAAACAAGGAAAGTTATAACCTAATTTCTGACAATCAGTATACTGACTTTGTACTTTCTATAGAATGGCGAATTGCTGAAGCTGGTAATAGCGGCATTTTCTGGGGAGTTAAAGAACTTGAAGAACTTGGGCAGCCTTATGAAACGGGTCCGGAAATTCAGGTTTTAGATAATGATAAACATCCTGACGGTAAAAATGGGACAAGTCATCAAGCGGGTGCACTATATGATATGGTTTCACCTTCTAAAGATGTAACCAAGCCAGTAGGAGAATGGAATTTGTGTGAGTTTACGATTAATCACAAAACTAACATGGGTATTGTAGTTTTAAATGGCGTAGAGGTTGTAAATTTTTCAGTAAATAACCCAGAATGGGGTGAAATGGTTTCTAAATCAAAATTCGCTGATTGGGAACATTTTGCAAAATATACTACAGGCAAAATAGGGGTGCAAGATCATGGTGATATTGTTGCCTTTAGAAATATCAAAATAAAAGAACTTTAAAACCAAACAACCATGAGAAAATTATTCGTCTTATTACCATTAGTATTGCTTTTCCAAATTTCATGTAATGAAAAAGTAAAGGAAGAAGTCAATGAAACTATAGCAGAAGTAAAAGAGGCTGTAATTGTTCATGAAGAATACGCAAAATCAGAGCCAACTACACCTGAAGAAACAGAATTTTATGAACCTAAAGTTCCTGTTGTAAGTCCTGCAGTTGGAGGTAAGGCTCCTAGTGATGCTATTGTTCTTTTTGATGGAAGTTCTTTGGATGCATGGGTACATACTGAAGATAGTTCAGCTGCTAAATGGCATTTGAACAAAGACGGAAGCATGACCGTAGCCGATAAAACCGGAAATATTAGAACCAAAGAAGATTTTGGTGATATTCAATTACATATCGAATGGAGGTCACCATTGCCAGTACAATTGGACAATCAAAACAGGGCGAACAGCGGTGTTTTCTTAAATGGCATCTACGAAATACAAGTTTTAGATAATAATGACAATGACACCTATGTAAACGGTCAAGTAGGTTCTATTTACAAGCAAGGCCCACCGTTAGCAATGGCTTCTGTGCCAACTGGAGAATGGAATGTATATGATATTATCTACCATGCACCAGAATTCAATGACGATGGAGGGAAAACAAAATCGGCTACCGTAACTGTGTTGCATAATGGTGTTTTAATTCAAGACCATACAGAAATTAAAGGTAACACTCCTTATGTTGGCTGGCCTAAAAATACAGTACATGGCAAGGGACCTTTAATGCTACAAGATCATGGTGATGATAGTCGTGTAAGCTATCGAAATATTTGGGTGCGCGAGTTGTAAGAACAGCCAATTGCTTTCTTCAAAACGAGTATCTTTGCCAAAATTTAAAAGCACCCTATGATTCAATCGATGACAGGTTTCGGAAAGCATGTGATACAGCTACCATCTAAAAAGATTACTGTTGAATTAAAATCTTTAAACAGTAAAAGCATAGATCTAAATGCGCGTATGCCTGGTGCATATCGAGAGAAAGAATTAGAAATTCGAAAAATAATAGCTAGTTCTTTGGTTAGAGGCAAAGTTGATTTCGGATTATATATTGAAACTACAGGAGTAGAAACTGCCGCTCAGATTAACGAAGAAGTAGTAAAAGGCTATATAAAACAATTAGATAGTATTTCAGGTAATCAAGGAGATATGGCTCAATTGCTAGAGATAGCTATGCGCATGCCTGACACTTTGAAAACAGAAAGGGCAGATATAGATGAAAATGAGTATAAAGTCATTCTAGAGGCTTTAAAAGAAGCGCTTTCTGAAATTAATAAATTTAGATCTGAAGAGGGTGACGTTCTTGAGCAAGATTTTGTTAACCGTATTGAAACCTTAAAGAATTTACTTGAAGCAGTAGTTGAAATGGACCCAGATCGACAATCAGATGTGCGCCAACGTTTAGATAAAGCTGTGGGTGATATTAAGGCTGATGTAGATTCTAACCGATTTGAGCAGGAGTTGATATACTATTTAGAAAAATATGATATTACTGAAGAAAAAGTGCGTCTCGCAAATCACTTAGACTATTTTGCAAAGACCATGAAATCTGATGATTCAAACGGTAAAAAATTAGGCTTTATATCACAAGAAATAGGTCGAGAGATCAATACTATTGGTTCTAAAGCGAACTATGCGCCTATGCAGCAATTAGTGGTTCAAATGAAAGATGAGCTTGAGAAAATTAAGGAACAAATGCTTAATGTTTTATAATGAAAGGAGGAAAGTTAATTATATTTTCTGCGCCTTCAGGAAGCGGTAAAACCACTATCGTTCGTCATCTGCTTAAACAACCCGAATTAAATTTAGCTTTTTCTGTTTCTGCTACCTCACGAGTTAGTCGAGGGGAAGAAAAACATGGTGAGCATTATTATTTTATAAAGGTTTCAGAATTTAAGCAACACATCAAGAACGACGATTTCTTGGAATGGGAAGAAGTGTATCGTGATAACTTCTATGGAACTTTGAAGAGCGAAGTAGAACGACTTTGGGCAGAAGGAAAAAATGTAATTTTTGATATTGATGTTGCTGGCGGACTTCGAATAAAGAAAAAATTTCCTGAAGTAACATTAGCGGTTTTTGTAAAACCACCTAGTATTGATGAATTGAAAATTCGCCTTAAAAAGCGAAGTACAGAAAGCGATGATAAAATCAATATGCGTATTGCTAAGGCTTCTGTTGAATTAGCTACTGCTCCGCAATTTGATGAAATCATTAAAAATTATGATTTGGATATTGCCTTGAAAGAAGCACATAAATTAGTGGCTGATTACGTAGGGGTTGACATTAAAAATTAAAATCCAGAATCTTTTCTTCTTTTGAAGAGCTAGTTAAACAATAAATATTGAAAAAAGTAGGCTTATACTTCGGAACATTTAACCCCATTCATATTGGTCACATGGTCATTGCGAATCATATGGTTGAGTTTTCCGATTTAGATGAGGTTTGGTTTGTGGTTACGCCTCAAAGTCCGTTTAAGGTGAAGAAAACCTTATTAGATGATAACCATCGCTATCAAATGGTTTTTGAAGCGACAAAAGACTTCACGAAGTTAAAGCCGAGTAAGATTGAATTTGATCTGCCACAGCCCAATTATACCGTTAATACCTTAGTTCACTTGGATGAAAAACATGGTAAGGACTATAATTTTTGCCTGATTATGGGAGAAGATAATCTCAAAAGCTTCCATAAATGGAAAAATTACGAAGCTATTTTAGAGGGTTATGATCTTTACGTCTATCCTAGAGTTTCAGAAGGTACGATTGAACATCAGTTTGATAATCATCCGAAGGTTCATCAAGTGAAAGCGCCAATTATGGAGATCTCTTCTACATTCATCCGTAAAAACCATAAGGAAGGAAAAAATATAAGAACCATGCTACCTGATGGCGTTTGGGACTATATGGATGAAATGAATTTTTATAGATAATTCTATTACTTCATTGACACCCTTCTAAAACGAATCTTCTTATAATCATCGGTTTCATAAATCACCCCTAAGGTTTTATTATCGAGTTTCACCATGTCTGAATAGGCGGACGAACCACCATGTATTTTAAATAATTTATGCCATGTTTCAGATGCATCAGAACTCGCCATTACCACTAAGTCTAATCTTTTGTCAACATGAGAAGGTGTCGAGAATAATAAAAGAGAATTTTTATTATCTCCCTCAGATTCCCAACGTAGTAATGAAGATTGAACAACGGGACTAGGAAATTTATCAGATTCAATGATGGGTTCAGAAAAGCTTAGCCCACCATCAGTACTAAAAGTTTCTCCTCTATTTTTTTCAAGAGAACCCCCATTTTGATCTCGCGTGTTCACATATATTCGACCATCTGTTAATTCTACAATTGTTGTTTCGTTAGCGCGAACAGCATCAGTTAGATTTTCATCTACAGCACCAATATGCCATGTATCACCTTTGTCATCTGAATATATGAGTGCCATACAATAAGCTTCGCTGCCTTTTTCAATACTAATTGCTACCGGGGCGACTAATCTTCCTTCATGTGCTCCGTATTCCAATTCAATGCCATGAACAGGGCCAATGGCATGCCATCGCCAATATTTTTCTTTTACTTGTCTTGTTATGTTTATTGGAGAAGTCCATGTTTTTCCGTCATCTAATGATGAAGTAACAAATGCTTTTCGTTCTTCGCTTAGATCATATTCTTTGTTCAATACATCATGTTCACTTAGCGAAGTAGTATTAAAAAGAAGTACAAGTTTGTTTTCTGAAGTTATAAATATTGGAACTGGATTTTGTACAGCAAGCGTGTCTTGGTCATATAATAAATGTAGTGCTTCCCATGTTTTTCCGCCATCCAGAGAACGCCGATAAACCATGTCAATATCTCCGAAATCACTTGTGGAATTCTTTCTTCCTTCAGCAAAAGCAATTAGTGCGTTTTCCGTTTTTATAACTGCCGGAATACGAAAGGCATGATAATCTTCAAGTCCTGAGTAAAAAGGAATAGATACATTAAGACTGTCTTTTGAAAGGTCAATGTATTCATTTGAACTATTCTTTTGAGCATTACATGATCCAAGTGTCAAAAAATATATGAATACGAAACGGTAGCTGATATGATTCAATTTTATCAAGTTTAGATTAATGCTGTTTGTCTCTTTTAAAAGTAAAGAATTTTAACTTACGGCTAATGAACACCTTAATTCAACAAAAAAAGCGACTTCGGTTTGAAGTCGCTTTTAAATATAATTTACTTTTTTTAGAAGTTTGACTCTTTGCTGTCAAGAAACTGAATATCTCTTGTGTTCTTTTGAACAGCAATTGCTGAAAACAAACTCAATAGAAATGACATGCCATAAAATCCTTTTTCACTTAGGTCTAAATTAGCATTCCATAAACCAATGACAAGTAATGTTATCGATGCAATAGTTGTGAACCAGCTTATCCCATAATACATATCAGAAACAGGAATACCTTCTTGGCGGTCACGTACACTTTTTTGAACAGATACTACTGAGAAAAGCCCAAACAATAGAATTGTGAAATAATAGCCCTTTTCGTTTAGCTCCATTACAGCATTCCATAGTCCGATACAGTAAGAGACCATTCCGATAAGAACTGCTGCCCATGAAGCTGAAACAAACGCTGATGTAGGTCTGCCATTAAACTCTTCAATTACTTTCTTTTCCTTTTTCTCTTTTAATATTGAATTTTCCATAATAATATTGATTTCAATTAAGCTGCAAAGATGACATGGAAAGTGCG
>CALLIG010000045.1 GCA_938009735.1 uncultured Flavobacteriaceae bacterium
TTAGCACCATGCTCAATCGGATTCAATAGGCCCGGAGTAGCAACTGTGTTATCAACAATAAAAGGAACTTTAGCTGCCTTCGCTTGTACCGAAATCGCTTTTAAATCTAATACATCTAGTTTAGGATTACCCAAAGACTCTACAAAAATGGCTCTTGTATTTTCTTGAACAGCTTCTCCAAAAGTTTCTGGCTTAGATGCATCAACAAAAGTAGTTGTGATACCTAATCTTGGTAGTGTTACATTCAGCAAATTAAAAGTACCACCATATAAACTACTAGAAGCAACAATATGATCGCCTGCTTTTAAAAGAGTAAGTAAACCTGTTGAAATTGCAGCTGTACCTGATGCAAATACTACTGCACCTACTCCACCTTCAACGGCAGCTAGTCGATCTTGTAATATTTGATTGGTAGGATTATTTAAACGTGTATAGATAAAACCTAATTCTGCTAACGAAAATAAATTTGCTGCATGATCTGTGTCGTTAAACACGTAGGATGTTGTTTGGTAAATAGGCACAGCTCTAGTTCCTCCGTTTTGTGTAGTGTCGTGACCTGCATGTAATGCGTTTGTTGCTAATTTTTGTGTACTCATCATTTTTAATTTTGTGCACCGTTATTGAGATGCTGATTTTTAAATAAATTATTTAAAAGTCAAACCCTAGAATGCCGACGTTGCGACTAGGTAAAATCAAAAAGTTATAAGAAAGCGAATAAATTGCTGATGCAATTTGTTTTGCGTTATCTGCCAGAATCTAAATTAATTTAGAATTGGTAGAATTTAGCACCTTCTTTGTATAGAACAAAGGGTTGCTAAGGTTTCAAAGGGTCTAATCCCTCCACCTTTCTTGATAACTATTCAATACGTGTTTGAACTTTGAAAGAACAAATTAAAGTCAGAAAGATGTAAAAACCTAATGATTTAGAAAAATTTCACAAAAACCTAGTGTTTTAGTGGGATAAAACAGTAAACTCGATACTTGAATCAGCAAACACCGTGTGAGTTTGCGTTTTAAAATCTTCTTCATCTGCTTTGAAAATATTCTCCACATAGGTCTGCGGATTCAAATCAATTAGCGGAAACCAAGTACTCTGCACTTGAATTTGAAGCTTGTGTCCTTTTTTAATGGTGTGAAATACATCTTGTAATTTGATATTCACCTCCGTTTTTTCATTGGCAACAAAGGGCTCTGGAGTAATAAAACTATTTCTAAAGCGGCCTCTTAATACTTCACTCCGAACCATTAAGTGATAGTTACTCATTTTTAAATGGTCTTGCATTTCTTCATTCGTCTCCACATCTGCCGGGTGCACATCAATAACTTTTACAATCCAGTCGGCGGCATCACCCGTTGTTGCTACTTTTAGTTTTGCTAGAATGTCACCTGCTAGGGTTAAATCTTCTTCTAGAACCTCAGTTTCAAAAACCAAAACATCAGAACGTCTTGCTGCAAAACGTTGATCATCGGTCATATATTTTCGAGGTGTAAATACAGATTTAATATCTTCAGAATACGGAACAGGCTTTTTAATATCACTAACAAATTCAATGCCTTCAGCACTTTTCACTTCAGTAGTTAGTTCTTGGTTTTCAGATAAAAACATATCTTTTTTTACAATGCCTTTTGGCGGCCAAGTATCATATTTCTTCCATTCTTTTCTTCCCGTATCAAAGACATAGGCTTCTGGGAGTCCACTATTTTTATCTCCGCTTCCCTTTAAAAAATGATTGAAAAATTTGGTTTCTATTTCCTCTTGAAAAAATTCAGAAATTCCATCCCCGAAATAATAATTACCCACTAAAGACCGGCCGTTTCTTCGCGCCCATCTGCCATGATCCCATGGGCCAAAAACCATCGTATTATAATTTCCTTCGTTATATTTTTCAATATTCTTATAAGTTTCTAAAGGTCCGTATAAATCTTCTGCATCAAACCAGCCACCAACTACCATAGTAGCTACATGAGATTTTACATTTTTTAAATGCTGAATAAGTCCACGACTCTGCCATAGCTCATCATAATTCGGGTGCTCTTTGAGTTCATTCCAGAAAAAATCATCTGTTACTCCCTCTTTAGCCATACGCGGAGTATCTGCTGTTTCATATTCAAAAAAGGTGTCTAAATTCTTAAGAGGGCCCTGATCAAGAAAAAATTGATATTGATCTTCTGATGGTAATTTAGGGAGGCTATACCAAGCCGTGTCAATAGGCATATCACCATTAGGTCTTGGAGTTCCAAAAAGTGAGGTCGCTCTAAAATAGCTCAATAAGTACGCTCCGTTATGGTGAAAATCATCAAAAAAGAAATCGCCAATACTGGCTTGCGGCGAAGCTGCTTTTAAAGCCGGATGCGCATCTACTGTCGCATAGGTGGAATAAAATCCAGGATATGATATTCCCCAAATACCGACATTTCCATTATTGTTTTCTACATTATTAACCAACCATTCAATACTATCATAAGTATCTGAACTTTCATCAATATCTTTAAGAGTCTCTTTATTCGGAATATATGCCCGCATATTTTCATAATGCCCTTCGCTCAACCATCTGCCCCTAACATCTTGATAAATGACAATATAGCCGTCTTGCATCATATGAATATTTGGACCGATTTTTTCTTTGAACTTGCCTTCACCGTAAGGTTGTGAACTGTAAGGTGTTCGCTGCATCATTATAGGATACTCTTTAGAAGTATCTTTTGGCGCATAAATGGTAGTATGCAATTTTACGCCATCACGCATTTCAATATCTACTTCTTTTTTGGTGTAGTTATCTGCAACGTAGGTCTTAGAAACCTCGTCAGTTGCATTTGTTGTTTTTGTACAAGAAAAAGCACCAATTAATAAAGAAACGATGAGTAAAGAGAAAAGCTTTTTAAGGGTCTGCATGCCTGAAGTTTATTTCCTATAAATCTACTAAAGAAAAGTCAGCAGATAAAAAAAGCCCGACAAATTAATTGTCGGGCTACTATATATTTATTTGATTGAATCTATTTAAAGTGAAAACGCTTTTTTGATTTCGTCAACAGTATCTAACTTCTCCCAAGTAAAAAGTTCTACTTCCATCTCTACTTTACCATTATATGGTGATTCAAAAACTTTAGTGACAGTTTTAGGAGTTTTTCCCATATGACCATAAGCTGCAGTTTCTAAATAAATTGGATTTCTTAATTTCAATCGTTCCTCAATCGCAAACGGACGCATATCAAACAGGGCAGCAACCTTTATTGCTATTTCTCCATCAGTCAAATCAACATTTGCTGTTCCATAAGTATCTACATAAATTGAAGTTGGCTCTACTACACCAATGGCATAACTTACTTGTACCAAGATTTCATCAGAAACACCTGCAGCTACTAAATTTTTCGCCGCGTGTCGAGCCGCATAGGCAGCACTTCTATCAACCTTACTTGGATCTTTACCACTAAAAGCACCACCACCGTGAGCTCCTTTTCCTCCGTAAGTATCTACAATAATTTTTCTTCCTGTTAAGCCGGTATCGCCGTGAGGGCCTCCGATTACAAATTTTCCAGTCGGATTAATATGATAGGTAATTTGATCATCAAACAATTCTTGAATGTTTGCAGACAATTGTGCTTTCACTCTAGGAATTAATATAGAAACAATATCAGATTTGATCTTCGCCAACATTTTTTCATCATCCGAATCAAAAGCATCGTGTTGCGTAGAAACTACAATCGTATCAATACGTTGTGGCACATTATCATCAGAATATTCGATCGTAACTTGTGATTTAGCATCAGGTCGCAAATAATCCATTTGCGTTCCTTCACGTCTTAATTCTGCAAGTACTTCTAAAATTTTATGCGAAATATCTAATGCCAGAGGCATATAGTTTTCGGTCTCTTTGGTTGCATAACCAAACATCATACCTTGGTCTCCAGCGCCTTGTTCTTCTTTAGAACCTCTATCAACTCCTTGGTTGATTTCTTGCGACTGCTCATGAATCAAAGAAATTACACCACAAGAATCACCACTAAACTGATATTCTCCTTTTGTATAACCAATTTTATTTATGACTTCTCTAGCAATATTTTGAACGTCAAGATAAGTACCACTCTTTACTTCACCAGCTAAAACAACTTGGCCTGTAGTAACCAAAGTTTCGCAAGCGACCTTACTTTCTGGATCAAAAGCTAAAAAATGATCTAGAAGTGCGTCACTAATTTGATCTGCAACTTTATCAGGGTGTCCTTCACTTACGGACTCTGAAGTAAATAAATACGACATAGCATTTTTTGTTTAATTCTAAGATGATTCGAATTCGACAGGGTTGCCTAGAGAAGTTTGATACTGATTTTTATCATTATCAACTGCTTTAGCATTTTTGTACTGCTGAAATAAATTCAGCAAATAGAGGTTGCAATCAGTCAAATCCTTCCTCTTAGTTCTGACAACAAAAATATGAAAATTGTTTAGTTGTGAAAGACAATTATCTACGATTTACTTATAAAACCTTATGAAAAGATAAAACCTGCTATACTTTTAAAGTATAGCGGGTTTTGTGACATGAAAGTTAAATCACTTTGAACTTTCTTCAATCGCTTTGATCAAAACTTTGGTGCCTTTTTTAAGATGTTTTTTTATGGTCTCTTTACTTTCAGTTAAACCGGTAATTGAAAATTTCATCGAATTTAACGTATCACTTTTACCCAAAGACATATTTTCAAATTGAATACCCAATTTTATGAAGTCC
>CALLIG010000046.1 GCA_938009735.1 uncultured Flavobacteriaceae bacterium
GAACTGAACATCGAAATAAAGGTTATTGAAGAGGAGATTCAGAAGCTTTTTGATAATCATCCACAGAGCACTCCTGAAGAACTAACCACATTAGCTGGTAAGTATAAGATCTATCAAGAAAAGATTGTTGATGCTTCAAAAGCAACGGATAAAAAGCTACTGTCTATCTTCAATACCAAACAGTACGATCGTTATTTAGAGCTTTGTCACGAGGCTATAAGAGAACCAATTCAAGTGGTTCCTGTTGTGTTAAAGGATACTGTTGTAGATCCTGAATAATTTTCAACCACAAACTGTTAATAAAATCGTGTGAGATAGAAGAAATACAAGAGGTGAGTTCGTACTTTTGACGAAATTACTTTCCCTATCCCATGTATAAAATTTTAGTTCGCCCTTTATTGTTTTTACTTGACGCAGAAAAGGCGCATTATTTCACTTTTTCGCTGATACGATTCTTATCAAAAATTGGATTCTCTTCAATTTTTAGAAGCCTTTATGTGGTTAGCGATAAAAGGTTAGAACGTGAGGTGTTCGGACTAAAATTCAAAAACCCAGTTGGTCTTGCAGCAGGTTTTGATAAAGATGCAAGACTCTTCAATGAATTTTCTGATTTTGGCTTTGGTTTTGTAGAAATAGGTACGTTGACACCAAAACCGCAAGATGGCAATCCTAAACCACGTTTGTTTCGATTGAAAAGTGACCAAGCTATTATAAATCGAATGGGTTTTAATAATTCAGGAGTTTTTGATGCTGTTGAGCGTTTGAAAAAAGACCATCGCGTTCTTGTAGGTGGCAATATCGGAAAGAACAAGGTGACACCTAATGATGAGGCTGTAAAAGATTATTTGATTTGTTTAGACGCCCTTTTTGATTATGTTGATTATTTCGCTGTCAATGTAAGTTCACCCAATACACCAGGTCTTCGAGAGCTGCAAGATAAAGAACCACTTACTGCTCTATTGAAAGAGTTAAAGAAAGTAAACACCAAATTGGCGGTAAAAAATGAAGTTAAGGAAAAACCTATTCTTTTAAAGATTGCGCCTGATTTGACAGATGATCAATTACTTGATATTATTACTATTGTGAAGGATACTAATATTGATGGAGTGATTGCAACAAACACTACTATTGAACGGAAGGATTTAAATTCTGATTTGATTTTTACGGAAGAAAAAGGCGGACTTAGTGGAAAGCCAGTAGGAAATAGAAGTACAGAAGTAATTCGATTTTTAGCTGAAAAAAGCGGAAAAGCATTCCCGATTATTGGAGTAGGAGGTATTCATTCTGAGAAAGATGCTTTAGAAAAATTAGAAGCAGGAGCCGACCTAGTTCAATTATACACCGGATTTATATATGAAGGTCCGTCGTTAGTGAAAAGAATCAACAAAGAGCTTTTAAAGAACGCTTAGCGTCTAGCGATAAATAAATATTAATAAGTATCAAGAATTTACTCTTACCACTTTTTTAGCATCAACTACTTCGTCCAGTAATCAAGCACTAAAACATCATCTAAATGTGGTCCTAAAACAGCTCCGAAAGCTTTGTGATCAGGGTGCGGTAAATAAACAGCACGATCTGCTTCACTTTTAAAGGTTAAGAAAAAACAATGAGTGAATCCTTTTTCTAATCCTTCAGGGCTATTGTTTAATCCCCATTCGTAACCATTAATTTCTGAAATTTTAGAAGGCAAAGCTGTAAACGCAGCTTCCACTTTTTTAACGTCGTCAGCCGATGTTCCATCTTTGAATTTGAAAAGCACAACATGCCTTAATACACTATCTGAATGCATAGTTGTTATATTTTGTTTCTCTGGCTCGTTATTCCATTTTGCCGAAACAAAAGTTAAAGAGACAACGGCTAACAATAGGACAAGTGATACGGCTTTGGTTTTCATTTTGATGTTTTTTTGAAAGGTATGAAAAAGGATGATTACTGCAATGGAATTTGTATTTTTCGATACAAAACATTTTTCAGCTTTGAATTACGAAATTTTAATTGCTTTTATGGGTGCCACAGCTGTGCTGGCTATTTCACCTGGTCCTGATAATATTTACGTATTAATGAAGAGTATAACCCATGGTAAAAAATATGGGTTGGCAACAGTTGCAGGGCTCATGACAGGTTGCTTAATACACACTACACTATTGGCTTTCGGTGTGTCTGCAATTATAAAGCAAAGCGATCAACTCTTTTTTGGCATCAAACTTTTTGGGGCAGCATATCTTCTTTATTTGGCATTTCAAGTATATAGAAGTGATTCAAATATTAGTTTGTCAAATACAGATGTTCCAAAAAAAAACCTAGCACAACTTTTTCGGCAAGGTTTTATAATGAATGTATTGAACCCTAAAGTGACAATTTTCTTTTTAGCCTTTTTTCCTGGATTCCTATTTAGTGAGTCGATGAGCACCGTAATTCAATTTTATGTATTAGGATTTTTGTTCATAACTGTTTCGACAGTCATATTTGGTGCTGTGGCTATTCTTTCAGGCATGCTTTCAGAGCTGATTACCAAAAACTCAAAAATTGGTGTTATTCTAAAATGGTTTCAAATTCTTGTATTTATTGGTATTGCGATATACCTACTACTATCAGATAAATAATAGTAATTTTACATCAACAATTTATTGATTGAATGTCAGAAAAAGTCAAAGTCATTGAATGCCCTCGAGATGCCATGCAAGGTATTAAGACCTTTATTCCTACTGAGGAGAAGGTTCGTTATATTCAATCTTTGTTGGGTTGTGGTTTTGATACGATTGATTTTGGAAGTTTTGTTTCGCCCAAAGCCATTCCTCAAATGGTAGACACCGCTGAGGTTTTATCGCAACTAGACCTTTCTGAATCTGAAAGTAAACTGTTGTCCATCGTTGCCAATGTCAGAGGCGCTAATAACGCTTGTGAACATGATGCAATTGATTATTTAGGATATCCTTTTTCTATTTCTGAGAATTTTCAAATGCGTAATACCCATAAGACGATTGAACAATCGGTAGAAACGCTTCAAGAGATTTTGAATATTGCCGATGCTTCGGGTAAGGAAGTAGTTACTTATATCTCTATGGGCTTTGGTAATCCGTATGGTGACCCTTGGAATGTAGAAATAGTAGGAGAGTGGACTGAGAAACTGGCCGCAATGGGTGCTCGTATATTATCGCTATCAGATACGGTTGGTACATCAACACCTGAGGTTATTGATTATTTGTTTTCGAATTTAATTCCGAAATACCCTGAAATAGAATTTGGTGCTCATTTACATACAACGCCAACGAAATGGCATGAGAAAGTTGATGCGGCATATAAAGCAGGTTGTAGAAGGTTTGATGGCGCCGTTCAAGGTTTTGGAGGTTGTCCCATGGCAAAAGATGAACTTACAGGCAATATGCCGACTGAAAAAATGCTGTCTTATTTCAATACTGAAAAAGTGGACTCAGGGGTTAACTGGCTGGTTTTTGAAGCTGCTTACAACAAAGCTTCTGATTTGTTTTCAGAGTATCATTAATTCTCTTTGCAAAGTCCACCTAAGAAGTTGTCTAAATTCATTTGAAATAAGGTTCCTTCTACTAAATCATGAATACCATTCAACTCTTTAACATTCACGGCAAAGGTAATTTGTGCTGCTGGCGTATCTATTAATAAAGCTTTGCAAGCGTCATTATTTACACAATCAGTACAAAGAGAATTATTTTCTTTGGTGTACTTGATGTTTTTTGAAAACTGATTTAATTCTTCTTTAGACAATAATAAACCCGTGTCGCGAAATACGATTTGAACTTTCAGAATATCTTTAACCGCGTTTCTTTTCCATTGAAAGGCGAAACCGTACTTGTTATGGTATATGGGGTGTATGTCTTGCATTTTTCTATTATTTTAAAACTTGTTTTTCTTTTAATAATCGAACACTACTTAAAACATTAGCTACTGCTTTAGTCATGCTAGAAGCAGATATGGTGGCGCCTGAAATGGCATCAATATCTTCCCCATAAATAGGATTATCCGCTACAGATAATCCTATAAATTGTTTTAACCAACGTTGACTTCCTATTTGCTTGCCGTGTTGTTCTCTATAGATCAAGACTTTTGACTTTTTGATTGTTAAATCCGTATTGAACATCACGATATAGTCAAACTTTCGTTTCATACTTGGGGCTTCTCCTAAATACAAATAGCCGATTAATTGAGCGTCATTATGTATTTTGAAAAGATTGTTTTCAGATAAAGTGGCCGGGGTTTTGCTATTTATGTCTGCTGGAATCACTATTTCTTCTAACATGCTTTGTTCTACCTCATAGGTTAAAGTAATAGCAGCATCTATTTTCTTCTGGAGTTTGGGGTTTATTTCACTAGCTGAAAATGAAAGAGTAACTCCCGTTAAAAATAGTACTGCTATTAGACTTGAAATTTTGCTATTTACCTTCAACATCTGAAGCTGCTTTTTCGGTAATGAATTTTTCAATTAAACCATTGATAGCTTTGGGTTTTGAATTTTCTGCTTCCAGATCATAAAAATGCATGAATAATGGTTTCTTATCAATTGCTTTTTGCAGCGTTAAATCTCCTGTGCGTTTGTATACGTTATCCCAAGAATCTCTAACTTTTCCCCAAAATTTATAGTTGTTGGCCCACCAGTCTTTGGCCGATTTACACTTCTCATCAGCAACTTTAGTATAAACGTTGTATCCTTTTTCCTGCGCTAAAAGAACTTCTTCTTGTCCGTCTTCTCGAACAACTTTATCATTGTCTTGCTCATGTAGCCAGCCATAATCAGTTATCTCTTGACGATTACCACGTAGCATAACATTGTAGTCTTTTCGTTTTGTATACTCTCGTCTTGGCAAAGGTGAAGCGGTTTTGTTCTCCCAATAATGCTTACCATCGGCATGTACCCATGTTGCAGAACCAGAATACCTAGGACTATCATCTACTTGAAAAACTTTCTGTGACCATTGCCCTTTAACGCTTTCTTTGGGTAGTGTTTTAAATGTCCAAGTGTTGTCTTTGTCATAGTAGAATACATTTTGATTTTCATACTCCCAATCTTGACGCCAATGCTTTATGACTCTATTTTCATTAACGACCAATAGATGTTGAATAGATAATTTATTGTCTTCATCTTCGATAAGTTCAGCCCATTCTAAGGCTCCAGAAGTATAATCAAGATGCTTTTCATAATCAAGTTCTGGCGCGAATGTCTCTGTATACTTAAAGGTGACTTCATAACAACCGCACATGTCTTTTATAGACTGAATGTCTTGCTGTTTTTTACTTTTCTCTGCTTGACCGAATAATGAAACGGTCATTGTTAGCAATCCTAAAAAAGTCAATTTTCTCATTTTAAATGGTTTAATAGTTGTTGTAAATAATTCTTTGTCAAAAATAGTATTTTTATTTAGACTGATTAAAAATAAGAATATATATTTGTCAAAAATTATTAGGAATGAATCTAAATAGTCTTTTGTTGCTCTTTTTTATTGGTGCTTTGAGAGTCTCTGTTTTTGGGCAAGAAGTTTCAGTTCAAAAAGATTCCGTCCTTATTCAAGATTTAGATGAGGTAATAGTGACAGCAACACGTACCGTTAGGCAGCTTTCTTCGGTGCCATTACCTGTTACTTTAATATCTAAAAAACAGTTGCAAAAAACGGGAGTAATTCGTCTTGATGAAATTCTAAACGAGCAAACGGGTATTATTACCGTTGCGGATCAAAGTGGTTTTAATGGGATACAAATTCAAGGTATATCTTCAGATTATGTAATGATTTTGATTGACGGAGTTCCATTAGTAGGTAGATCTTCTGGAAACTTTGATCTGAGTCGATTGGCAGTCGGAAATATTAAACAGATAGAAATCGTAAAAGGACCTTCTTCAAGTTTGTATGGTTCTGAAGCTTTAGGTGGCGTAGTTAATATTATTACCGAAACCCCGAAAGATGCTTCTTTAGCAGGAGATCTTTCGTATCGATTTGCATCTTTCAATACACATGATGCAAACATTCATATCAAGCAAAAATTGAACAAACTTGGGTATTCGTTTTTTGCAAATACTTTACAGAGTGACGGATATGATTTAAGACCTGATGTACAAGGGCAAACGGTGAATCCGTTTGAGAATTATACGTTTAATGGGCAACTATTCTATGATTTCTCTGACCAGTTAAAAATGTTTGTGTCTGGCAGGTATTATACGGAGAATCAAGACGCCGTGCTTACAGTTAGTGATCAGTTGATTGAGGGTGATAGTGATATTAATGAAACCAATGCGCATATTCGTTTCGATCATCAAATCACATCGAAATGGCAATTGCAATATGAGTTTTACTATACCAATTATAAGGCTTTAGAAGAATTACAAAATACAGTTTCGAATACACTCTTTAGTCAAAATGATTACAATCAAAATTTATTCCGTCCAGAAATTAGGGCAACATATGCGATCAAGTCAAAATCAGCAATTACTGTAGGCGTAGGCTATAATCATGAGAATTTAGATCGTACATTTTTTGATGACAAGGTAATTTTTGATTCGCAATACGGCTATGCTCAGTATGATTTTTATCCTTGGAAAAAATTAAATCTAATTCTAGGTGCTCGGTTTGATAATCATAGTGAGTACCAATCACAGTTTAGTCCTAAAGCTTCATTTAATTTCAAATTGAATGATGCAATAGCTCTTAAAGGGTCAGTAGGTACAGGATTTAAAGCTCCTGACTTCAGACAACTCTATTTTGATTTTACAAATGCCGCAGTAGGTTATACCGTTTTAGGATATAATGTAGCTATCGATAAGGTAAAAGAGTTGGAAGCCCAAGGTCAGTTATCAGATATTCTATTTGATTTCGAAGATTTAGAGACACCCTTGCAAGCTGAAAGTTCGGTGGGTTATAACATCGGTGCTGGGTACGCTCAAGGAAAAGTGAAATTGAATCTGAATCTATTTCGAAACGATTTCAAAAACCTTATTGATACAAGAGCAATTGCTAGAAAGACCAACGGACAAAACGTATTTAGCTACGCTAATTTTGACCGCATTTATACAACTGGCCTAGAAGTAGATGCTAACTACAAACTCTCAGATAAAGTAACCATTTCTGGGGGGTATCAATTGTTATACGCTAAGGATAAAGAAAAAAAGGTGGCTTTGGAACGGGACGAGGTTTTTGCACGTGACCCAAAGACGTTGCAAGCGGTGATTTTAGAAAACTCCGATTATTTTGGGCTCGTCAACCGTTCCAGGCACACCGCCAATTTCAAAATATTTTACGAAGTATCTAAATGGAATTTCAATACCAATCTTCGCATCAACTATAGAACCAAGTATGGGCTTTTTGATGGTAATGGTAACGGAATCATTGATGATTATGATACCACATTTGTAGATGGTTATGCACTAGCTAACCTGACGTTAAACAAAACATTTTCTGATAAATACACTCTGCAAATAGGGGCAAATAACCTATTCGATTATCAGGACGAAGAAAATATACCCGGCCTTGCTGGAATACAACTATTCACTAAAATCAATTTTAATTTTTAAAATCAAATACAATGAAGATGACAGCTAAATTTTTAACCCTACTTTTTATTGCTACAGCATTTATTTCATGTGGTGACGATGATAATGAACCGGTTCTAGAAGCCGTAGAGAGTAAAACGGCAAGTAATATTCCCGCGCCACAAACGGGCGGACAAGGGCAACCTGTTGGAGGGCCTTTTACAAAATTCAGTTTCGAGACTGGTGCAGTAACTACAAGTGATACAGAATGGGATATTGCCTTTAGAGGAACAACCATTGCTATAAACGGAGGTGTCGTAACAGGTA
Source organism: uncultured Flavobacteriaceae bacterium (assembly GCA_938009735.1). GTDB lineage: Bacteria > Bacteroidota > Bacteroidia > Flavobacteriales > Flavobacteriaceae > Maribacter_C. Next base: position 7,817 of record CALLIG010000046.1, read on the forward strand.
CTGATGATGAACCTGTAAGAAATGGAAATGCAGGAGCTTCAATCGCTTCAGGAACCTTCGCTAGTATTACAGAGGCTTCCGGACTAACATTTATTCAAGATGCAGATGGTGCATATGCTATTGCTACTGGTAGTGATAATGGTTGGTATAATTACAATCCTCAAGTAAATCAAATTGCACCAATATCTGGTAAGGTTTTGGTGATTAGAACACATGATGATAAGTACGCTAAGGTTGAAGTTTTGAGTTATTATAAAGATGCTCCTGCACAACCAGATGCAGATTCAGAATCACGCTTTTACACTTTCAATTATGTGTATAACCCAAATGAGGAGCAGACTTCCTTAGAGTAAAACAGTTTGAGTTTGTTAGTTTGAAAAGCCCTTATATATCCTCAATATTTTGGGCTTTTCTTTTCCATTTGACAGCATTAAAAGCTTAAGGTTATCAAATTATTAAATCCTTAAGTTTATTTAGATTTAATTTAAATAAAGCTTGTCTAAATCAAAAATGATGCTAAATTTGCGTTTTTAAAAATCAACTATCTATAACAAGTCTAAATAAGAATAATGATAAAAAAGTTACTTTTTACAGCCATTATATTGCTTCTGATTGCATCACCTGGTTTTGCACAAACAAAAACAGATTCCATCTCATTAATGCCACAGACACAATTAAATGCAGCACAACGTTTACTTTCGGGTAACTATGGTTCTGCGGTAACGGTAGGAGCTTATGGCGAAATGCTGTACAATCAGCCTGAAGGAGATAATGGTGAGCTAGATATTCAACGTCTGGTTTTATTATTAGGATATCGTTTTAATGAAAAAACACAATTCGTAACTGAATTAGAATTTGAACATGTAAATGAAGTTTTTGTAGAACAGGCTTTTGTAAACTATGCCGTTGGAAGCAATGTCAGCATTCGCGGTGGATTGATGTTAGTGCCTATGGGTATTATCAATGAGTTTCATGAACCTACAACATTTAATGGTACAGAGCGCCCTGCTATGGATAATGCGATTGTGCCAACTACTTGGCGTGAATTGGGTATTGGAGTTGCAGGTCGAATGAATGATCTCTCATTAGGGTACCAAGCATATGTTTTCAATGGTTTTAAATCAACAGAAGCAGATAGTGAGGGAGGAGTTTCAGGGTTCTTGAAAGGTTCAAACGGACTCCGTAGTGGCCGTCAAAAAGGAATTAAATCTACTGTAGATAGCCCTACTTTGTCTGCTAAATTAGATTATTATGGTATTCGTGGATTACGATTGGGACTATCAGGATATTTTGGTCAAACTCAAGCTGCAGATGATGTTGAGGAGATTGAAGGAGCTAATATCGGAATAAGTATGATTGGTCTAGATGCCCGCTATGCTTACAAGCGTTTTACGGCAAGAGGTCAGTTTATTCATGCTTCACTCTCTGATACTGATGCTTACAATACGCTTACGGGAAGAGATTTAGGAAGTGCATTACAAGGTTTTTATGTAGAAGGAGCTTTCAATCTTTTGCCAAGAGATAAAAAACAAAAATTATTTGCTTTTACTCGCTTTGAAAAATTCAATACACATGCTGATACTGCAGGTGATTTAGTAGCGAATGATGCTTATGATAGAACCGATGTAACGACGGGTCTTACGTATCATCTAGCACCTGGAGTTGTAGTGAAAGGAGATTATCAGATTCGTTCGAACGAATCTGAGGTAGACACAAAAAATAGATTAAACTTCGGTATTGGGGTTTGGTTCTAAGAAAGTGGTTAGTGTAAGATTCCTTTCCCAATTTCCAACTTTTGGAAGGGAAAGGGATTCTTTATAAAATAGTATAACTATTCTTATTGAGATTCATTCTAAATTAATACATTTGCTTATGTTTCGGAGAAAAGGAATTATCGGTATTTTTTTAGTTATTTCTGTAGTGTTATTTGGTTTTGGACTTCCTAAAAACGTTCAAAAAAAATTAACGAAAGAAGTTCAAAAAGCTTTTGAAATTGAAAGCTTTCAAATGGATGCTGTTATTATATCCGAAGCACTAAATGCAAAACTTCCAACGAAAATTACGGCCGATAACTTTCATAAACTTACAAATGGGGATGAATTTTTAGGCTATGCTTTCGTAGATCAGGCGCCAAGTAAAACAGCAAAGTTCGATTACCTTATATTGTTTGATAAAGACTTAAAAGTGAAACATTCTAAAGTCATTATTTATCGTGAAGAATATGGCGGTGAAATTGGCAGTAAAAGATGGTTAAAGCAGTTTTTAGGAATGTCAGGTACCGATCGTGTTGATTATGAAAGTAATATCGATGGCATTGCTGGAGCGACTATTTCTGTGCGTTCTATGACTAATGCAATGGATGATTTATTGCAAACCATTGGCATACTTCAAGAAAACGGAGCCTTGTAATGAATTACAACGGCCTCTTATCTTCTTTTTCAAAAGAAATAAAAATATTTATAGCGGCTTTCGTTGTTATTCTGTCTATTGGTTTTTTTACGGGTTTACTTTTTGTTTCTCAAACAAGTACTACATCTCCTGATGGCATAGTAGAAAACTATAATGGTAATGAAGATGATGAAGACGCTGAGGTGATGAAATTTAAAAAGAGCGAACGTGAAATGTTGACTATTGTTCATACGCACATTCTATCCATGTCATTTGTGTTTTTTCTTTTAGGAGCATTGGTTTGGTTAACAAAACTACCTACCAAACTGAAACTATTCTTAACTGTTGAACCTTTCTTGTCAGTAGTATTGACTTTTGGTGGAATATATTTTCTTTGGACAGGTTTACTGTGGATGAAATATGTGGTCATCTTTTCGGGGTTTTTAATGACTGCAACCTTCACGATTTCAGCTATTTTAGTATTATATCAATTGACTTTAAAACCAACGATAAACAAGTAGAGTAATCCCAATAAAAATGCCTACTTTTGCATGCAATTAATCTTTAATTGCTATGCAAGCTCACCTTGATAAAATTGTTGGAGAAGGTCTTACTTATGACGACGTACTCTTAGTTCCTGCTTTTTCTGATGTACTTCCTAGAGAAGTCAACATACAAGCAAAATTCACACGTAATATTACCATCAATGTTCCTATCGTTTCCGCTGCTATGGATACGGTTACAGAATCACGTATGGCTATAGCTATCGCCCAAGAAGGCGGTATTGGTGTTTTGCATAAGAATATGACGATTGAGCAGCAAGCGATAAAAGTTCGTAAAGTAAAACGTGCTGAAAGTGGTATGATACTCGATCCGGTTACTATGCCCTTAGATTCAAAGGTTAGTGATGCGAAAGCCAATATGAAAGAGCACAGTATTGGTGGTATTCCTATTGTTGACGATGCAGGTAAATTAATTGGCATTGTTACGAATCGTGATTTGCGTTTTGAAAAAAATAATGAAAGACCGATTTCTGAGGTAATGACTACTGAAAATTTGGTTACAGCTGCCGAAGGTACTTCACTTGCGGAAGCAGAAGATATATTACAACAACATAAAATTGAAAAGCTACCTGTAGTTGATAAAAACTATAAATTGGTAGGATTAATTACATTCAGAGATATAACAAAGCTTACGCAAAAGCCTAGCGCCAATAAAGATCAGTATGGTAGACTTCGTGTCGCTGCTGCTTTAGGTGTTACAGGTGATGCTGTAGATAGGGCAGAAGCACTAGTAAATGCAGGTGTTGATGCTGTAGTTATTGATACTGCACATGGTCATACCAAAGGTGTGGTTACTGTTTTAAAAGCGGTGAAAGCTAAGTTTCCTGATTTAGAAGTTATTGTAGGTAATATTGCAACGGGTGAAGCAGCAAAGTATTTAGTAGAAGCAGGAGCTGATGCCGTTAAAGTTGGTATTGGTCCAGGTTCTATTTGTACAACTAGAGTGGTTGCGGGAGTTGGTTTTCCTCAATTTTCTGCGGTATTAGAAGTTGCAGCAGCAATCAAAGGAAGCGGTGTTCCAGTTATTGCAGATGGTGGAATTCGTTATACAGGTGATATTCCAAAAGCTATTGCCGCTGGTGCAGATACCGTAATGCTGGGATCTCTTTTAGCAGGAACAAAAGAATCTCCGGGAGAAACAATTATCTACGAAGGAAGAAAATTCAAATCATACCGCGGAATGGGTTCTGTAGAGGCCATGAAGCAAGGTTCGAAAGATCGCTATTTTCAAGATGTAGAAGATGATATTAAAAAATTAGTCCCAGAAGGAATTGTTGGTCGTGTACCATACAAAGGTGAACTTTATGAAAGTATTCATCAATTTGTTGGAGGTCTTAGAGCTGGTATGGGTTACTGTGGAGCTAAAGATATTGCTACACTTCAAGACACAGGTCGCTTTGTGAAAATTACCGCAAGTGGTATTAATGAAAGCCATCCGCATGATGTGACCATTACTAAAGAATCTCCGAATTATAGTCGATAATATTGGATGTCTTTTGAGGGTTATTGTTCTTATGTTTTTTGGTTTTTAAGGGATGGATTAAATTGGTGCTGAACCACTTATATCATTTTATTAGTAACTTCGGAAACATAAAATAACTTAATCCCCTAAAATGGAATCAGGAAAATCATCAAAAAAGATTACTAAAATTGCTGACGATAATGCATCAGCAGAAACATCAAATACTGGCGCTGCATGGACGCCAACAGCAGAAAGTAAATCAAAAGCTACCACGTTTAGAATCATAGCTGTAGTTGGTTGGCTCGTAGCAATCGGATGTCAAGTCTTCGCTTATTTTAAATTACAAGAAGTGCCAGTTAATATGTACTGGATGATTGGTTTAATCGTCGTTGCCTTGATTTTTGCAGTAATCGGAAATATTTTATGGAAGAAATCAAACCGATTAGATCCTGCTTCAGAAAAGAATAAATTTAAATTTTTTGTTCAGAATCAGTTGGGTATGATTATTAGTGTTTTGGCATTTTTGCCGATGGTCATACTAATTTTTACCAATAAAAACTTAAGTGGAAAACAAAAGGGGATTTTAGGAACTATTGCCGTTGCAGCTTTAGCAGCAGCTGGTTTAACAGGTACTGAGTTTAATCCTGCTTCCGTTGAGCAATATACAGAACAAACACAGCAGGTTGAGTTGCTTAATGATGGCGTAAATAGCGTCTACTGGACAGGTTCTGGTAAGAGTTACCATTTATATCAAGATTGTTCGTATATCAATGGTAAGCGGACCAATGAAATATTTCAAGGTACTGTTGCAAAAGCAAGAGAATTGAAAAAGATTACGGATTTGTGCGATAGATGTCAAGGCAAGGCTAAAAAAGCAAAGGCACTCGATGTTAGCTCAGAGCTAACTGAATAGCATAATTACAAAGCATAAAAAAAGGTATTCTTTAATTAGAATACCTTTTTTTATGCTTTTTATTCTCCTTTTTCGGAGTACGTTTTCCAGTCTTTATCTTTATAGATATTGTCACCAAAGTATTTTGCAATATTCAAAAATGGCTCTGGTTTTTGATAGCCAGGTATTGGAGATAGCATATTCATTTCTTCATCTAAAAAGACCGTTGTTGGGTAACTCATCTTTCCGTTCATTAATGCCGCAGCAAATTCATGATAACCATTTCGGCCAGAAGGAACGAATTTGAAAGTTTTTCCTTTGTATTCAATCTCTTCTTTTCCTTCCCCGTCTAGCTTTACCATGTAGAAATTTGCTTCCATATAAGCAGCTACCTCTTCGTTTTGAAAAGTATCCTTATCCATTTTTTTGCACCATCCACACCAATCGGTATAGACATCTACAAATATTTTCTTAGGAGTTTTATCTGTTGAAGCTAATGTTGCAGCTTCATTCCAAGACAGCCAAGTAACTTCTTGGGCATTCGCAGAGAAACTTATTAGTGCAACAAAAACTAGTGCAATTTTGAAAATTGGTTTTGGGATAAACACTTTCATTAGATTTTATTTTAGTTGATTAGTCCAACAACTATACCAAAGCTAACGAAAATACCTAAGCTTTATTTTGCGGCAGCTTTTTCCTTTTTAGGAGCGAACAAATCTTTAACGTCGACTTGGTTTCGAATCAAATCATCAAAATCCTCTCGTTCGCGTATTAAGATCGCTTTACCTTCGTGCCATAATACTTCTGGTGGTCTAAACCTTGAATTATAGTTGCTTGCCATTGTAAAGCAATAAGCACCAGCGTTTTTAAAGGAAAGTATATCACCTTCCGATATTTCATTAATTCTACGATTACTGGCGAAAGTATCTGTCTCACAGATATATCCTACAACTGAATAATAGCGCTCTCTACCTTTTTCATTTGAAATGTTTTCGATAACATGAGAAGAACCATAAAGCATAGGTCTAATTAAATGATTAAACCCTGAATCAATACTAGCAAATACAGTAGATGTAGTTTGTTTTACTACATTTACCTTGGCTAAAAAGAAGCCTGCTTCACTCACCAAAAATTTACCTGGCTCAAAAGCTAAGGTTAATTCTCTACCATATTCTTTACAGAATTCATTAAATCTTGAGCTTAATTTTTTACCAAGTTCTTCAACATTGGTTTCGATATCTCCTTCTTTGTATGGTACTTTGAAACCGCTTCCGAAATCGATAAAATCGAGGTTAGAGAAGTTTTTAGCAGTTTCAAATAATATTTCTGAAGCATATAAAAACACATCAATGTCTAAAATATCACTACCTGTATGCATGTGAATACCATTAATATTCATTTTTGTCAAGTCAACAATGCGTAACAGATGCGGAATCTGATGAATACTGATACCAAATTTAGAATCGATATGACCAACTGAAATATTTGAATTTCCACCTGCCATTACATGAGGATTGATTCTAATACAAACGGGAATATCAGGATGCTTGCTTCCGAATTGCTCTAATATTGATAGGTTATCTATATTAATGCGGACACCTAATTTTGCTGCTTCTTCAATTTCTTCAAGTGAAACACCATTCGGTGTGAATATTATAGCTTCAGGTTTAAAACCAGCCAATAAGCCTAATTGTACTTCTTGAATTGAAACGGTATCAAGGCCACTACCCAGACTATTCATTAGCTTTAATATAGCCATGTTAGAAAGTGCTTTGGCAGCATAATTGAGCGTTAAGTTCTTTACTCCACTAAAAGCATTCGTCAATCTCTTGTATTGAGAAATTATTTTAGAAGCATCATAAACATATACAGGATCTCCGTAAGTTTTAGCAATTTTAAGTAAATCAGCATTCTTCATGTTCAAAGTAATTTTAAACAAATCTAATTCACTTCCGATTGCTGTCAAAAAAAATTTAGACAAAAACAGATAATACAACAAATTGTTATATTTGTAACAATACTATTTGTTCTGCCAATTTGTGGTTAAGCTGATCGAATTGTACATTTATGGATTAAACATAATCTGACCAGATGAAATTACCCATGTTCCCTTTACAATCTATTTTTTTTCCAGGAGAAACTGTACCTCTTCATATTTTCGAAGATCGTTACAAGCAGTTGATTCGTGATTGTCGTGATGAGGCGATCACCTTTGGTATTCCTGTATATATTCATGATAGTATTTTGTTTGGTACTGAAGTGCAATTAGTGGAAATAGTGAATACTTATGAAAATGGAGAGATGGATGTTACTTGTGTTGCGCGTCAAGTGTTTAAAGTAATTGAGTTTGAAAATCAAATGCAGGATAAACTTTACGCCGGTGGTGAAGTTGAATTTTTAGAAAACGTACATGATGTCGACGTTGTTGATAAGAAAGAGATTTTAGGGCTAATTGAAGCATTATATAATCTTATGTCTGTTCCATTTACACCTATTAGTGCTGATAAATTTCATAGTCATGTACTCGTTCACAAGATGGGTTTATCATTTGATCAAGAATATGAGTTATTGCAAATAGCTAAGGAAAGTGAGCGTTTAGCGTATATAAAAAATCATTTGGTTACTACTATAGCGGTATTAGAGGAAGTAAATCGCACCAAGCAAACTATTAAATTGAACGGAGATTTTAAAAACTTTGATCCTTTAGATTTTGAAGATTTTTCTATCAAATAAAATATAAAGTAGAGAATCTAAAAACCATTTTTTATTTCATTAGCGTAAATCGCTCATGTTTCCTACTTTTGCAATCGAATCTAAATACACCTTTTATATATGAATCTTCACGAATATCAAGGAAAAGAAATTTTAGCCAGTTTTGGCGTCCGTATTCAACGCGGTATTGTTGCACAAAATGCTAATGAGGCTGTAGCTGCTGCAAAAAAGTTGACTGAGGAAACTGGTACAGGATGGCACGTGATTAAAGCACAAGTGCATGCTGGTGGTCGTGGAAAAGGTGGTGGTGTAAAGCTAGCCAAAAACCTAAAAGAGGTAGAAGAAATTGCAGGACAGATTATAGGTATGAACTTGATTACTCCTCAGACTTCTGCAGAAGGTAAAAAAGTACACCAAGTTTTAGTTGCTGAAGATGTTTATTATCCTGGTGATAGTGAAACTAGTGAATTTTACATGTCTGTTTTATTAAACAGAGGCTCAGGTAAAAATATGATAATGTATTCTACTGAAGGTGGAATGGATATCGAAGAGGTTGCTGAAAGTACGCCACACTTAATTTTTACAGAAGAGATTGACCCTGGTACAGGCTTACTTCCTTTTCAAGCTAGAAAAATTGCATTCAACTTAGGATTATCTGGTGGTGCGTTTAAAGAAATGACCAAGTTTGTTGCTTCTTTATATAAAGCATATGCTGAGAGTGATTCAAGCATGTTTGAAATTAATCCGGTTTTGAAAACTTCTGATGATAAAATTATGGCAGTAGATGCTAAGGTATCTATTGATGATAACGCATTATACAGAAGAAAGCAATATTTAGAAATGCGTGACCTTCGTGAGGAGAACCCTATCGAGGTTGAAGCAGGAGCTTTAGGTTTGAACTATGTTGATCTTGATGGTAATGTTGGCTGTATGGTAAATGGTGCAGGTCTTGCTATGGCAACTATGGATTTGATCAAGATGGCCGGAGGTGAACCAGCTAACTTCTTAGACGTTGGTGGTACTGCAGATGCAAAAAGAGTAGAAGAGGCTTTTCGTATCATATTAAAGGATGAAGGCGTAAAAGCTATTCTGGTTAATATTTTCGGTGGTATTGTTCGTTGTGATCGTGTTGCTAATGGTATTGTAGAGGCTTATAAAAACATGGGCGACGCTATTAATGTTCCAATTATCGTAAGATTACAGGGGACTAATGCAGAATT
>CALLIG010000047.1 GCA_938009735.1 uncultured Flavobacteriaceae bacterium
GGACGGAATGCGATTTACGGATGCGCATACACCTTCCTCCGTATGTACGCCTACAAGGTATGGACTTCTTACCGGAAGATACAATTGGAGAAGCAAACTCAAAAGAGGTGTTGTCAACGGAACAGCGAAGGCATTAATACCTAATTCGCGAGCAACATTTGGTTCTGTATTGCAGGATAAAGGTTATAATACTGCCTTCATTGGTAAATGGCATTTGGGCTGGGATTGGGGCTTGAAGGATGAAATAAAGAAAACCAAGAAGAGAGTTAGCTTCGCCGATATAGATTTCACAAAAGAAGTAAAAAATACGCCTAACGATTTAGGGTTTGATTACAGTTACGGACATTGCGGTTCTCTGGATATGGCACCCTATACCTATGTAGAAAATGGTCAAGTAACGGAAGTGCCAGATACTACTACAGTCAAAAAAGAAAAATATGCAATGTGGAGAGAAGGGCCTATTTCTAAAGATTTTGTTCATGAAGATGTCACTCCGAATTTTTTTAGAAGAGGGATGGAATACATAACAGCGTATTCAAAAAAATCAAAGCCGTTTTTACTTTATTTGCCCCTCCCGTCACCACATAACCCAATTTTGCCTACTGAGGAATGGCAAGGTAAAAGCGGATTAAATCCTTATGGAGATTTTATGTTGATGATAGATGACTATGTAGGGCAACTGACAGAGACTGTTGAGAAAGCGGGCATCAGTGACAACACAATTATAATATTCACGAGTGATAATGGCTGTTCGCCAAGTGCCAAAATTGAAGAATTGAAAAAAATGGGTCATTCTCCAAACTCAATATACCGAGGGCATAAAGCAGATATTTATGAAGGAGGACATCGAGTGCCTTTTATTATAAAGTGGCCAAAAGAGATCAAAAAAGGAAGTGTTTCTGATGAAACTATTTGTCTTACAGACCTGATGGCGACCTTCGCAGAAATAGCGAATTATGATATGAAAGATGACGAAGGAGAAGACAGTTTTAGCTTATTGCCAGTACTTAAAGGCAATGCTTTTTCATCACCTATTAGAGAAGCGACCGTGCATCATTCAATTTTAGGAAACTTTGCTATTACGAAAGGGGACTGGAAACTGATTATGTGTCCAGGTTCTGGAGGATGGAGTCTACCAGGACCTAAAAAACCAGAAACATTAGAAGGTTTACCCGAAGTACAGTTATATAACTTATCAAGAGACCCAGTAGAATCCAATAATTTGGAATCCTCTGAGCCAGAAAAGGTGGCGGAATTAAAACTCTTATTAAGCAAATATATTACTGAAGGTAGAAGTACTCTAGGAGTAATTCAAGAAAATGATAAGATCAATTTTAAATGGGAACAAATTGATTTTATTGGCAAATAGGTAAAAAACTGTTGAAAGATTTATGGAGTTGAATTATTTTCTTATAATTTCCACTAATAAAATTGATTAAAAAATGAAGAAAAAAGTATTTGTTTCAGGGTGTTTTGATATGTTACATAGTGGACATGTGGCCTTTTTTAAAGAAGCTGCAACATATGGAGACCTATATGTCGGAATTGGTTCAGATTCAACTATAGACAGTCTAAAAGGTCGCAAAACTATAAATTCAGAACAAGAAAGGCTCTACATGATTAATTCAATTAAGTATGTAAAAGAGGTATTCGTTAATAGTGGCTCAGGAGTTTTGGATTTTAAGGATGAACTGGAAAAATTAAAACCAGATGTTTTTGTTGTTAATGAAGATGGTTTTTCTTCTATGAAAAAAGAATTTTGTAATTCTTTGGGTATAGAATTGAAAATTTTAAAACGAGTGCCAGATGCAGATCTTCCACCTCGATCAACAACTGTTATTAGAACTACAGGAAATTGTTCATTGCCATATAGGATAGACTTAGCAGGCACATGGATAGATCAACCATATGTTTCAAAATATCATCCAGGATGGGCCATAACGTTATCTCTAGAGCCAATTATAGAATATAATGAACGTTGTGGTATGTCTACTTCAACCAGGAATGCTGCAAAAAAAATCTGGCCACATTACTTGCCTTTTGATAAACCAGAAAAATTGGCGGAAATACTTTTCAAATTTGAAAACACCCCTGGTTCAACATTAATCTCAGGTGCACAAGATGCAATAGGAATATGTATGCCTGGCTTAGTTCGACATCATTATGATAATGCATATTGGCCAACAAAGTTTGAATCAATCCATACTGAATCAACTCTTGCGTGGTTGGAAGATCATCTTTATATGGTACTACTCTGGCCAAGAGAACCAGGGTTAGACCTTTTAAAAGAAACATATATAGATGAAGAAAATGTAAAATCACTTGCTGCTTCAGCCGATATTGTATGGGAGGCTATTAAAAATAAAGATTTGAAAAAATTCGCTGAAGGATTTTTAAAATCATTTAATGCTCAAACTAAAATGTTTCCTGCAATGGTTAATCCTAGAGTAAATGCAGAGATTTCGAAATTTAAAGACAAGGCTCTTGCATGGAAATTAGCTGGTGCTGGAGGTGGAGGCTATTTAATATTGGTCTCGGATAAACCAATAGAAGGTACTATGCGAATCAATATTCGTAGGAAAGAAATTTTGTAATAAATACAAATTACCACCATACTTTACAGTATATTTTTTCTAAAATAAACATGACGTCTAGAATAATTAATTTTAACGCTAACTTTTCTTTGGCAAATAGAAAGTAGCATTAGCTGTTATTCAAGCACTAAATTTAGATCAGTTTATGATCAAAAAATATTAAAATCGATGAGCAAATTATTATCATTAGCTATAGGGATCGGAATGTTATTTTTGGGAGTTCTTTTTCCTGAAAATAATGCGATCGTAATGGATCACACCTCTAGTAATGCAATAATAGTTGAGCATAAAGATTCTACTAAATCGAAGCTTAGAATTTATTATATAAGACATGCTGAAGCTGGTCACAATGTTAAAAAAGAATGGAGTAAGAGTATATACCCTGAGAGTGAATGGCCTTCTTATGTAGGTGATAAAAACGTTTT
>CALLIG010000048.1 GCA_938009735.1 uncultured Flavobacteriaceae bacterium
CCGTTCGCCCAACAACTGATATGGCGAAAGAAGCCCTATTCAATATCTTAAATAATGCATACTATTTTGATGAAATAGCAGTACTTGATCTTTTTGCTGGCACAGGAAATATTTGTTATGAATTTGGCTCTAGAGGAACCACAAATATTACAGCTGTTGATGGTGATTTTGGTTGTGTTCAATTTATTGATAAGACTTCAGCTGAATTAGAACTATCTATAACTGCAATTAAAAATGATGTTTTTAATTATTTGGAAAAATCCAGTTTAAAAGCAGATATCATTTTTGCTGATCCTCCTTATGATTTGCCCTTGGAAGATTTTGAGAAAATTCCGGAATTGATATTCAAAAATGAATTGCTTCTTGAAGATGGCAAATTGATTATTGAACACGCCAAGCAAACGGACTTATCTCATATTGAAAACTTCGTTAACAGGCGCAAATATGGTGGAAGCGTCTTTAGTTTTTTTGAGCTACCATAAGCGAAACAAACGCCAACTTATTAAGGCTTGAGAAATACCTTACCATATGATTTCAATATCTAAACGAACTCTTTTTTTAATTGCATTAACTCTTATAGTTCTATCCTCTTGTAATCAAAAATCGCAGAAAGCCGATAAAATCGTACTAAATGCATCGATTTGGACAGGTCATTTAGATCTACCAAAAGCACAAGCGATGGCTATTTCTGGAGATACAATACTTGCTATTGGCACCAACGAAGAAATAAATAGTTTTAAAACCGAGAAGACAGAAATTATAGATGCTGATGGTGGATTTATCACTCCTGGCTTTATTGATACGCATGTACATTTAATGATGGGGGGCAATGCCCTGCTTAGTGTGGAATTAAGAGATGCTAGAACAAAAGAAGAATTCAAAAAACGAATACAAACGTATGCCCAAACTTTAAATCAAGGACAATGGATACTTGAAGGGAACTGGGATCACACCTTATGGGGAGGAGAGCTACCAAACAAAGAATGGATAGATAGTTTCACAAAAGAAAAACCGGTAGCTATTTATCGATTAGACGGACATATGATTTTGGCAAATTCAGCTGCTCTGAAGATTGCCGATATAACTAAAGACACACCTGATTTACCTGGTGGCGAAATCATTAGAAATTCAGATGGTACCCCGACTGGAATTCTAAAAGGAAGCAACATGAACGTGGTTCTAAATAAAATTCCCGCAATGTCTTTGCAAGAAAAGAAACATGCGTTAGTAGCTGCAACTTCTTATTTATTATCGAATGGAGTAACATCAGTTCACGATGTGGACAGCCTTGGCACGTATAGTGCTGCCAAAGATCTTATGGAATCTGGTGAACTAGCTATTCGAATTTACCTAGCAAAGCCCTTGAACCGATGGAATCAAGATTTCAATATGAATGATGAGAATAATAAGTGGCTTAAAACAGGTCTTTTAAAAGGATTTGTAGATGGCTCATTAGGTTCACATACAGCTGCATTTGAAGAGCCATATACTGATAAGCCAAGCGATAAAGGCTTTTTCATTAATACAGAAAATGAGTTATATAGTTGGGCCGTCGAAGCCGACAAAGCCAATCTTCAAGTGACTGTTCATGCTATAGGTGATCGCGCAATTCACAGCTTATTGAACATCTACGAGAGAATTGTCAAAGAGAATGGGGAAAAAGATCGTCGCCTTCGAATTGAACATGTACAACATATTGGCAAAGAAGACATCAAACGTTTCTCTGAACTAGGTGTAATAGCAAGTATGCAACCGTACCATGCTATTGACGATGGTAGATGGGCAGAGGAACTTATAGGCTCCGAGCGGATCAAAACTACCTATGCTTTCAATTCATTAATTGAAGCGAAATCTACTGTGGTTTTTGGCAGCGATTGGCCAGTAGCTCCGGCTAGTCCGTTAGACGGTATTTATGCTGCAGTAACGCGTAGAACATTAGACGATAAGAATAATGAAGGTTGGGTAGCTGAACAAAAAATAAGCGTTGAAGAAGCCCTTAAAGCCTATACTACAGATGCCGCATATGCTTCCTTTGATGAACAAATTAAAGGCACCTTAGCACCCGGAAAATTAGCAGACTTTGTAATCTTGAAAGAAGACATTACTAAAATTGATGTGAATAATATTAAGGATGTACAAGTTTTAAAAACATACGTTGGTGGAGTCAAAGTTTATGATGTTGAAGAATACTAAAACTCATATTGCGAAATCACAATCAAAACCAATTCGTTTACAAGAATATGGAATAGGCATCTTCCCTACCCTAGCTACCAAATCTGCATTAAAAAAAGCACTTAAAAAAAAATTGATTTATGTGGATGGGCAATTAGCTACTTCAGCTACCTACATCAATGGAAATGAAACTATAGTATTTCAAACTCCATTAGATACCCTTCAAAAAAAAGAGCACCGACTAAAAATGAATGTAATTTTTGAAGATGATTATCTAGCAATAATAGCTAAACCCGCAGGTATTCTAGTAAGTGGTAACTCCTTCAAAACCATAGACAATGCCCTTATTCAGAACTTAAAGCCTAGTAGTCAAACGGATGCTGTAAAACCAAGACCTGTTCATCGATTAGATTATGCTACAACCGGACTTTTACTCGTTGGAAAAACTAGTGCAAGTATTTTAGCTTTGAATAAATTGTTTGAAAATAAACAAATAACAAAAACTTATTTAGCAGTATCCATAGGTGCTATGGACAAGGAAGGAACCATTAACTTATCTGTCGACAACAAAGAAGCTATTTCAGATTTTAAAGTAATTGAAACGGTTGCTTCAGAAAGATTCGGATATTTAAATTTAGTCAAATTATATCCTAAAACAGGAAGAAGGCATCAACTCAGAAAACATTTGTCTGCTACAGGAAATCCTATTCTTGGAGATGCCACTTATTACAAAGAAGGTTTATTGTTAAAAGGAAAAGGAATGTATTTACATGCTTTTTCTATGGAATTTTCGCATCCAAAAACCCATGAATTAGTATATTTTGAAAAAGCGCCAGCTCTTAAATACAGTAAAATATTCAAAACCAAAACCTAGGTTTTTGAAAATTTAAAACCCATCATTAACATTTTAAATCCAAATAATTCTTTAGTACTTTTATTGAGTTATAAATTTTTTAGAGCTAAATGAAATCAATCATATTTATATTTTATGTAATTCTGACTATGCATTTAGGCTATTCCCAAAATGATAAAACCTTCTCTGAATATGAAACGAAAGCATTCAAATTTAAAGGTCGTGACGCAAAAGTTGTGGTCCCAAAAATCAAGAATAATAAAAACCTTTGGATTTGGAGGGCTCGATTTTGGGGGCATGAACCTCAAACTGATATTGCATTATTAGAAAAAGGATTCCATTTGGTTTATGTTGATGTGGCCGGTTTGTTTGGTAATAAAAAAGCACAACGCATTTGGAATAAATTCTATCGACGTGTGAAAAAAAAATACAAGCTGAACCCAAAAGTAGTACTGGAGGGTTTTAGCAGAGGTGGATTAATTGTCTATAATTGGGCCGCTAAAAATCCAAAAAAGGTTGCCTGTATTTATGCAGACGCGCCAGTTTGTGATATTAAAAGTTGGCCAGGAGGCTTGTATTCAGGGGTCGGAAGCCCAACAGATTGGTCAGCATGTTTAAAAGCCTATGGTCTAGACAATACTTCAGTTCTTGATTTTGAAGATATTCCTATCAACAATGGCGTTAAAATAGCAAAAGCAAATATTCCTGTTATTCATGTATACGGAGAAGCTGACAAGGTTGTTCCACATAGCGAAAACACCGAATTACTTGCAGAAAAATTTAGAGCAGCTGGCGGAACTATTAAATTAATAGGAAAGCCAGGCGTAGGTCACCACCCGCATAGTTTAAAAAACCCAAAACTGATTGTTGATTTTATACTGGCAGCTACCACAAAGCTATAAACATTATGTACTTCTTGATAAAGACAACAATTTATTTTAAAAAAAAGCAGGCCATAAGCCGGATTCTGTATCCACTTCAAAGAAGTAGATCCTAATCATTTATCTAGACTTTCAGTTACCCAAAAGCTCTAACCGCCTACCCTTCGGCTCGGGCGTGCAGCCCTCAAACACCGATTTACGTGACGTTTCACCGCATAGAGTTTACCTGGTTTCACTACAGCATTACCTGTACATACTTTCTGCTGCACTTGTCCTAATCCGCCGAAACGGAATGACGGGCGTTACCCGCTATGCTGCACTATGGTGTCCGGACTTTCCTCGTCTCACCTAAGTGAACCGCGATCAGGTGGCCTGCTGTTCGCAAAGGTAGACAATACCCTATAATTGTTGATAAAAAATTACTTAAAGGATGATAATAACAGGTATTAATTGCAATCGATTTTTATATTTGTAGACAGCGTATTTTTGACTAAAATAATACAGACCATTTGGAACCATTTATTGTATCGGCTCGTAAGTACAGACCTCAAACATTTAAAGATGTAGTTGGGCAAAAAGCGATTACCAATACATTACTTAATGCAATTGAACACAACCATTTGGCGCAAGCATTATTATTTTGTGGTCCTAGAGGTGTAGGCAAGACTACTTGTGCTAGAATTTTAGCGAAACAAATCAATCAAGATGGTTCACAAAGTGACGATGAGGACTTTGCATTTAATATTTTTGAGTTAGATGCTGCTTCGAATAATTCTGTTGATGATATTCGAAATTTAATTGATCAAGTACGTATACCTCCGCAAACAGGAAAATACAAGGTTTATATTATCGATGAGGTACACATGCTATCTTCAAGCGCCTTTAATGCGTTTTTAAAAACACTTGAAGAGCCACCGAAACATGCCATTTTCATTTTGGCTACAACGGAGAAGCATAAAATCATACCTACCATCTTATCTCGATGTCAAATATTTGATTTTAAACGAATTACAGTAAAAGATGCTGCTAATTACTTAAAATATATTGCTGAAAATCAAGGTATTGAAGCTGAAGATGATGCGCTACATATTATAGCGCAAAAGGCAGATGGTGCCATGAGAGATGCACTCTCTATATTTGATAGGGTTGTTAGTTTTTCTGGAAAACATTTAACTCGAAAAGCTGTTACAGAAAATCTTAATGTACTTGATTACGAGACTTATTTTGAAGCAACTGATTATATTCTAGAACATAACATTCCTGAAGTTCTGCTCTTACTAAATAAAACATTAGCATTAGGTTTTGACGGACACCACTTTATTAGCGGACTAGGCACACATTTTAGAGATTTAATGGTATGTCAACATCAAAGCACTATAAACTTATTAGAGGTCAGCGATGGCGCCAAGCAAAACTATCTGGAGCAATCGAAAAAGACTTCAAGTTCCTTTTTACTTCAGGCATTAACTATTGCTAACGATTGTGATCTAAAATACAAGACTAGCAAAAACCAACGCCTTCTTGTTGAATTGTCTTTAATGAAATTAGCCTCTATCAATTTTGATGGAGAAAAAAAAAATCCTGAATCTGTAGCTTTAGACGGTAGCACGATAGATTTTATTGCTCCAGCCGCTTTTTTCAAAGGGATGACTCCTTCAAAATCCTCAGCAGCACCGAAAGAACAGCTTCCTACTACAGAAGTAATTAAAGAGGAGGTTGAACCTATTGCAATCGCGCAAGAACCTATAATTGAGCCTAAACAACCATTAGAAGTAACAACTCAAAATGTTGCACCGGCAATTGTTCACGAAGTAAAGGAACCAGAACCTAAAATTGAAACTTCAATTGCGAAAGAAGTCGAAACTGTTACTATTGCAGCGCCTCAAATTGAAATCACACCTGAAGAATTAGAAGCGCCAACTGAAGTAGAAGCGCCAGCGAAAGTTCTCGAAGAAAATACTGCAACAAAAAAGGTACAGATTAATATCGCAGCGAAGCGGGTTTCTGCGCTTTCAATATCTAGTTTAAAGGCAAAAAAAATACACGAAGAAAATAAGAAGGATCATACTATTGATGAAAGCAAATTACCAAAAGAAGTCTTTACAGAAGATTCAATGCAGGTACTTTGGGCTGAATTCATAGAAATAATAGATGCCAAGGGTCAAAAAATAATGGCATCTAATTTACATGCCGATGTTCCCAAATTAAAGAATGAAACTATCATTTGGATTGAGCTACCAAATGAAACCATGAAAAAGGAAATTGAGCGAGAGCAGTATGATTTAATGGAGTTTCTTAAAAAGAAATTAAACAACTACTTCATTACTTTAGAAATATCGGTTAACGAAGAAACTGCTAAAAAATTCGCTTTTACACCAGAGGAAAAGTATGAGAAGCTGCGTGAAAAGAACCCCGTAATAGATTTACTGCGAAAAGAGTTTGATTTAGATCTTTGATTTTCTAGCTAAAAACGTTCGTCCAGCAAAAATCAATAACACGATTGCTATAATTAATAAACCGAAGGCTTCTCTACCCTCTTCAACATTTTTAATATCACCAACTCCGATTTCAAAACCTTCAAATTTTTCAGGGTACGAGTAAAAGAACCCTCCTAATGCCATAACTCCTGAAAAGAATAGTGGTATGAAAGAAATTTTATTCAAGGCAAAAGCTAAAGAAAAGAGCGCTGCAAAACCCCAAATAACTATCCAAATAAAAGTATCAGGATCATTGTATTGCAAAATAGCTGAAATGAAAAACAAAACTGCGAACAGAAAACCAAGTATTTTAAATAGTAGTTTCATTTTAAAGTATTATTTAAGAACTCCTAAGATACGTTCACGTGCTTTTCTAAAAGATGATAAACATCAGTTGGCTTTATGATCTCTTCAGAAATTGCACTTTTGTTATTTGTAATAAAAATAGGATAATCGTTTGTATCTTCAGGTATTCTACCGTGAGACCCTTTTACCAATTCCGCTTTTAATGGGATAATATCTAACACCGTTCGAAAGCCCATTTTCTTTTTAAGCAGCTTACCAATTACTTTCAACATCACCAATTTATCCTTTGGGTCCGTCAACATTTCAACAGGATCGTAACCTGGTTTTTTATGGATATCTACCATGCGCGCATAATCAGGTGCAACAGCATCATCTAACCAAAAATAGTAAGTAAACCAAGAATTAGCATTTGCTATTACAACTAAATCTCCACAACGATCATGGCTTAAATTGGCATCTTCTAACTCACTATCAGAAAGCACTTTTTCTACCCCATCAACTTTTTCTAATAGTAACTTTACTTGCGATTTAAGTGAAAGATCATTCAAATAAATATGAGCAATTTGATGATCAGCAACTGCAAAAGCCTTACTTGCACCAGCATCTAAAAGCTCTAATCCTCTTTCCATACGGATATTGATAAGACCTTCTTTTCGCAGTATTCGATTCAAATGAACAGGATTATTTACATTAGTAATACCGTATTCTGAAAGCAAAACTATATTTGTATTTTGTTTTTGATAATAGGTCACTAATTGCTTCACTACAGCATCAATTTCATTTAAATCTTTTGATATGACATCAAAATTGAGTCCGTGACGTTGCAAATTGTAATCCAGATGTGGTAAATACACAAAGGTCATCGTTGGGTTATGAAGCTCATCGGTTTTCATGGTGGCATCAGCAATCCATTGACTTGATTTAATACTGGTCTTTGGTCCCCAAAACTGGAATAACGGAAATGTGCCTAATTCCTTTTGAAGTGTATCTCGAAGTTCTGCAGGATGCGAATAAAAATCCGGCGTTTTTCTGCCATCCGCTAAGTAATTCGGTCTTGGCGTTGTGCTGAAATCTGCGGTAGAATACATATTATACCACCAAAAATGATTTGCACAGGTAAACGCTGGGTCTACTTTTTTCAGCTCGTCCCAGATTTTATCGCTTTGTACTAATTTGTTCGATTGTCGCCAAAACTTCACCTCGCACTCGTCTTTAAAATACCATCCATTCCCCACTATACCGTGTTCTGATGGATATTTACCTGTAAGATATGTTGATTGTGCTGCACAAGTTACAGCGGGTAATACTGGCGTAATGAAGGACGATGCTCCTTGATCTAAAAACGTTTTTATAAACGGAGTATGTTCACCAATGAGGCGCTTCGTTAAT
>CALLIG010000049.1 GCA_938009735.1 uncultured Flavobacteriaceae bacterium
TATTGGGTAGGTGCTTCTATAGTTCTCGGGCTTATAGCTTATGTCTCAAGAGCAATTCGATGGAACTACATGTTACAGCCATTGGGCTATCGCCCAAGACTGAGCAATAACATATTGATAATTTTAATGTCTTATTTTGCTAATTTGGGTGTTCCTAGAATGGGTGAAATATTGCGCCCAACGGCTTTGGCGACCTATGAAGGGGTGCCCTTTGAAAAGGGCCTAGGCACAATTGTAACAGAAAGAGTAGTAGACGTGATTATGCTTTTATCCATAATTACAATTACATTAATACTTCAAACTGAAGTGATACTGTCCTTCCTTGAAGGAAAAGGAATTCCCCTAAATAAAATTTTACTTCTACTTGGAGCAGGAACTATCGCTTTACTATTTTTTATCCTGTTCATCAAAAAATCAAATCATGCTTTTGCAATAAAAATCAAAGACTTTGTACAAGGACTTCTGACGGGGGTTTTAAGTGTCTTTAAAATGGAAAAAAAATGGGGTTTTGTTTTTCAAACCATAGTCATCTGGACCTGTTATGTTGGTATGTTTTGGGTAATTAAATATACCGTTGCTGAAACAGTAGGTTTGACATTGACCCAACTAATGGTTGCTTTTGTTGCAGGGGCTCTGGCAATGATGTTTACCAATGGAGGAATTGGCCTATACCCTATTGCCGTAAGTCAAGCTCTAGCTATATACGGTATAAGTAAAGTTTCTGGTGATGCCTTCGGATGGATTATGTGGATAGCACAAACCTTTGTAGTCGTCGTTTTTGGTGCAATATCTTTTCTGTTATTACCGTTATTGAACAGAAACCGATAGGCAACCCTATCATAGCCAAAAAACATCATGCAACGTCTTTTTACTCTTTTCGCATTCTTATTGTGCTTTAGCCTGAGTGCTCAAGTAACACAAGAAATTTTTGAGTCTTTCAAATTACAAGAACGACGCGATGTACAATACTACATACCTGAAGATTATGATGCGGAGAAGAAGTATCCATTAATTCTTGTTCTTGATGGTGAACATCTTTTTGATCAAGTTGTGGCTAATGCTAAATTTTATAGCAAATTTCATGGCATGCCACAAATGATAGTTGCTGGTGTAAATCAAAATGAAAACGGTATTCGTTTTGAAGATTGCGCTTGGGACCCAGATAACGGACTACCAGGAGAAAAATCTAAAAAGTTTTTTGAATTTCTTGGGATGGAGCTTATTCCTTATTTAGACCTCAATTACAGTACTGCACCTTTTAAAATGGTTGTTGGTTATGATATTTCAGCAAACTTTCAAAACTATTGGCTATTTAAAGAGCGTTCATTATTTAATGCTTATATCAATATTTCACCAACACTTGCTCCAGAAATGGAAACAAGAGTGCCAGCAAGATTGGGTGCATTTGACAAACAAATATTTTATCAGTTGATTCTTGAAGGTGAAAAAAACAAAAACACTCCTAGAATTTTAGAGATGGATAAAGCTATAAAAGCTATCGAAAAAGAATCATTGCATTATTACTTTGACACTTATGAAGGTGCAGATCATATTTCGATTGTAACATATGGCATCGGTAAATCATTTGATAACATCTTCGGAATGTTCAAGCCTATAAGTCCTAAAGAATATAAAACTGAAATTTTGACTTCAGAAGAACCAGTTTTTCAATATCTGACGGATAAGTATAAAGGCATTGAAGATCTCTTCGGATTCACAAAAACGGTAGAACTTAATGATGTAATGGCAATTTATGCAGGTGTTCGAAAAAAAGAAGATTTCGACTCTCTTAAACAGCTTTCTGATCTTTGTAAACGAGAATTTCCTGGTACTATGTTGGGTTTTTACTTTGAAGCAGAGTATTACGAGCAGATGGGTGAGCCTAAAAAGGCGCTTAAAACTTTCGAAAAATCTTTCGGAATGGACGAAATAGATTTCTTGACGAAAGAAATGGCATTAGAAAAAATTGATGCCTTAAAAGCTGATTTCGGATTCTAAGAAAAGCTTTTGTAGCACTTAAAAAGAAAATGTAATACGCGTTCTGATCTAAAGAATTTAGATCAAAACAAATTTTACAAATTTTCAAACTTCTTATTACCTTTATCGCCAAACCTCAACTGAGCAAATGGCGAAAACAAAAACAGCATTCTTCTGTCAAAACTGTGGTACTCAATACGCTAAATGGGTTGGCCAATGTTCTGCATGTAAAGAATGGAATACCGTTGTAGAAGAAGTTGTTCAAAAGGAGGAAAAAAAAGGTTGGAAAACCCCAACAAGTTCTAAGCGTAAAATTGCGCAACCTCTTCGCGTTAATGAAATTAGTGTTGATAAAGAGATTCGACTAAACACATTTGATTTAGAGTTTAATCGAGTCTTAGGTGGCGGACTCGTTCCAGGTGCATTAGTTCTTTTAGGTGGAGAACCAGGAGTTGGAAAAAGTACTTTACTGCTTCAAATCGCTCTAAAACTTCCCTACAAAACATTATATGTTTCTGGAGAAGAAAGCCAAAAGCAAATTAAAATGCGAGCTGATCGCATTCACCCAAATAGTGAGACATGTTTTATTCTAACAGAAACTAAAACACAAAATATATTTCAACAAATTGAAGCTACTGAACCAGATATTGTGGTTATTGATTCTATTCAAACTTTACATACAGATTATATAGAATCAGCGGCAGGAAGTATTTCACAAGTACGAGAGTGTACCGCAGAGCTCATCAAATTTGCTAAAGAAACAAATACTCCAGTTATTTTAATTGGTCATATCACCAAAGACGGTTCCATTGCTGGTCCAAAAATTTTGGAACATATGGTAGATACTGTTTTGCAATTTGAAGGCGATCGTAATTATGTATATCGCATCTTACGAGCTTTAAAAAATAGATTTGGCTCAACGGCTGAATTAGGTATTTATGAAATGCAAGGTGGTGGATTACGACAAGTTAATAATCCTTCAGAGATACTTATTTCTAAAAATGATGAAGGCTTAAGTGGCACAGCGATCGCTTCAACTGTTGAAGGTATGCGCCCATTAATGATAGAAATTCAAGCTTTAGTAAGTACTGCAGTTTATGGCACTCCGCAACGCTCAACAACAGGTTATAATGCCAAAAGATTGAATATGCTTTTAGCAGTTCTTGAGAAACGTGCAGGCTTTAAATTGGGAGCCAAAGATGTTTTCCTAAATATTACCGGCGGAATTTCAGTTGATGATCCGGCAATTGACTTAGCTGTAATAGCGGCCATTCTATCTAGCAATGAAGATATTCCTATTGAAAAGGGAGTGTGTTTTGCCGCTGAAGTAGGTCTTGCAGGAGAAATAAGACCTGTACAACGCGTTGATCAGCGCATTCTAGAAGCAGAAAAACTAGGTTTCAAAACGATATATGTATCCAAGAACAATAAAATCGGATTGAAAAATCAGAAAATAGCTATTGAACTAGTTTCTAAAATTGAAGATGTCGCAAATCGTTTGTTTACTTAATTTTTTGATTTGAACATTCTTGCCAAAACCATAAAAACAACAATAACTACAACAATCAAAGCAATTTGATAAATACCTATTCTAAGAAAAAACATAAGCTAAATTATGGGGCTGGGTTAGGAATTTCTCTATGTATTGCATGAATGCCTTTTAGTACTTCATCACTTAATTCTACATCAATACTTGCAATATTTTCCTCCAATTGCTTCATGTTCGTAGCGCCAATTATATTGCTGGTTACAAAAGGTCTACTATTTACAAAAGCTAATGCCATTTGCGTTAATGATAAATCATGCTCTTGGGCCAACTCATAATACTTTTGAGTTGCAATTACAGAATTACCTTTTATGTATCTATCATATGCTGGAAACAATGTAAGACGAGCACCATCTGGTCTACGATCACCTAAATATTTTCCGCTTAAAGCTCCAAAACCAAGTGGAGAATATGCTAAAAGCCCTATTTTTTCGCGTATTGAAATCTCAGAAAGACCCACCTCAAAAAGGCGGTTCAAAAGGCTATATGGGTTCTGGATTGAAATCATTCGGGGCAGACTTGCATGTACTTTGCTTTCTTCTAGAAATCGCATAGTACCCCAAGGTGTTTCATTAGACAAACCTACTTGTCGAATTTTACCCTCTCTAATTAAATCGCGGAGCGTTTCTAAAACTTGATGAATATTATCTTGCCAATGATCTGAAATATCATGCTTATAACCACGTTTGCCAAAAAAATTGGTATTTCGCTCTGGCCAATGTAGCTGATATAAGTCGATATAATCTGTTTGAAGTCTTTGTAAACTTCCTTCAACTGCCTCAATAATAGAGGCTCTGCTAAATCCCGTTGTACGAATAAACTTAGTGAAATCAGCTTTGCCAGCTATTTTACTTGCTAATACAACCTTGTCACGATTTCCGCTTTTTTTGAACCATGATCCAATTATCTTTTCAGTATTCGATTTACGGTCAACATGTGCCGGAATAGAATACAACTCCGCAGTATCAAAGAAATTAACCCCTTTTTCTAATGCATAATCCATCTGTTCATGACCCTCTGCTTCCGTATTTTGATTGCCCCATGTCATTGTACCTAGACATATCTTACTTACTTCAATATCAGTTTGTGGTAGTGTGGTGTATTTCATTAAAATAGCAATGTTAAAATTCGAAATCCAAATTTATCAATTTTTGTTGTCTTTCCGTCAATATTCACATTCAATATTTGACTTCTAATAATTACAAAACATTAATAGATTATCAATTTATCCATATTAAAAGGAAATCGCTGCCTCTATCTATTTCTACAAAAAATAATCAATCTTAAAATTTTGATACTAAACGAAATACAAAAACGTTCTTAATTAAGCATTTCACCGATCAAAGCCCATAAATCGGGATGAAATTGCTAACCAGATTAACCAAAAAACCTACTATGACTAGCTCAAAGGATAATTTCAATTTGAAAAAAGTGTCTTTTATCGGTGCCCTAATCTTAACGGCATCTTCATTATTCGCATACGTTTTACCTACCGTAATTGATAATTTTGAAGTTCAAAATGAAAAAACTGAGGAAAGTATCGTACTTGTAAATCATCCATTAATTGGCAATTCTGACAATGTTGTAATTTGCCCAAATGATGGTAGTGAACTTCATGAAATATATCTTTGTGGAGCGACAGCAGAAAGGTTGATTACCACCAATATTCCTAATCTTAGTCAAATTATTTGGTCTAAACTTCAAGATGGAAGCTGCGGAGCTGCTCAGCTAAATTGCGCCAGTACATCACCAACTTGCGTATGGGATCAGGTAAGTACTAATACCCAATTTAATGTTACTGAAGGCGGAGAGTATAAAATTTATGTTCAGTATAGTGATAACACTAGTGAACGTTTTTATTTTAATGTATTTGCGAATGGCCTAAACCCAAATGCTGTTATAACCAATATTGATTGCGGTACTGATGGAAATATCACTATAAATAATGTGCCTTCTACTTACGAATTCAGTATCAACAGCGGTGCTACTTGGCAAGATTCAAATGTATTTTCAATCACTAGTGTTAGTAACTACGATATTCAAATTCGCAGTAAAACCAATACTGATGGTTGTATATTCAATTTAGATGATTTAGTAGTTGGAAATAATACGATTGATGCTACTACAACAGTTAACCCAATAACCTGTAATTCGGCAAAAGGGGGTATTCAAGTAGATATTGTTAATGCTTCGTCTACTTATATCTATAAGATAAGTCAAGGCGGAAGTCTTATAAATTCTTCTGGACCAATTACGAACAGCACATACACTTTTCCTGATTTAAGCCCAGGTGTTTATGATATAGAAGTGACCCTAGCAAGTGTTTCAAATTGTGTTTGGAACGCAACAGAAACAGTTCCAGGCTTTGTAAGTATTCAGCCTAATGCGGTTGTAACTAAAAATATTGATTGTACTGATGGTATTATTTCTATTACCCCAACTGGAGGAAATGCACCATTTGAATATAGCCTAGATAATGGAACTACATTCATTCCGTTTACAGCAGGAAACCAAACAACAATACCCATTGCAACAGCTGGGACTTATTCTCTAAAATTAAAAGATGCAAGTGGTTGTGAGGTTGATGCTAACGCCGTTGATGTTATTCTAGAACCTGAAATTGTATATTCTGTAACACCAAAAGATATTAGTTGTAATGGTACAGATGATGGTAGCGTAACTGTTGATGTAACTAATACCCAAAGCTATTCAATTACGTATAGTATTGATGGTGGAACAATTTTTCAAACATCAAATACCTTTAGTAATTTATCTGCAGGAAGCTATACAATAATTATTAAAAAAGAAAAAGCAGGCGGTTCTTGCGATATAACAGCAACACCTGTAGATGTTACTACTAGTCCAGCTTTTACTGCATCAGCTTCCGTTACACAACAAATTGATTGTACAAACGGTTCTGCGACTATAGCTACAATCGTTACGGCTGGTGGCACAGCACCTTTTGAATATAGTTTAAATGGTATTGACTTTCAAACTGGTTCTGATCTAACGGGTTTAGGCGCAGGTAATTATACGATAACGGTTAAAGATGCATCAGGTTGTACAACAACCGTTGATCAAACTGTAGATGCAGGATCTAACCCTTCTGAGTTGACATTTATAACTAGTAGTATTGATTGCGCAACAGGCTCAACGGATGTTCAAGTTTCAGTTCAAAATGGTGAGGCCCCTTTTACGTATCAAATTACTGCTCCATCAATAATAAATTCTCCTGGAGATACATTTACTGGACTTGCACCAAATACGTATACTTTCGAAATAACCGCAAACAACGGATGTAAAATCATACGAAATTATACCATTCCAAATCCAATACAATTTACAGCTAATGCTTTAGTACAAAAAAATGTAAGTTGTGCTGCTACGGGTACAGCTGATGGTGTGGTTGAAGTCTCTGTAGCAAATTTTAACACCTCATTTAGCATTGTTGTTGA
This sequence comes from uncultured Flavobacteriaceae bacterium, assembly GCA_938009735.1. Lineage (GTDB taxonomy): Bacteria > Bacteroidota > Bacteroidia > Flavobacteriales > Flavobacteriaceae > Maribacter_C. Next base: position 6,979 of record CALLIG010000049.1, read on the forward strand.
AGATGGCACAGGTGCTGATACAGGTTTAGGCGTAGCAAATGCAACTAGTTCGCCAGTTACTATAACGTCTCTTCCTGCAGACACTTACACCTTAAAAATAACAGATACCTCTGGGCCTTGTGAAAAAATTGAAACTGTAACTGTTGCGGCTCCAACATCTCCATTAGTTATCGATTCGTTTGTGGTGGGCAATATAAACTGTGGAAATGCAGGTTCAGTAACAATTGAAGCATCTGGAGGGTGGGGAAGTTACCGATATAGCGTGCAACAACCTGATAATACATTTACGCCAGTACAAAGTAATAAGCTTATTACTGGACTTCTTCAAGCTGGAATACATACTATCAATGTAATTGACATTAACGGTTGCGTTTTGAATACAACAACATTTGATCTTATTGATCAAGGTGGCCCAACTTCTGTAGTTGATGCAGCTAACTCACAATACTGTTATTCAACAGCGACAAAAGGAGAATTAAAAATTGATGTTACCGATGGTGATGCACCGTTCTTTTATTCGGTAAATAATGGTACACCACTTCCAATAACAGGAGGTACATTTACGCTTTCCAATCTTACCCCAGATGATTATATAGTTAAGGTAATTGGCAATAATGGCTGTGAATCTATTGTTGCGGACACTAAAATATCAGGCCAACTATTTGCATTAGCTCAAATAACCAAACCGCTTGGTTGCGGAGCCTCTCCAGATGCTATTATAGCTATTAACGCTCAAGAAGGCTACCCACCATATACTTATAGAGTTGATTCTGGCGGCGGCTATAGTACAGCAACAGCGCCCTATTCAGCTAGTACTGTAGGTTCGTATATTTTTGAGGTTACCGATGACAAGGGTTGTGTTTTTATCACGGATGCAGTTAATGTAACAGCATCCCCGGCAATGACTACTTCGCACAACATTTCTAATACTGCTTGTGGAAAACCAGGAACTGGCTCAATAGAATTAGTTGCCCAAGGCGGTACACCCCCATTTACATACAGTTTTAACGGAAGTCCGTTTACAACTCAAACATTGTATCCAGGTTTAGATGCTATTTCCTATAACTATTCTGTTAGAGATGCCTTAGGCTGTGAAATTCTTGATGAAGTTGCATTAGTTGGCGCTGAAGCAGCAATTACAGCTGACGTATCACATACAAATATTTCTTGTAATCCTGTTGTACCACCTGGCGGCAATATATGGGGTAACACAAAGGTAGAAAACATTCAAAATGCTACCGGCTTATTGAACATTAAATTAATTAGAGTAAGCAGCCCTGCTGCACATCTTGCTGGAACTGCAAGGTATTGGACGTATAGAAACTACCCAAATGTTGATATGTCATTACCCGCACATGCAGATGGTTTTGATATTAGAATGTATTGGCCACATCACTTTTATGTTGAAGTAGAAGATGAAAAAGGTTGTGTTTATGAATCTGATCTTTTTGAGGTTACACAACCACCCTTACCATGGCTTCAGAAAGCGGAAACTACTTTAGATCAATCTTGTGCAAACGGCGCCACTTTTGAGGTATCAATTGGTGCTGATCCAGGTGATCCGGCTACCCTCCCGGGAGACGAACTAATAGGTCCTTTTTCTTACCGAATATGGCCTTATGATGAAAACAACCCTCCCGGATGGAGAAGTTTTGAAAATGCTGGTGAAAATGAGGCCTTAGGAGAGGACGTTGATACGAATGGAATTGAACGCGATTTTAGGGTAAGCGGACTCCTTTTTGGCGTAAGTTATGCGATTGTTTTGCGCGACGATAATACAGGGTGTCAACGCTGGCGAGGACTAGGTACAGTTCATGCCCCTGCAGCTCCTGATAATAATATTGATGTTGTTTCAACGGTACAAGCCTTATCTTGCTATGATAGTACAGATGGCAAAGTAAAATTTTCAATATCAGGCGCTGGTGATGCTGATTCAGACGGTGATCAAACTATCAATTGGACTATCAGACATACAAGCGACCTTGGTGCGGTACATGACACACATCCTTGGATACCATTATATAGAGATGGGGGTACTTTTGTAGGGCCTGCCACAGGTGACTTTGAAATTGATGTTTCTAACCTCAGAACGTCATGGTATGTAGTAGAAATAACTACTGAATCAGGCTGTCGATCAGGTAATCGTTTCCCGATTTATAGACCTCCGACTCGCTTACAAATAGAACTTGATCAGTACGTTTCAGCAACTTGTAATTTAGGTGCTCAAATAGCAGTTACAGCAAAAGGTGGCTGGGAATCACAATGGCATTTTAATCGCAGAAATAAACTTGACCAGTCTGTTTGGCATGAGTTAGAATACGCATTTGTAGTTGATGGCACCGATCCTGCTACTTTACCCGCGACTGCATGGGGTCCTAATACTTTCGAAACAATTACTCCTACAGCTTACGACGGTGTAAATAATGTTTATCAAGTCTACGTACGAGATGGCGGTGGTTGTATTGCTGGCTTAGGCACGCCAATTACGATAACTCTAGATGAAACCCCAGCAATTGATAAAATTGATGTCACCAATAGATGTACCTCAACGGATGAATTGTATGACGTTGTTGCAACACTTACTACTTTGGGAACAAATCCAGTAGATAGCGCTCCAAAATATATTTGGGACGGTGTAATTACTTCAAGCCCTAATATTCAATTAGGACCAGGTAATCATACTTTAGAAGTACGTGATGAAAATGGATGTTTTGACACTCAGAATATTCATATCTACCCACAAATGGTCGCACAATCGAAAATTACAAAAACTGTAGATTGTGATACTGGCGGCTTAGATAATGGTGAAATGCTTGCTTCGGCCTATGGCGGTTCTGGCTTATTTGAATTTACAATTAATCCTATTCCTGGATCATACGCTCCAGGTGAGGAAACGAATTCAACAGGAGTTTTTGATCGTCTTACACCTGGTGTTAACTATGTGTATACGGTCACAGATGTTGATCCGCAGATTTTACCCGCAGAAAGATGTCCTGATCAAGATTCTCCTGCTCTTCAGTTAATTACCCCTGTTGATCCAGATTTTATTGTTCAATCAACAGAATCAATAACTTGTAATGGTTCGGATGACGGTAAAATTATTATTGCTCAGAGCCCATCCACAGATAACTTAGATGTTACTTATGAATATCAAATAGATGGTGGTGGATATCAGGCATCAAATGTTTTCGAAAATCTAACTAGTGGAATGCATACTGTAGATATAAGATCTGCTAAAAATTGTGTGCAAACCATTACCGGAATTAGTATTAGTGAACCTACCTTATTACAATTAGGAGTGCCTACAGTAACACCTTTTACATGTACTACTGATAATAATTTAGGCATGGCTACTATTACAGTATCAGAAGGAGGAACAGGAACTGGACCATATTTATACAGTTTCAATGGAAGTAGTTTTGCAAATAGTAATACATATGCAATTCCTTATTTAACAACCGATAGAAATGTTATCATTGATGTAATCGATGCTAATAACTGTACAGATCAAACTTCTATTTTAGTACCTGCAGCAACAAAAGTTACCGCCACTATTGTAACGGTAAGTTCAGGCCCTATGAACTGTATTGATAATGAAGTAATTAATGTAGTTGGAGCAGATGGTACTGGCATACCAAATTACGAAGTTAGAGAGCTTCCTTCAGGAAACTTAATTAACGGCACAGGTCATGGTTCAATTGATTTAGGAGCAGGAAATCCTGGCACATATGTTTACGAATTAACCGATACAGTTACTGGTTGTACCGTACAAGTGAGTCATGAAATTGCTCCATTCGATACCATTGAATTAGTTGCTACTAAACTAAATGATATTTATTGTTTTGGCGGCACAGATGGCGGAATCGAGTTTACAGTCTCAGGATATACAGGAGCTTTTGATTACGATATATTTAATACCAACGCGCCAACAGTATCTGTGGTAAATGGTTCAGATAATACTTCTTCAGGCAGCACTTCGGTTACTACTTTAACTGCAGGTACTTATTTTGTAGAAGTAAGCGCAACTGATGTTCCTAAATGTACGACCGAATCAGATCGAATTTCAATTCAATCGCCAGTTAAGGCATTAGATTTCACATTTACTCAAACACAAGATTTAAGCTGTTTACCTGGAAACGATGCGCAAATTACAGCAACGCCAGAAGGTGGATGGGGTGGATTTGAATTTGAATTGATTGATACCGCAAACCCAGGTATGCCAATACAAGTATTTTCTACTAATAATATTCTTAGTGGACTTACATCTGGCATTAATTATGAATTAACTCTAAGAGATGTCAGAGGGTGTGCAAACACCACCAAGCCGTTTGTAATTCAGCCAATTGACTTTATAACCATTGACCCATCAACAATTGTGGTAAACCAACCGAATTGTCCTGGAGCTGATGACGCAGATATTACGGTAATAGCTACAAGAACAAATGGTCCTGCTAGCTACCAGTATATATTAAATAATATTACAACAGGTGTAAGCAGCGTACCTCAAAGCACAAATTCATTCAGTAATCTTGTTCAAGGGGATTATACAGTTTCTGCGTTTGATAGTTATAATTGTGATGCTACAACAGCTACAATATCCATAGTTGATCCAGCAACGGTTGAGTTAGATGGTGCGATTACTAGAGAACCTAGTTGTACGCCGAATCAAGGCGAAATAACCCTTTCAGCTTCAGGCGGGTCAGGTATTTTCGAATATTCTTTAGTGCCAACAACAGCAACTAGTTGGGTCTCAAACCCTGTATTTGGAAATCTTGCGCCAGGCACATATGAGTTTTTAGCAAGAGATGCAGATCCTTCGAAATTATGCGAATCACCAATTTCTGTGGTACGGACAATTAATGTCGTTGATCCATTTGTTGTAACTGTTGATGATGCAAATACCATTATTAACTGTAATGGCGATTCAGATGCTGTATTAGTTGCTACAGCAACTGGTGGACTCGGTGGATATCAATATCAACTAGAATTAAATGGAACATTACAAGGCACTCCGCAAGATTCAGGTATATTCCAAAATTTAGGTCAAGGTACTTATAGAATACGAGCTATTAGTGGTATTGACTGTGAAGATTATAACGACACACCAATAGTAATAAATGAGCCTCCTGTTTTATCAGCAACATTAGGGGCAGTAAATGACATTCAATGTTTTGGTGAAGAAAATGGTACAATTACCATAAACGCCTCTGGCGGTGTATCTCCGTATCAATACATAATCTCATCAGACCCGCAAAAAGCGGTTACAACGGATGTTTTTGAAAATCTTAGCCCAGGCATTTACGTAATAATCGTTCAAGATGCCAATGGTTGTGAAATTATCGTTGATAATATTCTTATTGATAGTCCTACTTCTGCACTTGCAGTTGATGTAGTTCGCGTTGATGATGAAGAATGTTCAACAGATGATAATGGATTAATTGAACTCGCTTTAAGTGGTGGTACGGCTCCATATGAGTATAATATGACAGGAGCAAATGACCCTTTTACTGCCATTTCTGGAAATAATTTAGTACTTAATAATTTAGATGGTGGATTTCACAACATTTTTATTACTGATGCAAATGGTTGTAAAGAGATAGTTATTCAAGAAGTAAAGGTTGGTGTTGATCTAATCGCGACTTATGAAACTGTATATGAATGTACAGATGGGCAACCAACCAACAGACTTACTGTTACATTAGACAATGAAGATCTTAATGATGAAGTACTTTACGCGCTTGATACAGAAGACCTATCAGCAGCACAAACAAGTAACATCTTTGAAAACCTTGATTCAGGTGATCATTTCGTAAGTATAATTCATGAAGGCGGCTGTATTCAGCGTGTAAATAGCATCACTATTGATGCTGTTGCTCCACTTACCTTAACCCTTCTTGAAGGCACTTTCAATGAAATTCTAGTTGAAGCGAATGGCGGTGATGGTATTTATACTTATTACTTAGAAGATACCCCTATAAGTTCTGGTTCTCATTTCATTAATCAAGATGGAACTTATCTCATGCGCGTTATTGATAGTAAAGGTTGTGAAGCAAATTTAGAAGTGCCAATGGAATACATTGATATAGAAATTCCTAATTTCTTTACACCTGACGGAGATGGATATAAAGATACCTGGATTATCAAAAATTCTGCAGGTTTCCCAGATATTTATGTGCGCCTTTACGATCGATATGGCCGTACCATAAAAGAGTTTATTGGCCAAGGTGAATGGGATGGCTCGTACAACAAAGCGGACCTACCAACCGGTGATTATTGGTATGTTATAAAACTAAACGGACCAAATGATAAACGTGAGTTTATAGGAAACGTAACGATTTATAGATAACAGCTTCATTTTGAATAAAATCAAAAAAGCACCGACTATTCGGTGCTTTTTTGATTTAGTAATAATCATTAATCTATTTCAACTAAAATAGGACAATGATCACTATGTTTCGCTTCAGATAGAATTACAGATCTTTTAAGTCTATCTCTAAGCGGTTCGCTTACCATTGCATAATCTAATCGCCAACCTTTGTTATTGTTTCTAGCGTTTGCGCGATAGCTCCACCAGGTATAATTATCAGGTTCTTTATTAAAATGTCTAAAGCTATCTATAAATCCGCTTTTTTGTAAATTCCCTATCCATTCCCGCTCTACTGGTAGAAAACCAGATACATTTTTGAGGCCTTTCGGATTGTGAATATCTATAGCTTCATGACATATATTATAATCACCAAGAACTACAAGGTTTGGCTTTTCTTTTCTTAACGCGTTGAAGTATTCTTGAATTTCATCCATGTAGTTGAACTTGAAATCTAAACGGGCTGAATTAGTTCCAGAAGGTAAGTACATACTCATAACCGAAACATCTCCAAAATCAGCTCTTATGTTTCTTCCTTCAAAATCCATGGTTTCAATTCCCGTTCCCATTTCGATATGATCGGGTTTTGTTTTAGATAGAATAGCTACTCCACTATATCCTTTCTTTTGTGCACTATACCAATAATTATAAGCGTAACCTGCTTCTTCAAAAACGGATAAATCAAGTTGATCTTCTTGCGCCTTTATTTCTTGTAAACAAACAACATCAGGATCGACAGATTGCAACCATTCAATGAATCCTTTTTTCAAGGCCGCGCGGATTCCATTTACATTATAAGAGACAATTTTCATACTTCAGAATTTGTTCGAAAATAAGCAATGTTTTATCCTTTAGAAAAGTTTGGAACGCAAATTGATTTCTAAGTGATATTAAATAATACTATTATGAAAAAATTAGTCTTTTTGTTCCTCCTCTTGTCAGGTGGATTTATCATAAATGCGCAAGCTTATCGCAATGGGTTTAATGACCATGAATTACGTTTCAATATGGGACGTTTTTTGGCTACTACGGCAATTGAAGGGTCTTATGAATATTACTTTACACCAAATACTAGTGTTGGCGGAACAGTTTACTTTAATGGCGATGGATTAGGAAGAACAGGCAATTTTGGTATTGGACCGAACCTTAGAGCCTACTTTGGTTATAATCCAAAAAGTGGAATTTTCGCAGAAGCATTCGGGCTTTATTATACCGGAGAAATTGATACTACCGATAATCTTGGAGCACGAAACAATGATTACAGCTCAACTGCAATAGGCCTCGGTTTAGGTAACAAATGGTCCACTTTTGGACAAAAATTAACTTTTGAAATATATGGTGGCTTAGGGCGAAATATTAATCAATATAAATTTCAAGATGCCTTTATGTATCGTGCGGGATTATCTCTCGGATTTCGTTTTTAAGTAGTATTTTTAAAGCTTGATTAAAAAGCTATGAGGCAACTACTTTTGATTTTTCTTTTTTGTTCGATGATAGTCCAAGCACAAGACCCCATCATAAACGATAGCATAACTCAATTAGATGAGGTTATTCTTTTAGATGCCTTGAAAAAGAAAAATGCCACAGGTATAATTTCATCTGAAGTAATTTCTGCTAAAGTTTTTCAAAACTATAGTCCGGTTTCAATGGTTAATTCGATGAACCAAATTCCAGGAGTGTATGTCTTTTCTGGTGCATTAAATACCAATCGAATTACCATACGTGGTATAGGAGCCCGAACACTATTTGGTACTGACAAACTGCGTATGTATTATGAAGATATTCCTGTTACCGATGGTTCCGGGTTTTCAACCATTGAGGCTTTTGACTTAGAGAATCTGAGCCAAATTGAAGTGATTAAGGGTCCGAAAGGAACCGCTTTTGGAGCTAATTTAGGAGGAGCCATTATTCTCAACCCAAAAGAAGCATTGGGCAGATCTACAAACTTTTCCAACAATACTACTGTTGGCTCATTCGGGCTTCTAAAAAACAATCTTTCCTTCAATCATTTTGACGGTAAACTAAGGCTAGGATTTCAATATGGTCATTTGGAAACCGATGGGTATCGCCAAAATAGCAACTTTGAACGCGATGGGTTTTTACTAAACACATCCTATCAAATAAATGCGAAAAACAAAATTTCCCTTTTAGTAAATCATATTGATTTTACAGCTCAAATTCCAAGTTCTTTAGGGGCAACTGCTTTTGCTGAAGACCCACAACAAGCAACTTTTACTTGGCGAGTTTCTAAAGGGTTTGAAGCAAATAATTATAGTTTGGTAGGACTCAATTATTCACATCAGTTTAACGATAGATTAGAAAATTCAACAAGTATTTTTTATTCTTATTTGGATAAGGATGAGGCACGACCCTTTGGAATATTAAATGAAATCACCAAAGGTTTTGGTTTAAGAACTCGTTTTTCAGGGGATTTTAGTTTCTTGGATAATTTAGCTAGCTATTCATTTGGAGCTGAACTTTTTAAGGACGAATATGATTGGGATGAATTTCGAAATCTTTATGAAGACAACAATGGTAACGGAAGCCTAAAAGGGGATCAATTCGCTCGCAATAAAGAATTCAGAACACAATGGAATGCTTTCGGTACTTTATTATTACCCATCTCTCAAAAATTTTCCGCACAACTCGGGCTCAACCTCAACAAGACCCAATATGACTACCGTGATCTTTTCAATTTAGGAGCAGAAAACAAAAGTGCAAATAGAAACTTTAAAGTCATTGTTTTGCCTAGCATGAACCTCAACTATACTTTTTCGAAAAACCACGAAGTTTTTGCGAATGTAAGCCGAGGATTTTCAAACCCTTCATTGGAGGAAACCTTGACTCCTGATGGCGCTATCAACCCTGATATCGCTCAAGAAACAGGTACAAATTACGAACTAGGAACAAATTTATATTTAGATGAGAGAAGGCTTCATCTAAATCTTTCCGTCTATCAAATGAACATCAAAAATTTATTGGTCGGAGAGCGAATAAACGAAGATCAGTTCGTTGGTAAAAACGCTGGCGAAACTCGTCATCGCGGACTTGAAATAGGACTTAGTTATCATTGGAAAATCTCCAAAAATATACAACTTACTCCCTTCGTGAACTACACATTAACAGATCATAGTTTTATAGCGTTTATTGATGAGGACAATGATTTTTCTGCTAACCCGCTAACAGGAGTCCCAAAACAACGTAGAACTTCAGGTATTCAATTTCGTCTTTTTGAAAACTTCTATTGGAATACCACACATCAACATGTTGATGAAATTCCATTAACCAATGCAGCTGATTTGTATAGCGAACCA
>CALLIG010000050.1 GCA_938009735.1 uncultured Flavobacteriaceae bacterium
AGAACAAAGAATTAATGCTAGAGGACGGTTTTGAAGACTATTTATTTCTTCCGTTTACTGATTTAACCAATGATGAGGAAACCTATGGTGGTGGTCGATATATAGATTTAAGAATTTCTGATGAAGATTATATTATCATCGATTTTAATCGTGCATATAACCCATCATGTGCTTATAATAAAAAGTACTCTTGCCCAATAGTGCCTAAGATAAATGATTTGCAGACTAGAGTTATTGCGGGAGTGAAAGCATTTGATAAAGGGTACTAATAAAAAAAAGTCCTGACATAAATATCAGGACTTTACTCAACTTAACTATATTTAATCAACCAATATAATTTGCTTTAAAACGAGTAGATAGCTGCAATTGCAAATGATGAAAGGCTATTCGTTGCATTACCATTATTATCTATAATTGGTTCATTATCATTACCCCAGCTATCTAAACGAATTTCTGGTTTGATAATCAAATTGTCTTTCGTAAAGCTTCCTGTTAGTGTTAGCGCAGTAACTGGTTCGTCTTCAAAACCTTCTTCGGTAGCAACAAAATATTCACCTCTTAATCCTAGTGAAAAAGCATCAGATGCTGCTAATTGTGGATAGATAGCTGCGCCATAGAAGCCTGTATCAGTAAATGAATTGGTGTTATAAGCAGCATTAATTCCAAAGAAAAAACTATCAGAAAGATCGAATCCACCGGTGTAGTCAATTTCAAAACCTAATCCATCATTTTCACCACTATCATAATAAAGGTTTAAGTACTGACCGTAAAAGCCTAATTGACCTCCGAACGAATACTCGCCAGTACCTGTGATATCATTGGTGTCCCAAGGGTTCATTACGCCAAGCATTAAACTTATGTCATCAGACAAAGCAAAATCAGCTTTGATTCCCATATGTGAGAAAGGTCCGTTTGAGAACAGGTGCGAAACGCTATAGTTAAAATTAGCTTGTGGTGCGATAACTTCATATCCTAAAAAGGTATTGAAACGACCTATAGTTAAGGTAGTTTTTTCAGAAACATTCCAATACACATATGCCTGATTGATAATACCATTTAAAACATCATTATTAAAAGTTGCTTCAGTACCTCTGGGTCCGAAAACTAAATCAACCACAACACCAGCAGAACCTGTTTCATAAGAACCAACTAAGTTTGCCATACCTAAGGCAAAACCTGTTTGATTTGCAAATGATGTATCGTTTGAGGTTGTTGAAACTCCTGCTTCTCCGAAAGTGGTTCTGTAATAAGCATCAACGCTTCCACTAAAGCTAAGTGCTGATTGTGTTGCTTCTTCTTCCTCTTGTGCAAAAATTCCGACTGAAGTAAATATTAAGAACGCCAATAAGACTATTTTTTTTCCGAAATTTGAATATGTAATCATTTTCATAAGTTTAAATTTTTAGTATCTCCTTAGAGATGCTGATTTTGAGTTATCTGCCTAATGGCAGATTTGTTTAAATTTTAGGTGATTATAAAACGGAGCGTTCTGCAAAACGCTCCGTTTATCTTCATTTTAATTAGTCATTCGTAAAGTCAGGGTATGCATCCATACCATGTTCGTGAAGATCAAGACCTTCAATTTCTTCTTCTTTTGATACTCTAATACCTATTGTTGCTTTTAAGGCACCAATAATAATTCCTGAAGTAAGAATGCAAAAAGCTCCTATAATTAGTACGCCATACAACTGTGTCATGAATTGAGAGCCGCCTGCCATTGAGCCAAAAATACCAACTGCAAGAGTTCCCCAAATACCACAAATTAAATGAACAGCAACTGCCCCTACAGGATCGTCTAATTTTAATTTGTCAACTAGTGCAACGCCAAGAACAATTATGACACCTGCTATTAAACCAATAAGTATAGCTTCGTTTGGAGACATTAAGTCTGCACCTGCCGTAATACCTACTAATCCACCCAATATTCCGTTTAAGAACATTGTTAAATCTAAGTTCTTGTACATAATGTATGAGAGAACCATAGCGGCAACACCACCTGCTGCTGCTGATAAACATGTGGTAACTAATACTAATGAAGTTAATTCTGGGTCAGCTGATAAAACAGAACCTCCGTTAAAGCCGAACCAACCCAACCATAAGATCAATACACCTGCTGTTGCTAAAGGTATACTGTGACCAGGTATTGCTTTAGGCTTGCCATCTTCGCCAAATTTTCCAATTCTAGCGCCGAGCAATGCTATTGCTACTAAGGCAGCCCATCCGCCTACAGAGTGAACTAATGTAGAGCCTGCGAAATCGTAGAATCCCCATGAGTCTAAGAATCCTCCACCCCATTTCCATGCACCTACTATTGGGTAAACAAGCCCGACATAGATAACCGTGAAAATCATAAAGGCTCCAATTTTCATACGCTCAGCTACTGCACCAGATACAATTGTAGCTGCGGTAGCGGCAAACATGCCTTGAAATAAGAAATCCGTCCACCAGGTGTAGCCACCGTCTGCATATTCTGGTGTCATTCCGTTTTCTGGAGCTCCAATTCCGAAACTGTCCATTGAAAACTGAAAAATTCCTGCCGACCCTTCTTCAAAGCCAGGGTACATTAGGTTGAAACCCCATGCGTAGTACAGAAGTAAACCTACTGTAATAATAAATATATTTTTAAATAAGATGTTAATTGTATTTTTTGATCGTGTCAAGCCAATTTCTAAAAAGGCGAAACCTGTATGCATGAAGAATACCAAAGCGGTAGCCAACATCATCCATACGTTATTTGCTGTAAATAATCCTGCGTCCATTTTCTTAAAGTTTAGTGGGTTGTGTTTTAGTTAATTCCTGCTTGACCGCTTTCTTTGGTGCGAATTCTATAAGCTTCTTTGATTTCAGAAACGAAAATTTTACCATCTCCTACGTTACCTGTATAAGCGGATTCTAAAATGGTATTTACCGTTTTTTCTAAAAATTCATTGGATACTACTATAGATAGATAGCGTCTTTGAATGTCAGTTGTACTATAAGATATGCCTCGGTAGACATGTCCTTGTTTTTCATTTCCAACCCCTGTTACATCCCAGTAGCTGAAGAAATTGACTTCAATTCCGTGCAAAGCCTTCTTGACTTCGTCGAACTTTGATTTTCTGATAATTGCTTCGATTTGTTTCATAATGATTTTATTAGTTGATGCGTCAAATGTATGTTAAAAAGTTTAACACCCTTAAAAATTATAGGGGTATGATTAAATTTTTATTCATTTAACAATTTTACCCCCTAAAATTTATGGGTATAATTATTTAAATATGAATATTTTAATATTTTAAATGATTCTAAAGATGAAATCTTTTAAAAATTGAGTTAAAGAAGATATTTGGGTTGTTTTTCTAAGGATTGTTTAAAAAATCACGCAAAAAGTGATTTTTTGTGCAAAAAAATAAAATTATAGAGAATGCAGGTATATTTATAACAATTTAGATAGCCAAAGGCCTAGAGCTACAGCAATAACGCCAACTACAATACTGGCGATTAAATAAATAGAAAAATGCATAAGTTCACCCGCGCGAAGTAGCGAGTGTTTTTCAAATGCGAACGTAGAGAATGTCGTGAAGCCTCCACAGAAGCCTGTTGATAAAAGTAAAGTTTGATTTTGTGTTAGGTAATTGCTTTTGAGAGAAAGCCCTAAAATGATACCTATAAGTAAGCAACCTAATATATTAACGAGAAAGGTACCTAGAAAAAAGTGTTGAAAATAAGAATTGAAGTATTTTGAAATAAGGTATCTGAGCATACTACCAATGCCTCCACCAAAAAATACCAATAACAATTGCTTCATACCCAAAGGTATAAAACTAAACTGCTTTCTTGTACTTAGAAGATATTAAATCTATTGGATAGATTTTTGTTGACGATGAATCTGTAATACTCGTAGATGACTTCTTTGCTTTTTGACCTGTGCCACTAAGACTAAAAATCATCAAAACAGCATTTACGCCTAGAATGATAAATAAGATTGTAAAAAATGATGTCATTATGTTGCCCCTTTATAGATAACTAACGCAAAATTACGTTGTTTGGTATGTTATACGGGATAAAAGGTAAAATAGTCTTTACAAAATGTAAGTTTTATCGTATGCGTAGATAAAATGTTAATTTTTAAGAAAATGCTTAACAATGAACAAAAAAGCTAAGAAGATGGCAAAGGTTAGCACAATCCACTTCACACCTTTGTAGTTTTTTAAGTGCAAATTTTTGTCTTTTTTGTATGAAAAGAAGATTACAATTATAAAACCAACCGCAAAAAGAGCTGCGAAAATTAATTGTCCGGTGCTGAACATATTTCTATTTTTACGCAAAGCTAACTTAAAAACGAACATTTATGCAAGATAAAATCAAAGCAGTAACCTTATTTCATACTGCATTCGGAATCGGACATTCAGAAACTCAACAAGCGGACCTTGGTGAAAGTAAAAATAACCTGCGTTTTAATCTTATGGACGAGGAAAACAAAGAGTATTTAGAAGCTGCCATGAATAATGACATGGTTGAGGTGGCTGATGCTTTGGGGGATATGCTTTACATTTTATGTGGTACCATTATAGAGCATGGCATGCAGTATAAAATAGAAGAGGTTTTCAATGAAATACAACGAAGCAACATGAGTAAACTAGGTGCTGACGGAAAACCTATCTATAGAGAAGATGGTAAAGTACTCAAAGGCCCTTATTATTTTAAACCAAATATTAGTGAAATCTTAGAATCTTAAGTATCCATTTAATTTGAATAGCTAAAGCGCTTCAAATTGTTCTTTTTTAAGTTCAAACCATTCTGTTACTGCGCCAGGTCGTTGCATCATCTCGCGCATTTCATTCATGGCCTGTAAATGTGGCTTGTCTCCTTTTTGAAACATTTCCATACCATGGTTTTTACTTTTTTCTACCATTTCTTCAAAGGTTTCTGCGTGAAATTCTAATTCACAAGCACCACCTAATTGATTACAAGTCATTGTTTTCATATTCGCCTATTTAGTTGATTTAATTATTCACATACATTGTAAATAAACGTTTTTATTCCGATACCTTAATATATGATTGGTTCAGACCGTTTATAAACTTATTCGTTTTTTTATCAAATCCGATGATTTTGCCTAAACTATCTCGATTAAAGTGAAACCATAATTCTGCGTCTGTGTCATAGAATACATCTTTTTCATAAGCGTAAATTGGAATTGGGTCGCGAACAATGTTTCTGCGGACAATTTGAAATTTTAAGGAGTCATTTTCAATTATAATATTGTTCCAAAGCACTTTGCTTTTATCAAACAAAAAATTTCCTACATATTCCTTTTGCACGTCGGGAGGAATATTTTTCGGACTTAAAAATTTATTTCGCTGCACTCTTCGTTCTTTTAAATTGTATTTGTCGCCATTCTTTAAGAGATAGAATTTATTTTTCCCCGTTTCTAGAGTATCAATTTCATTGAAATAGGGCGACCAAAATGTGTTATCATAAATTGACACATATTTATTTCCAATTACTTGAAATTCATTTCCTTGTACTAAAATGCCAGTATCTTCATCTATACCAACACCTAACAATTCTGGTCTAATTTTTAATAAATCGAACATATCGTATTGCCTGTTTCTGGCAAGATGGTGTTGGTCAAAAGCAGTATTTGTTACAAAGCCAAATCCTACTTCTGGATTGCTAATTATTTTATAATTACCCTCTACATCTCTACCGCCTCTTGCCAAATAAGACCCTTGAATAGAAGCGCCTGCCGAATGCCCACCAATAATTCCGCCACGTTTTAAAACGTTTTTTAATTCTAAATGAGTTTTAGTATTCAAATACGCATCTGCTGTTCGCCATTGTCTTCCACCAGTTAGCCAAACTGCTGTTGCAGTTTTTAGAGGTTGTACAAATTCATCGCTATTTGCCACCAACGTATCTCTTGTGTGCATAAATTGTATGCTGTCAAATCCGCGAGCAGTAAACTGTCTTTTTAGAATTTTAAATTCGGGGTCGTAGTTTATTGAATTCTCATCAAAAGCAGTTGGAATTATTACAAGTTTAGCTGATTCTCCACCAGCTAAATCATAAAAGACTTGCCACATTTCATCCGTTATTCCGCCACCGCCAATTAACAATGCTCCTTTTGTTGGTCCTATAGATTGACTGTTAGTTTTATTAGGTTTATTTATGGTGTCTTGGCAAGAAGAGATTAAAAACAGCAGCGAAAATATTGATAAGACTTTAAGAAGATTCGATGCCAATTTTCTGTTTTTTGTATACCGCAGAATATTATTTTTAAATGTTGCTAACCGTTTGCGAAAGGTGTGATTCGCATCTTAGATAATTAAAATAGGAAAAGGAAACCATACTTTAAGAAATACAACGAATTTTTATGAGTAATACTTCTTAAACCTAATTAGAAAAGGTGACGAGTGAGAGGACAAAGATTTGGTTTTTGCGCATTTTTCAGTTGAAAACAAAAATAGCAGTTAAGAATCAAACATTAAGTTTAGCTCTTAACTGCTGTTTTTTGTAAACATTAATAGCGGTTTGTTGTTTTTTTGTTTGTCATAGTCCGTTCTTTTTAAGCCAAGAATGTGAGTATTCTGCAATTTCTTTCCAGCCGTTGTCTATAGCAATCGAGTGTCCACGTCCATCAAATAATTTGAAATCTGAAATTACAGATGAGTTATATTTTTTGATAGACGCTTTCCCTAAAATTGGTGGTGCTTGGTTGTCTTTTTCGCCCCCTGTTATTAACAAAGGTCCGCGATTAGTATTTTCTGTATTCACTTTTGTTTCGGAACCGGCAAAACTAGCTGTTGCAGCCTGAAAAAGTGGTTTACAAGGTGTCGGAATTGTACAATTCTCATATAGTTCTCTTGCTTCTTTCTCAGAAAGTGTATTCGCAAATCCGTAACAAAACTGTTTGAAAGTAAGTGAATTGGTCTTTTTGAAATTAAATGGGTTGCCGAGAACGGGTAAAGATGCTTTGAGTACTGACAATGGCAATTGCCATACTCCTTTCATAGGGGCAGGATTAATAGCAATGCCGCCGCTTGCCAAGTTTTGCCCTAATAAAATTTGTGCAATTAATCCGCCAAAAGAATGCCCAATAACAATCGGTGGTTCTGGTAGCGTGTTAATTATTTGGGCATAACTATCTACAATTTCTGTAACGCCTCTATTCGCAATAGTTGCAGGGTTTGAGCGGCAGTCAGCAACTGTAGAAGGATGACCAGGCCAACCTGGGTTTAATGTATTGTAACCTTGCTCATTAAAATAGTCCATCCATTGTTGCCAAGAAGATGAGTGCATCCATAATCCGTGGATAAATACGATTGTTTTTGTTGGTTCCATTTTGAGTTCTTTATTTCTCCAAAAGTCCAACTAATGATGCTATTAAATTTTAACCCAAGTTAAAATCGTATTATTTACCTGAAATTCTTTTTCTGATTCTACTTAATGAAGGTCCTTGTATACCCAAATAAGAAGAAATATGATATAAAGGAATGTCATTAAAAATATCTGGATGGTATTTCATTAAATCTAAATAACGTTCTTCGGGTGTTTTGAATATGAAGCTTTCCATTCTTTCAATAGTCACATTAAATGCCATTTGGGCCATCAAACGCCCGAATCTTTCCCACTTATGAGATTGCTTATAAAGAGTTTGCAAATCATTAATAGTGATATAATGTATTGAAGCATTTGTCATTGCTTGAGTATGATAGTCGCAAGGTGTTTGATTGATAAAACTTTTGAATGGTACAACAAATTGATTTTTTGAATAAAGAAAAACGTTCTTTTCTTCGACAGTTTTGTTGTCTATAACATACGAGCGAAAAGTACCTGTGTTTATGAATCCTAAATACCTGCAGATGTTTTTATGTTGATTGAAGTAGTCACCTTTTTTATACTCCTTTGTATGCCAATATGAACTAGAGATATTAAAATCCTCTTCTGTCAAGTCAGCAAATTGATTAAGGGCAAAGGCAAGTGTTTCTAATTCGGTCATTTTTTTTGATGCTAAGTTAATTTCCAATTTAGAGACTTTATAAATATACATAGACCTTTCGGTTTTGCCTTAAAGCCTTTATTAGGTTTTGTTGGGTATAATATTTTATTCTAGCCGCTTTGACATTGCAATGAATTCAAAGTTCTCCTTTCCAATTTGAAAGTCGTGATTTCCAATTTCGACAAATCCATTTTTTAAGTAGAAATTAATCGCTCTTTCATTACTGTTAAGCACCGAAAGCCATATTTTGCTTATTTTTTCTTCTATCGCTTTATTAAGAAGTAAGTTTTGTAACTCAAATCCAATTTTCATTGATAGGAAGTCCTTTAGAACATAGATTTTTTGGAGTTGACTTACATTACGCTCAGAAATAAATTCTGATTGAGAATTCAGTTTAAGTTTTGCATATCCAACTGGTAATCTATCCACGAACGCAATCCAATATTCATTATTCGGTTTGGAAAAGCTGTTTTCAATTTTGTCTACCGAGAAAGTTGAATTATAGTAATCGAGTAAGTCTTGCTTATCACTAAAAAAGTGACCAAAAGTTTCGGTAAAAGTTACTCTACCAAGTAATGCGATAAATTTCGAATCATCTTTATTCGCTAATCTGATTTCAATTTTGGAAGTGTTATTCTTCATATTTGTTACCAACGCTTGAGCTAAGTGTAGTGCGGAATTAAGGAAATTTTTCGTTTCCGTCTACGTGCGAAGCTAAAACTTATTGTTTTGATTTATTTTTTCTTATTCAAAGCTAAATTAAATATTTCGCTGTCGCGTAATTTTCAATTTATCAACTTTATAAAAATACACAGACCTTTCGTTTAGGTTTTGTTGGTATTAGTTATTTTTCGGCCAGATTGTTTTAAACCTAACGCAAACAATTAGCATTTCTTCGTTCGGTTTATTTCCATTTTCAGCTAAAAAGGTCTCAAAAAAGTCCCAATGTGCTTTTTTCCATTTTTCTAGCGGGTTGACATCAGTACCCATATCTAATTCTGCATATTCTGCAGAAATTTTATTGAATGGAATTGTGTCTATACCTGTGTTTTCTATTATTACTTGCGCTTTACCATCAAAATCTGTAATTATTTGTTTAGTGCCTGTTTTAGGTAAATCAATTTCATATTGTTTATATAAACTAAATAACCCCGAAGAAGCTTTCTTTTTTCCTTTCAGAGTTAATTTTGCAAGTCTATTAGCATCTTCTCTATTATTATGAAAAAAATCAGATTCTGGTATTTCATCATCTTTAAATTCAGGATTCGATTCAATATAGTTGTTCCACATTTCAGAGACTGATTTGTCAAGCCCATTTTCAGATTCCACTTCTGTTATCGTTTCTGATTGAGTTTCAGTTTTTGTTTTCGACTCATTTTTGCAACCAATAAAAATTAAAATCAGGACTAAATATTTCATCTATATATTTCAGTATTAATGATAACGGTTTAAGATTGAAAAATAGCGAGTTGAAATACACTAACTTTTCTGAAAAATAAATATAAATAAAAAAGCACAAACCTTTCGGAATGTGCTTGGATAGCTATTTTTTATATAGGTTGTAATAGTCTTTTATTTTTTATTCCAAATTCTACTTTTAAAAGCATCATCAACAGGTGTGTTAAAAATGTGGTTGAAATAATTACTCATAGTTTTAATTCCTACACCAGCGATTACTCCTAAAATATGTGTTTCGTTATAACCAGCATTTAGAAAATTGTCAATATCGGAAGCTGTAGGTAATCCTCTTTTTGAAGTTATAGCTCTAGAAAATATACTTAATGCTTTAAGTTTTTGATCTGGTATTTCTGAATTGTTTCTTATCGCATTAGTAACTTCAATGGGGACTTGAGTCATATTGTCGCCAACAAAACTATGGGCAGCCATACAATATTCGCATTCGTTTTCAAATGCTATTGATAGAAAAATTACTTCTTGTTCTTGTGGACTAAACCCTGCGTTAGCTCTAAATGAATTATAGGCTGATACATAACCGTCTAGTAGAGCAGTATTATTTGCCATAACAGAATACATATTGGGAATCAATCCTAGTTTCTTTTTGGTAGTTTTTAAAATTTGACTTGAAATAGCATCCGTATTTTCGATAGTCTTTGACTCTAAATTCATTGTTCTTTTAATATTCATATTTATTATCTATTTAAATTATAACTAAGCAAATGCTTAGTTATGTTAAAAAAAAAGTTATAAGCTTTCGAATGTATTCTCTATAAAATCGTTTAGTTGCTCTTGATTGAACATTTTAGAAGCAACAGAAAGACCTTGTAGTGACACCATTAAATAATTTGCCTGTTTTTTGATTGTTTCTGCAGTTTTTGTTTCGTTTGATTCCAATTTCTCTATAAATAAAGTCTTTACGTCAGTAGCAAAATTTACAATTTTAGACATTATTTCTTGGTCTGCTTTCTCTCCTAATTCATTTACGGTATTCGTGATTAAACATCCTTTATTAGTTCTACTCTCTTTAGAAAAATTAATGAAATCATAGAAATACTGTTTAATCGCATTTATTCCTTCTGGTGATTTTTGTAGTTTGTCAATTAATTCTAGTTTTACCTTTCCTTTATAACAGGCTAAACTTTTTAAGAACACACCTTTTTTGTTTCCAAAGCTTGAATAAATTGAAAATTGATTGATTCCCATTTCTTTTTCTAGCATGCGAACTGAAGTGGTTTCATATCCATTTCGCCAAAACACTTCCATCGCTTTTTCAATAACTTCTTCTTCTATATATTCTTTTTTTCTAGCCACCTATTTATTTTAAAAAGATAAAACTAATCAATCGCTTAGAAATAAAAAAATAATTTACAATGATTATGAAAAAGACTAAGTTTTTTGATGATTGGCTACAACAGTTTGTCTATGGTTAGTTTGGTGGTTTAGCAACTCATTTAATATATAGAAACCGAAGGTTAGGGAAATTCGTAGGATTTTCCGAGTACACGTTTACTCTGGGAATTAATTATACACGTTGTTATCTCCTGTTTGTTTTTATAAAATGGCATACCTGATTAAACCTTTAATATAAATTACAGTCGTACTGAAAAGATTTAAATCAAATAAAATTTACTTATAAGTATAAATCTAAAAAATTCAGTTCGATGAAAAAAAATAAAAAACAGACCAAAATGTTAAGAGCATTTACAAGAACAATAAAAAATCTATGTATGCTTGCTGCTTTTTTTGTTATTTTAAGTTGTAACAATAATGAAGAAAATGAACCTGAAGTAGTTATTGAACCTGAAGTAGATATTGAGTTGAATGCTCCTATTATTCAAACTCCGGCACCACTTATACACCTTGCATACAACCTTGATGAACAAGATGAATTAGGATGGTGTATCGACACCCGAGGCAACGGCTTCAATGAAGTCCTTCATACGCATTCTTGTAAAGCAACTGGTGGTGATGTTCAATTTTATTATAATGAAGAAACAAATCAAATTTGTTCAGCAGAATATGTTGATTTTTGTATTGAAATGACTGGAGGCCCCGTGGAAGGTATGACTTTAAGCCTCGTCGATAGCGACCCTAGTTCTTCTGAGCAGAAGTTTATTTATGATGATGAAAGCGGCGAGTTTAGACCAGATGGTAGCAATAATCTTTGCCTTGCTGCCGGTGCCACAAGTGCTATTGCTGGCATATATATGTCACGTTCATTAACATTGGAGCTTGTTTCTGATACTGACGTAAGTTTAAAAAAATGGGTTGTTGTAGGTGCCGAGTCAATAGATTAGGTCTATTTTACGCAAGCTTATGTTTTTTGGTAATTAGCTACAACTACTTGTTTATGGTTAGTTGCTTGGTTCAGTAACTAATTTTGAAAAAGGAAACCGAACGTAGAGAACATCCGTAGGATTTTCTGAGTACACGTAGATCCGATTAATTAATTTTAGACTTTATAAGCAACTTGGCTTTAATCAGTTCAGTTTTTTATTCAGATATTATATTAATTTCTCCAATAACAGAACAGGATGATTTTACAGTATTAAATATCGTCC
Organism: uncultured Flavobacteriaceae bacterium; assembly: GCA_938009735.1. Classification (GTDB taxonomy): domain Bacteria; phylum Bacteroidota; class Bacteroidia; order Flavobacteriales; family Flavobacteriaceae; genus Maribacter_C. Next base: position 12,004 of record CALLIG010000050.1, read on the forward strand.
CAAACTTTTCGATATTCTTTTTGAGTAAATTAATATTCAAATTATTGTCTTGACTGTAAATTCTTAATTCGTAGCTTATTTCGTCCATTCTTGGAGGTTTTTCTAGACGTGTTGCATTAACTTTTATTTCAGCATTTGAGTATTCAAAATTCATTAAAATTGAGAAGCGTTCAACATTTTT
>CALLIG010000051.1 GCA_938009735.1 uncultured Flavobacteriaceae bacterium
GATTGATTATATCGTTTTTCATAACCCTAACGAGGTAGCTGAATTACTCTATAATCAAGGTTTTGAACCGCCTGATACCCCTGAAGATTTATCCCTAGCTATAAAAGAACTTACACGCAAGAAAGGAAGAAAGTTTATCGAAGAGTTGGTAAAGATTCATCCTGATAAGCAAGCCATTCTTTCACTTGACAAAGATGGGGCTACCGAAAAATGTGGGGTTTGTAAAGATAATTTATACGACACGTCAGAAAACTATTGTAAAGGATGTGGTCACTCTAATTATTTGGGCTCAGGCGATGAAGATAGTTTTTTAGCTCAGTTTGAGGACACCAAGGATAGTGAGCTAGAAAAATACTATAAAAGTATTGTCAGAAAATCAAATACTGCTCCTGAGGATAAAAATCTAGCTCAAGAAGTTCAGATGGTTTGGAATGAAATCAGGCAACGAAAATCTAAGCAAAATAAGCCTGAAAATTCATCACCTTCAAGCACTAAGCAGTTTATAAGTAGAGATGACCTTTTAATCATGGGTATTGTATTTATAGCAGGCGCTTTAGTAGGTCATGGATTAAAATTTAATATCAATAATGGATAAAAAAACAGCACAACTTAAATACAATCAAGCGATTGATAATATCGCTTATTTGATTATAAATCATCCTGAGCCTTTAAAGAAAATGCTTTTAGCTTATGGGATTTCTTTTAAAAACCCACCAAGCCCAACTCTACTAAGTAGCGAAGTATTAAAGCAGTTTCAAACAGGAGACGTGCATTTTCAAAAAGATTTAGAAGACTTAATTCTTAGATTAAGTAAAAGCGATGAGGATGAATTCTTGGGAGGTTTAATTAAAGGAGCTATTGGTGTTGTAGGTGGATTAATTTCTAAAAGTAAACAAAGAAAACGTCAAAGGCGGGCAGCTTCGGCCGCTGCTAGAGAAGATAAGGCATATTCTTCTGCGCAAGCATCACAAGCTAAAAGAGATTTGGAGTTACGTATGCAGAAAATGGCAGAAGAGCAACGCAGGCGTGAGGAAACCGCTCGATTACAACGTGAAAAAGAAGAGCGCAGGCGTAAAGAGGAGCAACAAAAAAGGGAAGCGGATTCGAAAAAGAAAATGAATATGATACTTGCCATCGGTGGGGGAGTCGTCGTTTTGGGTTTAGGCGCAGTTGTACTTATGAAAAGTAATAAACCACCAATGGCATATCCTCAAATGCGTCCACCAACGATGCCACCAATGTAAAACAGCTTATTGATAAAACTATGGAAGTATTGGCAAAAATTAACGAGCAAGATTTTACTGAGGAAGGTACGTTTCAAACAGGGTTTTTAATGGGTTCTATCAAAAATGTAGGGGCAACAGAGGCCTTAGTTAATGGGGTGGTATTGGAATCGGGAGAAGCAAAAGGATATCCTTTTGTGGGTAAAGGTTATGAATCTATTTCATTTGACCCTATGAATAGCACCCTTCGCGTATTGGAAATTTTATAAAAAGAATATGATTACAGGAGAAACAGAAGCTATTTTATCATCTCAGTTGTATGATGATTTTCTATTTGGAAGTAAAGCGTCAAGATTGGCGCGTAAAACTAATCGAAAATCCAACCGTACGATTCGAAGGTCTAATAGAAAAACCAACAGACAAGCTAATCGTGTGGTTCGAAAAGAGAATCGATTGGAACGAAGACTGGTAAAGCAAACGAGCCCATTAAAGCAACTTAAAAGGCAACGACGAAGCGCTTTTATTCAAGATATAGGTCAGTTGTACAAGAGTACAGGAGCTTCTAAAGCTATTAGTAAAGGCATTAATTCTATTATACCAGACTATTCAGCAGCAGAAACTCCTTCTGATTATAAAATGTCAATAGGCGCTGCAGAAACTACCTCAATTAAGAAATCATCCATTCCTAAGATTGCATTGATAGCTGGTGGAGTATTAGTGGTTGGTTTGCTTGGTGTGGTAGTCATGAAGAAAAGTAAACCCGCATATTAATAAAAGCTCATTTATGATTATTCCTATTCCCTCAAATAAACAACGCTTTGTAATCAAATTGGTTATAGAAGCGCATATGCCTTTTGAATTGGGAATACGCATTTATGACCCCCGTTATACACATACGTATTATTTCAAAAGGAAAGCTCGATTTAAAAAATCAAAAACTAGTCGTGAGTTTAGTATTGCCTTACCTGTTTCGCCAGAGATACTTGAAATGGAACTTTACGACAAGCAATCCTCGGATGATTTTGCATTTAAGGTAGCTTCATTTAGTATAGAGAAATTGGCAGCCCCTATTAATTGGGCAACAGAAGAGCAACACCGTTTTATGGAATTTGCAATTGGATTTTCTCAAAAAGCGGGGTATGCACCAACGGGGTTTTATGACAGTCCAGACCAAGAGTTTTTATTTCAATACTTGTCCAATATTTCGGATGCTTTCGGGAATGAGTTAATTACTCCTGCGAGAACTCATCGCAAGATGCCAAGGGTTCAAATCTCTAAGCGAATGTTTTTAGAGTATACTATTCCTATTAGAATAGCTATTCTCGCTCATGAGGGGTGTCATTGGTTTTTAAATACGCGTAGTCAACAAACCGCAGATTTATGTGGTATTAAGCAGTATTTAGATTATGGATTTCCAACTATTGAAGCCGTGTATGCCGTAACTAAAGTGTTTGGGAAGCATCCAGACATGGTGGGGCCAAATCAATTAAAACGTACAGAAGATGTAGTGGCTTTTATTGAAAAATACAGGTCAAATGGATAAAAAGAGCTATATCAGTTTAGCAGCCCTAGCGGGTTTGACTATGGGCGCTTTTTTTTGTGTAAGGAGAAGTAAACAGCCAAATAAAGAATCGAATCCTATTATTGATAATACCACAAGTGAAGATGCTTATAGCTCTAGTTGGTCGCCAGCAGAAAAGCAGACAGAAAGGTATAAGCGCTTATTAGAAAAATGGGGAACAAAGGAAGGTCTTATT
>CALLIG010000052.1 GCA_938009735.1 uncultured Flavobacteriaceae bacterium
GGGTAGTTATGGTCCATTAACGGTGAGCATGATCTTGGGGGTTGTTAGTCTTCTTTTAATGATTTTGACAACGTCAAAAAACAAAAAAAGAATGGAGCTGAATATTGCTGAGCTCACTATTATCAATGAAATTGTTTTAACTGTAGGACTTGTGATGTTAACTATTGGTAACTTCTTAGGAGGCCAATGGGCTAATGAAAGTTGGGGGCGATATTGGGGATGGGATCCTAAAGAAACATGGGCTTTGATTTCAATTATGGTCTATGCTTTTGTTATTCACACCCGTTTGGTGCCAGGTTTAAGAGGTAAATGGACTTTTAATTTTCTTAGTGTTATTGCCTATTTCAGTATTATGATGACGTATTTCGGTGTCAATTATTACCTAGTAGGTTTGCATAGTTACGGTTCAAGTGGAGGAGCAGCGATTACCCCTGATTACATATGGTATATTGTTCTAGCAGCCGTTATTTTAGGTGGTATCAGTATATGGCGATACAAAAGTAACTATACGAAATAAGGTTTTTACTTTTTCTTTCTGACGATAAATGTTTTACAGATCTTCATAAATTAGAAGACTTAGCTGATTTAATTACTATCGGCAAGTCTAACAGATTTTATTAACTTTAGTTGTATATCAAAATAAGTAATAATGAGCGATTCTAAAAAAGGATTAAATACCATATGTACACATACTGGTGAGGTTCAAGATGAACAGTTCAAAGGCGCAATTTCACCTTTGTATATGAGTACGTCTTATGCATTCGAAAATGTTGATGTAAAAAGATATCCTAGATATTTTAATACGCCCAATCAAGAAGCATTGTGCAAAAAGGTTGCTGCTTTAGAACATACAGAAGCTGGTTTGATATTTGGCAGCGGAATGGCAGCAGTAAGTACTACCTTATTAGCCTTTTTAAGAGCTGGTGATCACATAGTTCTGCAAAATGCGCTGTACGGAGGAACTTTTAATTTAGTCAATGAGGAGTTTGATAAATACGGAATTGAATATTCTTTTACTGATGGATTGAATCCTGAAGATTTTAAAGCCAAAATTAAGAGTAATACTAAGGTGATTTATATAGAAACACCTTCTAATCCATTATTGAAGATTACTGATTTAGCTGCTGTTGCATCCATAGCAAAGCAGCATAATTTGGTATCAATGATTGACAATACATTTGCTAGTCCTGTAAATCAGAATCCTGCAGATTTTGGAATCGATATTATTATTCATAGCGCAACTAAGTATATGGGTGGCCATTCAGATATATGCGCTGGCGCTGTTGCATCAACAGAAGAAAATATAGAACGTATTTTTCATTTAGCGAAAAACCTAGGAGGAAGCCTTAGCGATCAAACGGTTTGGCTCTTAGAGCGCAGTATGAAGACTATGGGCATACGCGTTAGGGCTCAGAATGAAAATGCACAAAAGATGGCAGAATATCTTCATAACCACGATGATATAACTGCGGTTTATTATCCGGGTTTGTTATCGCATCCAGATCATGAATTAGCAAAATCGCAAATGAATGGTTTTGGGGGGATGCTCTCTTTCGAATTAAACGAGGCTTTTGACGCATCTATTTTTCAAAAATCCTTAGAACTAATCAAAGCTTCCATGAGTCTTGCTGGTGTAGAAAGCACCATGCTTTCGCCATCTCAAACTTCCCATTTTTTAATGGGTCCTGAAGAGCGAGAACGACAAGGAATTAAAGATGGGTTAATTCGTTTTTCTGTTGGAATCGAAGAATCAGAAGATTTGATTGCAGATATTGAACAAGCAATACAAAAAGTAAAATCTCAGACTATAGTCGAAGCAAATTAAACTATTAAGTTAAAGTAGAACTTATGAAATTAGATATACTAGCCTTTGGGGCACATCCTGATGATATTGAATTGGGAGCAGGGGCGACCATTGCGAAAGAAATATCCAAAGGTAAAAAAGTAGGTGCCATAGATTTGACAAGAGGAGAATTAGGTACTCGCGGTTCTGCGGAGATAAGAGATAATGAGGCAGCAAGTGCTGCAAAAATATTAGGATTGTCTGCAAGAGAGAATTTACGCTTCGCTGATGGTTTCTTTGTAAATGACAAAAAGCATCAAACTGAGGTTATTAAAATGATCCGCAAATATCGCCCAGATATCGTATTGTGTAATGCTATTGATGATCGACATATAGACCACCCAAAAGGAAGTGAATTGGTTAGTAATGCTTGTTTTTTAAGCGGATTGATCAAGTTTGAGACAAATTTAGATGGTGAATTGCAAAAACCGTGGCGTCCAAAAAAAGTATATCATTATATACAATGGAAAAATATTGAGCCAGATTTCGCGGTGGATGTAACGGGATACATAGATAAAAAAGTGAGCTCAATTATGGCTTACAGCTCTCAATTTTTTGATCCGAAAAGTAATGAGCCAGAAACTCCTATAAGTAATCAAAACTTCATTGACAGCGTTACATATAGAGCAAGAGATCTTGGTCGGTATATCGGAGTTGAATATGCGGAAGGTTTTAATGTAGAACGTTATGTTGCAGTAGAAAGTTTTGATGATTTAATATAATTAGCATTTCCATTTTCTTTTATAGCTTTCGGAACGGTAAAATAGAAACTAGTACCTTGGTTTAAGGTGCTTTCTACCCAAATTGTTCCGTTGTTATTTTCCACCATTTCTTTACAAAGAGTAAGGCCTAAGCCGGTTCCTTTCTCGTTATCTGTTCCGTAGGTGGTTATATTTGAGTGTGCATCAAAAATTTTACTTTGAGTATCTGGGTTCATTCCAATTCCTGTGTCAACCACACAAATTTCCCAAAAATCATTCTTTTCTTTCGCAGTAACGGCGATCATTCCTTCTTTTGGTGTGAATTTCAAAGCATTACTCATTAGGTTTCTAATGACGATATCTATTTGATCAGCATCAGACCAAGCAAAGGTATTATTCGATAATTGGTTAATCATTTGAATTGATTTACCATCGGCAATTTCTGATAGAAGATTCATGTTTTCAGTAACTATGTTTTCTAAAGAAACTCTAGAAGGTTTAGTTATTGTGCCATTCATTTGGGTCTGCCCCCAAGATAATAGATTGTTGAGTGTGAAAGATATTTGATCAATGTCGCCACGTAGTTTTGGTACAAAATTCCAAAATTCTTTTTGTTTTATTTCACCACTTTCAAAAAGTTGTAAAAGTCCTTGAAGTGCACCAATTGGCCCTCTTAAATCGTGACCAATGATTGAAAACAACTTGTCTTTTGCAACATTGATTTCCCTCAATTCCACCTCTTGTTTTTCTAAGGCGTTCTTTTTTGAATTCAATTCTTTGTTTAATTTTTTCTGAATACTTTCATTTCTTCTTACCAAAAGTGTAATTCCGAGGAGTATCAATAAAATTGCTAATGATGCGTAAATATAATTTTTTTGCCTTCCAAGTGCCTTTTCACTTTCTGCAATTAAACCTTCTTTTTGTTGTTCATGATTTATTTGAGTCTTAAGCATGACAAGACTTTTTTTGCTTTCGTTTTTTGATATAGTATCAGACAATTCTTGATATAATTCATGATACGCTAAGGCTTTAACATATGCTTCGTTTTGCTTATGAATTTGATATAAGGTTTTGGTATGCTTTTTCACACCTTCTTTAATGTTTAGATTTTGTGCTAAATTAAAACCCTTAAGGGCATAAGATTCAGAAAGACTGTCTCTGCCTTTTCCTAAGTTCGCTTCCGCAAGACCATGTAGCAAATCAATTTCACCTCTTTTATCATCAATTTTTTTGTCATGGATTGCTTTACTCTGCTTAAGCCAAAATAGTGCCCAATCGTATTTTTCTTGTTTGAGATATGTTTTTCCTTTAATCTGATAAGCAAATGCTAACCAGTCTAATTCCTCATTTTTTTCGAAAACAGAAATACTGGTGTTTACATTAAACATTGCATATTCAAGATCACCTGTATCTGCATAAATAGAAGCAATATTACTCAAGCTTCTTGCTATAAATATTTCGTCATTAATCTCTTCATTCAGCTTTTTTACAGTTTTAAAGTAGGATAAAGCGTGTTCGAAATCTTTTTGAGATGCATATAGAAGCGCTATGTTTTCATTAAGAATGGATAACATTTTAGTTTTGTTCGCTTCTTTAGCGATTTCCATTGATTCTAAATACTCGTTTAATGCAAGTGCATATTCACCTTTATATTCATACTCTCCTGCTAAACAGTTGTGTGTAAAAAGAATGAAGTCAATATTGTTTGTTTCTTTTGCTAATTCTTGTGCTTTTTGGTAGTGAGAAATTGATTGCTCTTGAATACCTTTATCAGAGTAATAGTCACCAATTCCTATTAGCGATTCCATTTTTCCTTTTACATACTCTGAACCATTACTATATTTTAGTGCTTCTTTTGATAAGCTGAGAAGACTATCAGGTTTGTAAAATCTTAATTCTTTTCCTAGTGCATTTAATAAATCTATATGAGTAGTGTCTTGATGTTGAAAGTTATGTTGTGCTTTAAAATTATTCAGCTCAGTTTTTAGACTATCAACTGGCTTCAATTGCGAGTATGATGAATTGAAGGCAATAAATGCCATAATAAAAAGTAGTATATACTTCTTATTTATCGTTGAGGAAAAAACACCAATACTTTGGGACATTAAAACTTATTATTAAACAAATAAATTTAAGTCCAATTCGTGGTTAGCTCTAATTTATGTTGTGAAACAGTTTAAAACGTATGTAAGCGTATGAAAATCATGTTTGTACAAAAAAAAATTACTATGTTAATTACGAAATTCTTTGCATGAATTTTTTTGAAATTGGAGTACTACTAATGTTTTATGATCTAAAATTAATAGGAAAATAAATTTGGTATAGTATTTTAAAGTCGAAGATGATTTTAGTTGGAGACAGATTTAAAAAAAAATAGATATTTAAATTGCTGCATATTTTGGTAAATAAACGAAAAATGTGGTGCCAATATTTTCGCTGCTTTGAACTGATATTTCACCATTATTCCTAGCAACAATTGCTTTGCAAAGCATTAGCCCTAAGCCTGTTCCTTTTTCATTATTAGTTCCAAACGTTGAATAATGTTTAGTTGAGTCGTAAACTAACCTTTGAGTTTCAGAACTCATTCCAACACCACTATCAGTAAACTCTAAAAGAATTCTATTTTTATTTGAAGTAGCATTTATATTAATATCACCACCAGTATTTGTAAACTTAATAGCGTTACTTAATAAGTTTCTAAAAATCACATTAACATCTTCTTTGTCAGCCCAAGCGGTAATTTCTTCGTCTACATTTAATTCTATATTTAACTCTTTCTTTAAAATAGTTTCTGAAAATAAAGCTATTACTCCAGAAGCAATTGACTTTATATGTACAGCGGATGGTGAAATGTGCTCACCCTTCATTTGGTTTTTACCCCAATTCAGTAAATTATCTAGTGTGAAATGAACGTGATCAGTATAGTTATTTAATTTTGGTAGTAAACCCGTTAACAATTTTTCTTTATCATTTTCATTTGACATTACTTTTAATAATTCTTTAAGAGAACTAATTGGTCCTTTCAAATCATGACCTACAATTGAAAAAAGTCGCTCTTGTGTAGAATTTAATTCTCTCAATTGAATTTCACGACCTTCTAAATCAGCCGTTTTATCATGCAGCTTCTTATTAAGGCGCTTTTCTCGATTATTTGCGTTATAAATTACATAACCAAACAACAAGCTACCAAATAACGCGAATACTGTCCAACGTGTTATCGAAAGTTGATTTTCAATTTCGGCCTCACTTTGTTCACGTATGAGTTCTTTCTCTTTTTGAAAATCTAACTTAGTACGCAACATTTTTAAGTTTGTTTTGTTGATTTCCAGAGCAATAGTGTCTGATAGGGCATCAGCTAGTTTTAAATAATGAAGGGCTTTTGTTGAATTATTTTTGGATTCATTAATTTTATAGAGTGTAGTGTAAGATTTTTGGACCCCAGTCTTTAATTGTATTTTTTGGTACATTTGAACCGCTTGTTTTCCTAGTTTTTCAGCCTCTTCAAGCTCTTCTAAACCAGCATATGAGGCAGCCAGACCATATATCATATCGGCTTTCCCTTTACCATCCTGCAAGGTTTTGTGGACTGCTTTTGCTTTTTGATAAAAAATATGAGCATTTTCAAATTTTTTTTGATTTAGATATATACCACCCTTAGTAGTGTAGCTGAATGCAAGCCATTGCTTTAAATGACTTTTCTTGAAGAAATCAATACTCTCATTGATATTTTTTAATGCTCTTTCATAATTGCCAATATTAGATTCTAGATAAGCGATATTACTTTTGATTTGCCATTTAGTAATCTGCACATTATGCCTATTTGCTAATAATAAGGCCTTATCATAATATGTCAATGCTTCTTCATAATCTTGCAACAAAGAATACATTGTTCCAATATTCATATATAAGCCAACGAGTTGTTCTTTTTTAGTAATGTTTTGAGCAAACTCAGATCCCTTTAAAAAAAACTTATACGAATTAGGGTAATCTGCCAATTTAAAATAAGACACACCTAAGGTGTTACAAGCGTTTGTACTTTGTTCAAAAAAATCATTTTTAACGGCTATTTGAAGAGCTGTATTAGCATATTCTAGTGCCAATTCAGCCTCGCCCGAATACATGTAAAAATTACCTATACTTCCTAAAGATGCAGCTTCTCCTCTTTTGTAATTAGAAAGCTTACTAAGTTCCAATGCTTCTTTTCCTAAAATTAGAACTGTATCTAAATTTTTAAAACGAATTGCAAAGCCTAAATCATTTAAAAGTATAATGTTTGTAGTGTCTTTTGAATTAAATTCAGGATTAGATCTCAGTTCTATGAGTTGCGCTTTTATTTCTTCAGGCGATAACTTTTGCCCTTGAAGAACCATGCTATAGCTAAGAAATACAAAGAAGATAATCAAGTTTTTAAAAACAAGATTATTGTAAGGCAGAATGAACATAAAAGATTTTAGGAATTTTTCTACCTAAGTAGGTAAAATTATATATGAATTTACCAAAAAACTTACAATAATAGGTAACGAAGTTGTATGCAATTGTTGTTTTATTAAAACCTACTTATTTTCGAATAAGTTTTAAAACCCAAATGAATATCTTATTGTCAATGTATGATTGAAAATTAAGATTCTTGTAGTTAGGCCATTGTTTTTTTAGATGGTAAGTATACAAAGAAAGTAGTGCCATTATTTTCGCTGCTTTCAACTGATATTTCTCCATTATTCCTTGCCACAATTGCCTTACAAAGCATAAGCCCTAAACCAGTTCCTTTTTCATTATTTGTGCCAAATGTTGAATAATGTTCCGTTGAATCACAAACTAATCTTTGAGTTTCTTTACTCATTCCAACACCACTATCAGCAAACTCTAAAAGAATTCTATTCTCTATTTTTGTAACGTTTATTTTAATATTACCCTTAGTATGCGTAAACTTAATGGCGTTACTTAATAAGTTTCTGAAAATCACATTGACATCTTCTTTGTCGGCCCAAGCAGTAATGTCTTCATTAACATTCAATTCTACAATTTGCTCTTTTTTTATTATCGCTTCTGAAAATAAATCAATTACGCCAGTACCAGTTGACTTTATGTGTATTGTGGATGGTGAAATTCCCTCACCCTTCATTTGATTTTTACCCCAATTCAGTAAATTATTTAATGTGAAGTGTACATGATCGGTGTAACTATTTAATTTGGGTAATAAACCTAATAACAATTTTTCTTTGTCATTTTCATTTGACATTACTTTTAATAGCTCTTTCAAGGAACTAATTGGCCCTTTCAAATCATGGCCAACGATGGAAAAAAGTTTTTCTTGCGTAGTATTTAGTTCACGTAATTGTAATTCTCTAGACTCTAAATCGGCTGTTTTGTC
>CALLIG010000053.1 GCA_938009735.1 uncultured Flavobacteriaceae bacterium
ATCAAAAGAGAATAGGTCTCAGAATGAATGTTCTCCATCATAATTTGAAACCCATAGAAAAACTTCGCTTCAGCATACTGTACTTCACTCACAAAGTTCTCTGCAAGGTTTTCATTTACAATACCATCTGAAGCAGCAAAAAATGCTAATATATGCTTGATGAAATACCGCTCATCATCATTCAATTTATTGTTCCAGTCATTCAAATCTTCACTAAGGTCAATCTCTTCAGCTGTCCAGAAGCAAGCTTCACATTTTTTATACCAATCCCATAAGTCATGATGTTTGATAGGAAAAATTACAAAGCGGTCTGCGTTTTCTTCCAATATTGGCTCTAAAGCTGTGGACATATTCTTAAAAATTTAAATAGTTAATGTAATGAGCTGAAAATTACCCCTGTGCTGGGCTTACAAAGATGGATAAATAAGAGCGATATAAAATGTCTGTTTGAAAGATTCCATCACAAAGTTTTTAACATCGTATGTTGAAATCTAGGCTCGCTACTGATGTACGTTACGCTTACCGAAGAATTATATTCTTTGTAATATTTAGCAAGAAGTTGAACAAAAAAAATAAACCAAAAAGTATGTTTTTAAATATACTTTTTGGTTTTAAAACTTAATGGTTAGACTTAACCATAAACTAAAATCTACTAATGAGTAATTACAGTATCTGACACATATTTAATTTGAACTTTAGACCCTTTAATTTTTTCCCGCTTAACAAATGCTTGAAGCACAAATTAAGAATGAAAATTATGTCCATAATTCAAATCTTAAAACAAAAAGACCAGAAACGTAGCTTCTGGTCTTTTTAGCAAATTATTAATTGTTATATGATACCGCCAAACCGTACGGCCCTTCTAATGTATTGAAAACAATACTTGTTACTTGTGGTGCTGATTCAGGTAGTTCCCCCGAAACCTATAACCGAGCAAATCACCTTGACCAACAAGTTGGTTAGGTGCCCAATTCGCAACAATTCATTAGACAGGTCCCGTTACTAGAACAGTTACACGTTCTTATTTACAACGCATACCTTAGACCGTACCTTTTGGATTGGCAGTTTCATAAAATTATTAAGATATTCCCATTCTTTATATTTTACACATGACGTCAGACAAAGCAAAGACTTTAATTTATCTGACCTATAATTAGTTAGCTGTCGGGGAACGGGTATAAAAATACAATTATATACACTAATTCTCCTGCATAATTTGTCTTATTTTAAGACATATTTTTTTGTAATTACTTTATACACTTCTCTTTTTCAATACATCAATTTATTTTAAAGCCACAAAATCGCCTTCTAAATTAATTGATTTGCCATTTCCATTTCGTAAACTGACATTAAGCATTCCCTTGACCATAAAATCATCTACAAAATCTAAACGAACTTCTCCGCTTTTTGCAAAAAAAGGCAGCTCTCCGAGAGAATTAATATTTGCAAAGCCAAAAACTCCATCAAAATTATTTAAAAACCCGTTTGGGTCTTGAGAAATTAGATATGATCCTTTTGAAACTGGCTTGTTTGTGTTTTCTTGTGATATTAAGAACTCTACCGTATGGGGCAGCCCATTTTCTTCACTATCAAGTTTTAATTTCAATATCGAAGTTGAATGCCTGTTGTCGTCTATTTGAATTAAAGATTCGAAATTAACTTTACCATCTAAATATTGACTTAAATCTCCTGTAGATTGAAACGCATACTTACCCATCGAATCTTCATCATAAAGCAAGGGTGAACTCACTCTAGCCTCAGATATTAAAAAGGCGCAGAATATTCCGAAAAGACCCAGCGCTCCTATTTTAAATAGTATTTGTTTCATTTTATTTACTAGACCTATTATTCTTTTTTCTCTTCTATTATTCAGTAGACAATCTGCTAATTCGTTTCCGAAATTCTAAAAGAGACGTCCTCTGAGGCGATAATGATACTGTCTTCGCTAAGATCATTCTTAGGGCTTTCGGTTACAATGGAAAACATAAGCGCAATTATAAAAAGCAAGAACATTATCAGACATCGTTTCATATTTCTAAATTTGTTGCACTTTAGAATTATAATCTAAGTACGCTTTCCAAAAAAACATGGTTTTAATTTCACCAAGAACTAAAATAAAGCCAGATTCAGCTTCTTAATGATCATATTGTGCAAACGGTAGCTTATCATGTATGAATTGCAATCTATAAAAGCTAAGTATTATTAACTTTGCTGTTAACCAACTTTTAATACGTAAGAATAAAGTGACAAAATCTTAGCGAAAACTGTTTCTTCACAGTTTCAAGCCAATCATACTGTATTAGCCGCCATTTATACATCTTTTTTGAGTTCCTTTTTAGAAGACCTTATATTTGATTACATTTCAATTTAAAGAAGCATATACTATGATAGAAGCGGTAATCGTTGATGATGAAATAAAAGCACTTCAAAGTCTATCTTGGGAATTAACAAATTTTAGCGATGAAATTAATGTATCAGCGTCTTTTACTGATCCTTTCGAGGCATTAACTCATTTAGAAAAAAACACTCCTGATTGCCTTTTTTTAGATATCGAGATGCCAACTATGGATGGTTTTCAATTCATTCAAAAACTAACTAACAAAGATTTTCCCGTGGTTATCACCACCGCATATAATCAATATGCAATTAAAGCCTTGAAAAATGAAGCTATCGATTACTTGTTAAAACCGATTGATACTGATGATCTGAAAGAAACCATAGTCAAAATAAAAAAGTATAATGCAAAAAATTATACAGCAGAAAAATTGGAAAAAATCTTATTGAATTTCAATTCAAATTCAATAGATAAAAAAATAACCTTTAATACTGATGGCAAACTAGTTTTCTTAGAGAGTGATGAGATCATTTATGCAGAATCTGATGGAAACTACAGTACTATTTACCTTATAGATGGGCAAAAAATAGTGCTTACCAAAAAATTAAAAGAAGTTAATGAGATATTACCTGAATCATCATTCTTTAGAATACACAATTCGTATATCATCAATCTTACCAAAATAAAAGAGTTCTTAAAAACGGACGGCTATGTTATTTTAAAACCCAATCATAAAATACCTGTTTCTAGACAAAAGAAGTCCGACTTTCTCGATATGTTGTAAATTAATCTATGTACTTTATCTCAAAAAAAGAGTCTGACCTACATCTACTTTCAATAGATCAAATGAAAAAATATTTTTTTATTGGATTCATTTTGGTTTTTATTCAAGGGTATTCTCAATCAGTACCTGTAGCTTTTAAAAAAGCAACAGATAGTCTAATAAACGTTTCTGCAAAGGACTATATCAGCTTACATTCCGTATTACGAAAAAATAGAAATGACACTATTCTCATGCGTTACTTTCTTAACGCCTCTGCTAAGAAACAATACAATGCTGGCCAGGCTTATGCCCTAAATGAACTAGGTAGAAAATATCGAAATACTAGCCAATTTTCAAAAGCCAGAGTATTTCATCAACAGGCTCTTGATATAGCCAATAAAGCTGACAACCTTGAGTTCAAGGTATCCAGTCTAAATAATTTAGGGGTTGTCTATCGTCGAACCTCATCTATTCGTACAGCAATGGATTATAACCAAAAAGCCCTAGAATTGGCAGAATCGGTTAGTAATCCTTCTATAAGTTTAAAACGCAGTATGAACATATCTCATAACTGTATCGGTAATTTGTATCAAGAGCTAGAACAGTATGACAAGGCAATTGAACAATTTGAAAAATCGTTACAGCTTGAATCAGAACTAAATAATAAATTAGGCCAAGCTATTAACTATCAAAATGTTGGCGAATGCAAAGAAGAGCTTGGAAACTTAACAGACGCATTGACCGACTATCGTACCTCTCTTGCAATAAATGAGACTATTGACAGCGATATGGGTCGGGTTATTTGCAATAATAGTATTGCTCAAATCTTGATAAAACAAGACAAGCAAAATGATGCATTGAAGCTCTTAGAGACAACCTTGATTAAAGCAAAGACATTAGATGACAAGTTTCTAATAGCCCCTATACATATTAATTTGGGCTGGGCAAAAATGTTATCAAATCAGCCCAAAGAATCAGAAGCACATATGCTCGAAGGGCTTAAATTAGCTGAAAAATTTAACCTCCGTCAGTCTGCGGAACAAGCATGTCGTCTTTTATCTAGTTTACACCGACAGGAAAGAAATTTCGAAAAAGCACTTACATATAATCTTAAAGCTGAACAACTTGATGAAGAAATTTCAAATGCCAGAACAGTTCGTTATGTGAATGATGTTATTTTTAGATATGATTCTCAAAAAAAGACAAATGAAATTGAAGTTTTAGCAAAAGAGAATGAAAATTATTTACTAGCGATAAGAAAAAATCGCACTATTTTACTTATTACTGGTTTGGCCTTGGCTTTGTTAGCTGGTATTTTTTACATACTATATCGACAATATCAATTAAAGAATGAAAAGAAATTATTGACGCTAGAACAGACGATGTTACGGAGTCAAATGAATCCACATTTTTTATTCAATTCTCTTAATTCAATCAAACTATATATTATCAATAATGAGCAAAAAAATGCGGTTCATTATTTAAACAAATTTTCGAAATTAATCCGCAAAATATTAGAAGCATCTTCTCTTCGAGAAATACCACTTGCTGAAGAATTAGAAACTGTTGAGCTATATATGAATATTGAAAATATTCGCTTTTCAAATGAAATTGATTTTCAAACAACAATTGGCGAAGAAATTGACCCACATAACATCAAGGTTCCTTCATTGATTTTACAACCTTTTCTTGAAAATGCACTATGGCATGGACTATCATCAAAAAAAGGAGAGAAAAAGATTTTTCTACATGTTAACAAAGCTAATGACGAGGAATACATTCAAATCAGCATTACCGATAACGGTATAGGCAGAGCAGCTTCAGAGAAAATTAAATTGAATAAAGTATTAAAGCGAAATTCTGTAGGCATTGATATAACTAAAGATCGATTATCTAATTTTTCACGAGATTACCAAAATTCATTCTACCTTGAAATAATTGATTTGTATGGTGAGGATGATACCGCTGAAGGAACCAAAGTTGTATTAAATATTCCTATTATTTAGAGTGTTTTTCTGCTACTTCTTCTAGCTCGCTGTACCATTCTTCTCCAAATTTTCTAACAAGGGCTTCCTTAACAAACTTATATACTGGCACTTTTAATTCTGCCCCCAGAGAGCAAGCCGGGTCACATATTTCCCATTTATGATAATTAACTGCAGTCAACTCAGTATACTCCTTCACTCGTACCGGATAAAGATGACATGAGACAGGTTTTTTCCATTTTGTTATTCCCTGATTATACGCTTCTTCAAGACCGCATTTAGCAGTCTTATCTTCAGAATAAATAACATAGGCACAAGCACTCCCTTCAACTAAAGGTGTTTCCCATTCACCATCTTCTCCTTTTATAAAAGCACCTTGATCTTCTATTACTGCAATACCTTCATCACTTAAAAAAGGTTTTACATCTGCATAAATATCTACTAAAATCTCTGTTTCTTTATCTGTGAGTGGCGCTCCAGCATCTCCATCAATGCAACATTGACCTTTGCATGCATTTAGATTACAAACAAAATCTTTTTCTATAAGTTCTTCGGATACTATCGTTTTTCTTAGCTGAAACATCTGGTAAATTTGAAGGCAACAAAGATACGTTTTCAAAAGGATTATGTTCCTAATATTATTTCAATCTCCATTATAATCATACTCTTTTTAGCTTTAAATTTGCCACTCATATAAACTTATTCTATTCAAACGGAAGCATAAAACATAAGTTATGGCTCTAGATTTAAATTTTGACCCTAAGCAGATTGCATCTTCGAGCATGATCTTATTTGCAGTAATTGATATTGTAGGAAGTATACCTATCATCATTGGGCTACGCAATAAAGTGGGGCATATTCAGTCAGAAAAAGCGTCGATAGTTGCCGGTATTATGATGGTGGCTTTCTTGTTTGTTGGAGAAGAAATTCTGAATTTAATTGGCATCGATGTAAATTCTTTCGCAGTAGCAGGAGCATTTATTATTTTCTTCTTGGCTATCGAAATGATTTTAGGAATCTCATTATATAAAGACGACGCTCCTGAAAGTGCTTCTATTGTTCCTATTGCATTCCCATTAATAGCAGGTGCAGGAACCATGACTTCGTTACTATCTCTTAGAGCAGAATTTCATGTGGAAAACATAATCGTGGCTATCATAGTTAATATTATCTTTGTTTATCTGGTGCTCAAATCTTCAAAACGGATTGAGAAATTATTAGGAAATACAGGAATAAGTGTAATACGTAAGGTATTTGGAGTGATACTTTTAGCCATTGCAGTAAAGCTATTTACAACTAACATTAACGAACTTTTCTAGTGAGAGCTAAAAGCTACTAGATACAACAGGAACTTAATTATGAACAAAAAATTTATAGTAATACTGATTATTTTGGCTCTAGCTTTAATCGCCTATAATGTTACGCTACTAAATTTTGAAAACCTTTTAGAAGGTGACAGCGCTATAGCTCTTATAGGTATTGTAGCTTCTTTGTGTGCAATTGTGCTTTTATTGATATTCATTACCTCAAAAAAGATACAAGAGAAGAGTAAAATAAATTAGTTAGAAGCTTCGATTTTTTCTGCTTCACCTTGATTCACTAACGGTTTGTCAAGCTCCAATACTTGATTTAGCATCGTATCTGCACCACTTTTAATATTAGCATAAACATTTGGCCCATAAAGTTGTTCTGCTATGGCAGCCTTTAAAAAGAGTTTAAGGCTAGTTTCATAATGGTAAAAGCGTAAATTAATATCTCTACTTATTGCATACTCAATGAATCGTTCGAAAAGAATATCATCAACTTTAAAATCATCCATAAACTCTTCTTTCGAATAGTCAGCATAACGTTGTCTATCTTCGTCAAGGTGCTCGAAGATGAAGTAAGAAATAAAACCACGACTATCTAAAATTTCAACCGCTTCCTCTTCATTTGAACCTATTGGCACAAACACATCAGGAATAATACCGCCCCCACCATAAACTACTTTGCCTTTCGGAGTAGTAAACTTAAGAGAATCAACCACTTTTATACTATCTAAAGATACAAGTTCACCGCTATGAAAGCGATCGGTAAAGCGTTGATAATAATCTTTAACTCCATTTTTATAGGTTTTTTGAATACTTCGCCCTGTGGGAGTGTAATATCTAGATACCGTTAAACGTACTGCAGAACCGTCACCGAGATCCATTTCACGTTGCACCAAACCTTTTCCGAACGATCGTCTGCCTACAATAGTACCAATGTCATTGTCTTGTAAAGCCCCGGCGATAATTTCACTCGCTGAAGCAGAACGTTCATTAATTAAAACATAAATAGGTTTGTCTTCAAAACTGCCCTTGTCGGTGGCATGAATATTATTAATTTTTCCTCTCTTATTTTTTGTAAAAAGAATCAGTTTTCCATCCTTTAAAAATTCATCAGCCATCTGCTCTGCAATACCTAAATATCCTCCAGGGTTGTCTCTTAAATCTAGAGTTAACTTAGTCGCACCTTGCTTTTGTAGATCTTTAAGTGCCGCTTTGAACTCTTTAAATGTAGATTCTGCAAAACGATTGACCTTTATATAACCTATATCTTGCGTAAGCATATAATAAGACTCAACACTTTTAATTGGAACAATACCTCTCTTAACTTTTACCATAAAGGTTCTGTCTTCCTCTTTACGATATACTTTTAATTTTACAGTGGTGCCTTGTTTTCCTTTTAGCTTTTCAACAATTACATCACTAGATAGATTCTTACCATAAAGGGTGTCGTTATCCGCCATTAAAATTCGGTCACCGGCTTTAATTCCTGATAAATAACTAGGCCCATCAGGAACAGTTCGAATTACGGATATCGAATCTTTATATGGATAAAAATTAATGCCAATTCCCACAAAATCCCCTTTCATATTCTCAGATACTTTTGACATATCTTCTTTAGGAATATATACCGAATGAGGATCTAGTTTTTCTAAAATATTATTTACCGTTACATCGACAATACTATCCGTATCAATCTCATCAACATACTCATAGTCGATGTAATCAATTAGCCGATTTAATTTACCTTTTTTTGAATTTGTAGAGAATAACCTTTCTGGTGTATCGTTAAAATTAAGCTTTCCTCCCAGAAAAAACCCCAATGCTAATGCAGCAGCTAAAACCGTTGGCCATATGTAATTGTAGTTTTTTTGCATTCTTTAAGTCACCTATTTATGGCGTATCAATATCTGGCATGTGTGTTAATGCTACACCTGCTTTTTCTAAAAATTTAACTCCTGAATCATCTTTATAGGCTTTTCTATAGACTACACGTTTTATACCTGATTGATGAATCAATTTACTGCATTGTTTACAAGGCGATAAGGTGATATACAAAGTCGCTCCTTCGCAAGATTGAGTAGACGCGGCAACCTTTAAAATGGCATTTGCTTCTGCATGTAACACGTACCATTTTGTATCTCCTTCATCATCTTCGCAACGATTTTCAAAACCTGTAGGTGTACCATTGTATCCATCAGAAATAATCATACGATCTTTGACGATAATTGCACCAACTTGTTTGCGTTCACAAAAAGACAGTTTACCCCATTCTTGAGCCATTCTTAAATAAGCCTTATCGTATTTCGCTTGTTTGGTTTTCTTCATGTATACAGCCTATTAGCAGGCAAGATACCTGCTTTCCCAAATTCCTACAACCTTAATAGGTTAAATTTAACATACCGCTACCATGGGAACGTATCAATCAACATGGGTATTGTTATAAGGATGATCAAAATGGAGCTAAATGTTGTAAAAACTTCAGCTTTTATTTTAACATTAGAAAGAATTAGATAAGAAATTGCCAATACTGAAAGTACAATCATCACTTGTGAAATTTCTATGCCCGTTGCAAAGCCCAATAAAGCAGGAAGCTTTTCTTCTTCTTCAGCCATCAACATATTGAAATAATTACTAAAGCCAAATCCATGTACTAATCCAAAAAAAGCAGTAGCGAAAATGTGCAAACCTGATCTTTTGTTAAGCATTGTATACTTCACATAGATCAAATTAAAAATTGCCGTGCCAAATATCGTAACCGGAATTAAAAATTCTATCAAAGCAACATTAATTGCCACCACTTGATAAGCAGATAAAAATAAAGAGAGGCAATGTGTAATTGTAAATATGGTCGCCAACAACACTACTTTTTTCCAACTTTTAAAGGTAAATGGTAGCGCTAAAGCAATCAAAAATAAAATATGATCATAAGCGGAAAGATCAAGTACATGATTTAGGCCCATTTTTATGTAGAAAATGAAATCTTGCATTGATTTTGGTATTGTGTTTATTAGAGGCCTCGTTCTTTTTGAATAGTTTCGTAGGCTTTCTGAACTTCTTTAAACTTCTCTTCTGCCCCTTTTTTTATAGCCTCATTCTCTGTATTCACCCTGTCTGGATGATATTTCTTTGCCATTGTGCGATAAGCCTTTTTGATTTGATCAGCCGTTGCTGTTTTTTCAATTTCTAAAATCTTATATGCCGTATCTGCTGACTTAATAAACATGGCCTTAATACTTTCTAAATCACGATAAGAAATTTTTAAATAACCTGCAATTTCTTGTATTTTATTAATTTCAGACGAGCTAACAACACCATCTGCTTGTGCTATGCCGAATAAAAAGTGCAATAATTGTAATCGCACCTCATAACGCGTTCGTTGGTTCAAAAAAGCACAGACCCTTTGCGCGGAAATTTCACGATTCTTATTTATCTCATTAAATGTTCTGAAAATTGCGTTCGCCTTAGCTTTGCCATAAGTTTGTACGAAATATTGTCGGACATAATCCATTTCTGTCTGACTAACTTTTCCGTCGGCTTTTATAACAATAGAGCACAATGAAAGAAGGTTGATTTCGAAATCTGCAGGTGTAACACGTTGACGCGTCATGTCACTAAAAACACCCTTAGGCCCATTGTTCTTTTGACTAAAGCTATCTACTGCACTTCCAACAAAAAAACCTAAAATGGCTCCAGGATAACGGAACAAATAATATCCTAAAACCGCCAAAACAAATTTAAACATGAACTATTTGGTTTTCGCCAAAGATATTAAATGAGGAGAAAGTATATAGAGAAAAGTGAAGAGTTTAGCTTAATAAGCCTTTCTATGATTCTAATATCCCTTTTTAAACTACTCTAATTATCCTAACTCAAAGTTAAGGTTTATTAAAAAATACGACAAAACCCGTATCTTTGAAGTCTGAATAATAAATAGATAGACTATGTATCCTGCAGAATTAGTAAAACCAATGAGAGACGACTTAGCAATGGCTGGGTTTGAAGAATTATATACAGCTGAATCAGTTGAAAAAGCAATTAGCCAAGAAGGAACTACCCTAGTAGTAGTAAATTCGGTTTGTGGCTGTGCTGCTGCTAACGCAAGGCCAGCGGCTAAAATGAGCTTGCAAAACGACAAAAAACCGGATCATGCGGTTACTGTATTTGCTGGTGTTGATAAAGAAGCAGTTGATGCTGCTCGTAATTTGATGATTCCTTTCCCTCCATCATCACCAAGTATGGCGTTGTTTAAAAATGGAGAATTGGTTCATATGATCGAACGTCACCATATTGAAGGTCGACCTGCTGAATTAATAGCAGAGAACTTAACTGCTGCTTACAACGAATTCTGTTAAGCAACTAGTTATTATAAGAAATGCAAAACCGCTCAAGTTAAGAGCGGTTTTTTTATGGCTACGATTTAGATATTTTTCTATTCTTCTTTTATCTTTTCTTAGGTCTCATATAGAATCTTATTTTTGCATGGTGCAAAAGCTACTGGCATATCCATTATCTATAATTTACGTTTTCGTTTTCACGTTGACGTTGCTGATATTTCATCCTATTCAATGGGTCTGTTATAATGTATTCGGATACGCTATACATGGTAAGAGTGTAGCATTAATGAATTTAAGCTTAATGCGCTGCAGTCATCTTTTAGGTGGCACTTATGCCTTTAATAACAATCAAAATTTACCAACTGATAGACCGCTGATTATAGTTTCTAATCATCAAAGCATGCATGATATTTCTCCAATAATTTGGTTTATGCGTAAGCACCATCCAAAGTTTGTCAGTAAAAAAGAACTAGGTAGAGGCTACCCAAGTGTTTCATATAATCTAAGAGTTGGTGGTTCTGCTCTAATTGACAGAGATGACAAAAAACAGTCCTTACAAGAAATCGCTAAACTGGGAAAATACATTGAGAAGCATAATAGAAGTGCTGTGATTTTTCCTGAAGGAACGCGAAGCAGAAATGGTCACCCAAAACCTTTCAAACCTACCGGAATAAAGCTACTAATGAAAAATGCTCCTTCCGCACTAATAGTCCCTATAAGTATTAATAATTCTTGGAAAATGCTCAAGTACGGCAAATTTCCGGTTGGTTTATTAAGTCATATTACTTTTGATGTGCAACCAGCTATTGCAATCGAAGGTGATCTAGATGAAATAATAGCTAAAGCTGAAGCAAGTGTAGTGTCAGGTGTAACCTCATTCAATGACAGATAAAAACATAATTGAACAGACTATTGTCTTTGTGAAAAAGACCTTGCAAGGTGCTGAGGGTGGACACGATTGGTTTCACATACATCGTGTGTTTTTAAATACACAAAGCATAGCTCGAAAAGAAAAAGTAAATCATTTGATTGTTAGTTTAGGAGCATTGCTTCACGATATTGCTGATTCAAAATTTCATGATGGTGATGAAAGTATAGGTCCAAAAGTTGCATCTGAATTTTTGACTTCTCTGAATGTAGAACAAGAAGTAATTGACCATGTGGTTCAAATTATTGAGAATATATCTTTCAAATCTAGTTTAGAAACTAAGCTAAAAGAAAGATTTAACTCGATTGAGCTACAAGTCGTTCAAGATGCTGATCGATTAGACGCAATTGGAGCTATTGGTATTGCACGAGCTTTTAACTACGGTGGATTCAAAAACAGGGAGCTTCACAATCCTATTGTTCCTCCAAACTTAAATATGAGTAAAGAAGAATACAAAAAATCTACAGCCCCTACTATCAATCATTTCTACGAAAAATTGCTGCTATTAAAAGACAAAATGAATACGTCGACAGGTAAGCGAATAGCACAGCAGCGGCATCAATTTATGCTTGACTATTTAGTTCAGTTTGATAACGAATGGAAAGGTAAACTATAGCAAATACCAATCTCTTCCTTTTTTGTATCTTCCTAGCACAAAATTCAATCGAAAATCAAAATGCAAAGAAGAAAATTTATTAAAACATCGGCTGCTGCCTCAGCAGTATTTACTATTGTTCCCAGCTTTGTAATGGGTAAAAATCATGTGCCACCAAGTGACACTCTCTATGTTGGTGCTTTTGGCGTTGGTGGTCGAGGTGCTGGAGTTATGAATGGAATGAATGACACTAAAAAAGTAAAGTTTGTTACCCTTTGTGATGTTGATGACCGAAGAGCCGCTGATACCTATAAAAAATATCCGAAGGCAAAACGATATAAAGATTATAGAAAAGTATATGATAAGCACTTAAGTGAAATTGATGCAGTTATGGTGGCGACGCCTGATCACATGCATGCTTCTATTGCGTTACCATTTATGCGTGCTAAAAAACATGCTTATGTTGAAAAACCACTAACACATAATATTAATGAAGCCCGATTGATGACTACTGTTGCCAAAGAAAATGGCATTGTAACACAAATGGGAAATCAAGGTGCTTCTAGTGCTGGAAGTCGTGAAGCTAAAGAGTGGATTGATTCTGGTGTTATTGGAAAAATATATAAAGTAGATTGCTGGACGAATCGCCCCGTATGGCCACAGGGTGTTCCTGCACCTACAGAAAAACAAGCTATTCCTAAAGGATTAGATTGGGATTTATGGTTAGGCGCTGCTGCAATGCGAGACTACAACGCTGCTTATTTACCTTTCAAATGGAGAGGTTTTTGGGATTTTGGTACGGGAGCCCTTGGTGACATGGGATGCCATATTATGGAAACTCCTTTCGGAGTATTAGATCTTGGCTATCCTACAGAAGCTGAAGCTAGTTGCACCACCAATTGGGTGGGTGACTTTGTAGAAGCAGATTATAGCGCTTCTTGTCCGGCTTCATCAATTGTACGTTTGAAATTCAATACAGAAGCCCACGGAGACATTGCCTTAAATTGGTATGACGGTGGATTATTACCTGATCTTCCGGACGAATTAAAAGATGGAGAAAAGATTGGTGATGGAGGTGGTGGATCTATCTTTTACGGTACCAAAGGTATTTTGGTCGCTGACACTTACTCACGAAATGCAAGATTATTACCAAGTTCAAATATGGACTTATTTAACTC
Organism: uncultured Flavobacteriaceae bacterium; assembly: GCA_938009735.1. Taxonomy (GTDB): domain Bacteria; phylum Bacteroidota; class Bacteroidia; order Flavobacteriales; family Flavobacteriaceae; genus Maribacter_C. The sequence goes on from CALLIG010000053.1 coordinate 13,429, forward strand.
GCCGAAACCCTATCTGAAAAGAATAGAAGGTGATACCGACGGACACCAAAACAATTTCGTAGAAGGTTGTTTAAATGGTGTTGAAACTTCATCAGATTTTAAACGTTCTGGACCATTAACTGAAGCTGTTTTAATGGGGAATTTAGCCATTAAAGCATTTCAATATAAAAAGTTTAAACCTGGCAAAAAAGCAGGAGACTGGGACCCATTTGAGTACCCAGGAAGACGCAAAATCTTATGGGATGGGGCAAACATGAAAGTAACCAATTGGGATATGGCCAATGAATGGGTGAAAGGAAAATATCGAAAAGGCTGGGAGTTGTCTTAAAGCTTATTTTTTAATAGAAAAGCCTGCCATTTATCTAACTAATTGGAAGGCTTTTCTATTATTTACCTAGTTCTTAATATCGTATAATGCTATTATTTCGTAGGAGAGCTAGTCGCCCCAGCAAAAGTTACTCGTACTAATTGTTTTTTAGTACCACGTTTCGCATAGAAAATTAATTTATCTGTAGTCTTATTTATAAGTGGTCTTGAAACCATTATAGGCAAACGGACTTCTTTGTCATCAATTAATTTTTCGTGCGATAGATTACCTGTTTCATCAATTTTGATTACAAACATATTGGGGTTTCTACTAAAACCTTGTTTGAAAATAATACGATCTTTCCCTAATTTTTTAGGGTTCTCACCTGAATTGATAAAGAAGTACATATCATCTCCTTGTCCATATGCCGTATAAGAAGCATAAGCGGCATCGCCTTGGGTTACTTCAGCCTTATTGATATTACGTGCCCAAAGCATTGCTCCAGATGCATTCATCTTTGCACATACAATATCATTGTAATGATAGCGGTTTACTTTTCTCGAACCATTACCATTAAAATCTTCTCCTTCGGTAACAAAATATTCTTCCGCACTAAAAATGATATCGTTACTTGCTGTAATATGTACATCTTTAAATATCAAATTTTTGATTTCCGCATCAACTTCACGACCAAATTTATCTAACATAAATTGATCTGAAAACGGATTGTACTTGCTACTCTCAATAGCTAATGTAGTCGGGTTCAATTTAAAATGAGCTAAGCCATTATATCGATTATCTTTTCTGTCGGCATAAAAACCAACAACGATTAACTCGTTTTTAGATACTATCGGTTTCAAAGATTCTGAAAATCTCCCTGGTTCAGCAAATTCTTGAATTTGATGACCTTGATTAGTTACTCGAACCAATTCATATTGAAAACGTCTCTCTTTCACATCAAAACGTCTTTTTTTGAAAAACGCTTTTCCCATAAAATATGCAGTTTTAAAATCTTTAGATACTGCTATGTTTTCAAAAGCATAATTCTTCTCTTCGGTTTGTGGAGTAAAGTCATGTTCTATTTGTTTTTTCAAATCTGTACCAAACAAATACATAGTATACTTTTCATCTTTGCCAGCTCTGTGTTGAGCAGTAATGGCAAAAGCTGATTTTTCTTTATTGAAATGAACGGCAGTTGAAAATCCGTTACCGAAATTTCGGTTGTATTTATTTACTGCTAAAGGATTCAGAACTTCTTTTGAGGGAATTGTAAGTAATTTTCGCTCGGTAAAATTAAACTCATCTAACGGACTTTGATGCACTACATATTGATAAGCCATCTCCTTGTCATTGTATTTTAACTCTAACAAATACAACTGTCCATTTTTAATAAAACCATCAACCATGTACTGACCAGCATACTTATTGTTATACTCTTCAACCAAGTTCATGTCAGCATCGTACATTTCAATAAAGTGGCCTTTAGCCCTAAGAGGCATACCACCATAATAAGTGCGCACAATAACGGTATGATCGTTTTCAGAGCCGTTGATACTTAGAACCGTAGAATATTTATACCTATCGGAATAATTTTCTCCGAGACTATAATTCACAGCAATATCTTGCGCTTTCACGAAGCAAAAAGCAGCAAGAAAAAGTAGTAGAAACAAACTTTTTCGAGTATTCATAAGTAGGATTTAAAAATGCTATGCGCCGGGGAAATTCGCTTTCCTTTTTTCTAAAAAGGCGGATGTACCTTCTTCGAAATCGGCAGTACCGAAACATTTGCCAAAGGCTTTGATTTCGGCAGCATAACCGTTAGTATCATGATTAAAACCGCTATTTATTGCTTTTATTGCATGACCAATAGCCACCGATGAATTATTAACTATTTTACCAGCCAATTTCTCGCAAAGACCGAGTAATTCTTCTTGAGGCACTACATAATTTACCAAACCATAACTTAAGGCCTTATTTGCATCAATCATTCCGGCAGTCATAATCATTTCCATAGCACGACCCTTACCAACAAGTTGCGGCAAACGTTGTGTGCCACCATAACCTGGAATAACGCCTAAAGAGACCTCTGGAAGTCCCATACGAGCATTATCACTTGCTACTCTAAAATGGCAAGACATTGCCAGTTCAAGGCCTCCACCCAAGGCAAAGCCATTTACTGCTGCAATGACCGGTGTAGCAAGATTTTCAATCAAATCAAATAACTGCTTTTGTCCTTTTTCAGCTAATTTACCTCCTTCTTTGACCGAAAAATTAGCAAACTCCGAGATATCTGCACCCGCAACAAAAGCCTTTTCACCACTCCCCGTAAGGATGATGACTTTAATTTCACTATCCTCATCTAAGCTTTTGCAAGCCTTACTTAATTCTTTAATCGTTTCTTTATTTAAAGCATTTAATTTGCTTGGACGATTTATGGTTATTGTTGCGATGGGACTTTGCTCTTCTACTAGAATATTATTATAATTCATATTACAGGTTTTAAATTGACCACATTCCTTCACTTACAGGAACTACTTGGCCTCCAACTTTTAGTTTGTATTGATTATCATTACGTTCTCCATTCAAATATAAAATAGACTTTCGATTCATTTCAAAGCCTTGTTCTACAATAACTGACTGCGTAGCACCTTCATGTTTTAATAAATATGCTAAAAAACAACCATTCGCACTTCCCGTAGCGGCATCTTCCCAAATAGCGTCACCTTCTAGAACAAACATTCTGGTGTGATAGTCGTTTTCTTTTTCTATAGTCTCTCTCGTGACAAAAAATAAACTTGTTGTCAAGCTAAGTTTGTTATTACTTTTATATAATTTTTGTTCTTTTAAGAATTGCTCTACCTTTTCATTGTTCAGTTTTACTTTTTCTATGCTGGCTAAATCTTTAAGGAAAATAATCAAATAAGGCAAGCCTGTATTTACATGCTGAATAGGCATTGAAATATCCAAAGAATTCATAGGAATATTAAACGCTTCAGAAACGGATTGAGCATTATAGCTTTCTCCAAAATCTGGTTGTGCTTGCTGCATGGTAAACCGACTTTCATTAAGCTTTTCAGGATGATCAATCTCAACTGGAATATCACCCTTTTTGAGACGAAGGGTAATTTTATGTAGAGGTTTTTCAATAAAGTGTTTTGCAAGAATATAAGTCGTTCCTAATGTTGGATGACCTGCAAAAGGCACTTCATATTCGGTAGTAAAAATGCGAACTTCAAAACTTCCATCCGCCTCAATACTTCTAATAAAGGTGCTTTCAGCAAAATTGATTTCCCTAGTAATCTGCAACATCCGTTCTGATGATAGTTGTTGTTCCAAATCAACAAATACTGCAAGTTGATTACCTGCATATTTCTCTTTGGCAAAAACATCTAAAATGTAAAATTTGATTGCTGACATAGTTTTAAGGTTCTATGACTTCTTCACGTGGAAACCGGACTGTAAAAACAGTTCCTTTTTCAGGTTGAGATGTGAAATCTATGCTTCCTTTATAACTTTCTACTATATTTTTAACCATGCCAAGACCAAGACCCATACCACTAGATTTTGTAGTAAACTTAGGTTCGAAGATTTTATCTCTAAACTCATCTGCGATACCTACGCCATTATCAGCTACAGATAGTTTTACAAAATTAGTTTCAGAAGCGACTGAAACCAAAATTCTTGGCGCTTCGACTTCTGGCACCGCTTGAATCGCATTTTTTACCAGATTAGTTACAACTCGAATCAGTTGTGTGCGGTCAAGTTTAGCTATTATTTCTTCTTCATCAGAAATAAAATGAATATAATCTTCGGTGAAAATATCTAAGGCCAACTTTACAATTTTGACCACATTCAAAGTCTCATTCTGTTGTGCAGGCATCTGAGCAAAATTTGAAAAGGCCGATGCTATATTACTCATGGTATCGATTTGCTGAATTAATGTTTTTGAGTATTCAGCAACTTTTTTATCTACATCAGGGTCGTTTGGGTCGAATTTACGCTCGAACATTTGAATGCTTAAACGCATTGGTGTTAATGGATTTTTAATCTCATGCGCCACTTGTTTTGCCATCTCACGCCAAGCTTGTTCTCTTTCGCCACGTGCCAATTTTGCAGCACTTTGCTCTAACTCATCAATCATGGCATTATAAGAATCAACAAGCTTTCCAATTTCTGAGCTTGGGTCTTCGATGAAGATCTTTTCGTTTCGTTTGGTGAGGTCCGTTTTATGCATCATATCAGAAACCGTCTCTAACGATCTCGTGATATATTTTGAAATAAAATATGCCAAACCAACCGCTACTAATAGCATCAATAAACATACTGTACCCAGCCTGATTAGAATTTCACGGAGCTCTCTATCATAAAATGAATTGTCTTCGTAATAGGGTAAATTCAATATGCCGATGGGCTTAAACCGCTTATCTGTGATATAGGTATATGAAGCTTGGTATTGATCGCCAACTGCAGAATTACGTTCGACATACCTTTTTTCAGCACTTGATTCTAAATGATTCAATATCTCTACATCAAGACAATTCGATTGTGTTTCTATTTCAAATTTAGGTCTCGAGCTTTTAATTAATGTTCCGTCAAGATCATAAATATTAAATGGTGCGGATAAGACATCTGAAATTTGATAAATCTCATCTTTGAAAATCAACCCTAAATATTCTGTCGTTTGTGGATATGTGGTTTTCTTCAAGGAAAAATTTACACTCTGTTTTACCTGATCCTCTTTTTTACCAAGTCGAACTTTGTGATAATCTTTGGTTTGTTCACGGTATTGATAAAAGGTAACTCCGGCAATCAATACGGACGAAATCATCACCAAAACAATCATGGTAACAAAAATGCGTGTTCTAAGTGAAAAGTTTTTGAACAATTGTTTAGGAGTTTGAACTCAAAGGTAGCAAATATCGCACCAAAATTTGAGTGCAATATTTACAGTCGTAGTAACCCTTTTTTAATGCGATGATGTCAAAGTTGTTAGTTAATTATCTTAAAAGCCACTTCCGACTACAAACTTATTCATGCCTAAGGGTTCTTTCCGCGAATTCGCTTATATAAACGGATTCCTAACATCAATATTACTCCAAGTACAATGATTCCTATTACGCCAAAAACCCAGTTGATAGCACTTTTTAAAACGACTAGGAATATCACAGCAAAGAGAATGATTGTTGCCCCTTCATTCCATATGCGCATATAATTCGAAGTATATTTAACTTCATCGCGTTGCAATTGTTTGAAAATTTGATGGTTTCTGATATGATAGACCCAAAGTAATACTACAAAACCGAGCTTTACATGCATCCAAGATTGCTGTAATAATGCAGGTTGCAAAACCAATAATATAATTGCAAATAAAGTACATAAAATTGCGGATGGCCAAGTGATAATTGTCCAAAGTCTTTTAGACATTAACTGCAATTGAGGCGTTAATATTTCTCTTTCTGGAGATCGCTTTTGTGAGGCTTCAATATGATAAATAAACAAGCGAGGAATATAAAATAAGCCCGCAAACCAAGTCACCACAAAAATGAGGTGTAATGCTTTTATGTAATTATAATATTCCATCATGCTGAACGCAAAATTAGGTATTTGAAAAAGGAATAACTAACCAATTACATACGCACCGCACCAATACCAGCTTCCCAAAGTTTTTTATTGAAATTTGGAATTGAGTTCTCAATTAATTGGGTTGCTCTTGCTTTCAAAACTTCCCATTGCGGATCTAACTCTGCCCTTCGATCTTTTGAACCTTTATTTACTTTAGGAATATCACTTCCACCAGTCTGATTCAATAAAAATAAATACTCTGCAGAGAATTTATTTACGAAATTCTCCACATCATCATAGGCTTGTGATTTGCGTTGGATCATATCTTTATCCCAAGCATCCATTTCGGATAATAAAGAGTTTCCAGCCGTCTTCAAAGTATCATCAGATACATCTTCTAAAATCGACTTTAATTGAAACTGTGCTTCATACAAAAGATTTACCTTGTTGTGCATGTCCGTAAGTTTTTGCTCCATTTCAGACATGAATACATCATGTTCTTTATAACTCGCTGATGAATTTTCATAAGTCGGAACTGCTGTAATCTCACTAGTAGTTTCGACCGTTTTATCACCTTGGCTTAATCTTAATGTGTATTTTCCTGGAGGAGCTTTATGCCCTCTAAAATCAGCTTCAATATACGTATTCGGAATACCTGGCATTATGGGATGACGCATATCCCAAACAAAACGATTCAGCCCTTCTTTTTTTGAAAGTGTTGGTGCAGGAGGAGGACCACCTCCATTGTGTTTTTTATAATTAGTATCTTTTTCAGAGCTCATACTTCGAACCAATTTGCCATTTGCATCTAGAATATCCAATGAAATCTTTTCTTCATCATCAATATTCGGAAGTTGATAATAGATGACCATTCCGTTTGCTGGATTTACCCCATTAAAAGGATTTGTTCCATCAAATTTATCCGAAGAACCGCTTAACTGACTTCTCCAAGAGCCATTATAGGTAGTGCCTGGTTTTAAAATATTCAAACCTTTTTTAGAGGAATCATAATTTGTCAAAGCGGCCAAATCATCTAAAATCCAGAAAGACCTTCCTGAGGTGGCAACAATCAAATTGCCTTTATGAACTTTCAAATCTGTAATTGGGGTATTAGGAAGGTTCAATTGAAATGGTTCCCAAGATTTTCCATCCGAATATGAAATATATATTCCTTTTTCGGTACCAGCATACAACAAACCCTTGCGATTTTCATCTTCGCGAACGACTCTAGTAAAAGCACCATTCGGAATTCCAGAAGTTATATTCGTCCAAGTTTTTCCATAATTTGAAGTTTTATAAAGCGCTGGAGTATGATCGTTAAACTTATAGCGCGTTGTTGCGATATAGGCTGTTGCCGGATCATGCGGAGATACTTCAATCGCATTAATCAAACATTCTTTTAAACCTTTTGGCGTTACATTCTGCCATGTCGCTCCGTTGTCTTTTGTGATATGTACCAGACCATCATCACTACCAGTATAAAAAACTCCTTTTTCGTGTGGCGATTCAAGCATATAAGAAATGGTGCCATAATTTTCTGCTCCGACCGCTTCATTTGTGTATGGTCCGCCACCATTGCCTTGCTTGGCATCGTTATCTCTAGTAAGGTCTCCAGAAATTTCTTCCCAAGTTTGACCCATATCTTTCGTTCTTAAAACGAGCTGTGCACATTTATAAAAGGTACCCGGTTCATGATTGGAACGAATAATTGGGGTGTTCCAATTGTAGAGATACTTCATATTTCGAGCTTCTCTTCCTAAATATTGAATAGGGGCAGCCATAACCTGCGTTGAGGCTTTTGATTCTGTATCTAGCACCTCAACGGTACCCAAATATTGCCCGCCCATCACATATCTTGGGTTATCAGGATCAAATGCTAAAAAAGCACTTTCACCACCTGCAGAATTACTCCAGTCGCGTTCTGATATCCCGCTACTTCCTGTTGAAAGGCTTGCAATTTTAACTGCAGAATTATCTTGTTGACCACCGTAAATATTGTACGGAAAGAGATTATCTGTGCTAATACGGTAGAACTGCGCAGTAGGCATATTCGCTTGTGTTGACCATGATTTCGCAAAGTTGAAACTAATACCCGCTCCTCCATCGTCGGCAATGACCATATTGTTAGAGTTCTTCGGATTAATCCATAAATCATGGTAATCTCCATGTGGTCCAGACAATGTCTCCCAATTTTTCCCGCCGTCAGTAGAACGAAGAGCTGGCGCACTTAAAACATATACCGTGTCTTCGTCATTAGGGTCAGCAAAGACTTCAATATAATACCAAGCTCTTTGCACGAGGCGATTATCACCGCTAACCATACTCCATGATTCACCTGCATTGCTAGAAACAAAAAGTCCGCCTTTATCAGCATCAGAATCACTTTCAATTAAAGCATATACCTTATTCGAATTTGCAGGACTTACAGCAATAGCCATTTTTCCTTTTTCCTCAGGAAGACCTTTATGAATTTTCGACCACGTTTCACCTGAATCAATCGATTTGTATAGTCCACTTCCTTCTCCTCCACTAATTACAATATTTGGTTTACGCTGATGTTCCCACATCGCAGCGTACATTATTTCAGGATAGTTAGCATCCATAGATAACTCAGCACAGCCTGTAAGATTATTGACAAATAAGACGTTCTTCCAAGTTAAACCCCCATCGATAGATTTATAGATGCCGCGTTCTGCAGTTGGTCCGTATAATGCACCTTGTGCAGCAACATAAACAATATCGGGGTTGGTAGGGTGAATCTTAATTCTAGAAATATGTTGGGTAGCTTTTAAACCCATATGCTTCCAGGTTTTGCCTGCATCAGTAGATTTGTATACCCCATCACCATAAGACGTCATAACGCCTCTTGGGGCATGCTCACCCATACCGCAATACAAAATATTAGGATTTGATTCTGATACTGAAATTGCACCCACAGACCCCATTTCGAAAAACCCATCAGAAATATTATTCCATCGTTGCCCAGCATCTGAAGTTTTCCAAAGCCCGCCACCTGTTGTTCCCATGTAATAGGTTAATGGGTCTGAAGTTACGCCCGTGGCAGAAACTGACCGTCCTCCTCTATATGGGCCGATATTTCGATATTTTAAAGGTTCAAAATATTCTTCGGCCGTTTGTGCGAACGTTGACGTTATTGCTAGAATAAAAAGTAGCAGTATTGGTTTTTTCATCATTTTGTATTTATATCCTAATAATACCTACTTAATCTTCTACAGACAAGTAATTCAATTTCAAGGCATTAAACTCATCATTGAAAGCTTCGATTTCTGTATTAATCAAGTTGTCAAAAGTCTTTAATTGAGCTTCTATTTGACCTGAAAGCTCGTTCTTAACTGCTATGTCTTGTTCAGTTGGTGGAAAATCGTCCATAGCGACCAAACTATTTAAATGTCCCAATTTATTATTTAAGCGAATTGGAAAATTCAACGGATCTTGACGACTCTTATTCTTTGTTTGATATAAGGCCTTTTCAACAGCTCCAAACTTTTCTTTCATCGCTTTGGCCTTTTCTACCAAATCCTTCGTTTGCTCATTGCCTTTATACTGTTTCATAAAAGCATCTAGTTTTCCATTTATCTTCTTGATGTTTTTTATCGAATTGTGTGCTTTTTCGATCGTCGTATTAATGTCAGTAATAAAATCAAACTGCTTTTGCATATCATCAACAGAGGCTTCCGCTCTAGGATCTGGAATAATTTTAAATGTTTGTGAAGAAGAACTTCCGTTGACATTCAAATGGACCTTGTATTGACCAGGCACCGCTTTTGCACCATCCAAACTTGCCCACCACATGATCATACCATCCAATAATTTGGCTCCTTTCCCTCTTGTATCCCAAACATGAGTGTTACCGCCTTTTTTGACTTTGAGCTTTTTATCTTTGTCTTTAGATGCATTACTATAGCTTGCCAATGTATCACCCGCCATTGAAGTATATGTTAAACTCACACTATCTTTCTCACTTAAGTTCTTTAAGTAGAAATGTGAAATAACGCCATTAGGATGGTTTTGCCCAGCAGTCTTAGAAGGTTTGCTTGAAGCACGACCTTTAGTTCGATATGAATCTTTTGGTTTATATAATATTGAAGAGCTATTTTTCTTCGCATCATCCAACTGATGAAGTATTGTTAGGTCATCTAAAATCCATAAGCTACGGCCTTGTGTCGCAACAACTAAGTTGTTCTCTTTGATAGTTAAATCTGTGATAGGAACAATTGGAAGGTTCATTTGAAACGGACTCCAATTCGCGCCGTCATCAAAAGAAACATACATTCCCGTTTCTGTACCTGCATACAACAATCCCTTTCTTTTAGGGTCTTCTCGAACTACACGTGTAAAATGCTCATTATTTATACCGTTCGTTATTTTAGCCCACGTTTGACCATAATCAGTAGTTTTATATAGGTAAGGTTGAAAATCACCAAGCTTATATCTTGTTGCCGCAACATAGCAAGTACCTTCATCAAAAGCAGAAGGTTCAATACTATTAATCATATTCCATTCGGGCATATTTTTGGGAGTAACATTATCCCAATTTTGACCCCCATCTTTAGTAACATGAATTAAACCATCATCACTACCAACCCAAAGTAAACCTTCTTTTAACGGACTCTCATTTGCAGCGAAAATGGTACAGTAATATTCAACACTTGTATTGTCTTGTGTAATCGGTCCTCCGCTAGAAACCAATTTTGCAGGATCATTTCTAGTAAGGTCATCACTTAATAACTTCCAGCTTTGACCTTCATTTTCTGTTACATGTACATGGTTTGAGAACGTATATAGTTTCTTCGGATTATGTCTACTGAAAATAATAGGGAAATTCCATTGAAAACGATATTTCATTCCTTCTGCACCATGACCCATTGGGTTATCTGGCCAAACATTAATTCCTCTAACAGTTCCTGTTTTATGATTTACTCGAGTTAGAAATCCATCATAACTACCACCATAAACAATATCATTATCTGCTGGGTCTACTGCAATATGAGCTGATTCGCCACCAGCAGTTTCTTCCCAATCATCCTCACCAATACTACCGCCATCACTTCTGTGATTCACACGAAGTGTTGAGTTATCTTGTTGTGCTACATATATTCTATACGGACTTGCATTATCTGTTGTAACTCTATAGTATTGCGCTGTAGGTTGATTGTAATAGGTGCTCCATGTCTCGCCTCCGTCATAGGTGATTTGTGCTCCGCCATCATCACCAATGATCATGCGTTTAGAATCTTCAGGTGCAATCCATAAATCATGATGATCGCCATGCGGCGCATTGAAAGTGTTGAAAGATTTACCACCATCGGTTGATTTATGATATCTAACATTCAAAACATAAACCACATCTTCATCTTCTGTATCTGCATATAATCTTGTATAGTACCAAGCACGCTGACGCAACTTACGTTCCTCATTAACTCGCGTCCATTTTTTACCTCCGTCATCACTTCGGTACAATCCCCCTTTTGCTTTATTCTCAACGATTGCCCAAACACGTTCTGAGTTTTTAGGCGAAACCGTTACACCGATAATACCCAAAGTATCTTTTGGGAATCCTTCATTTTTCGAAATCTCTGTCCAATTTTCTCCGCTATCGGTACTTTTCCATAAAGCAGAACCATCGCCACCACTACTTAAGCTATACGGAGTGCGTTTTGCACGCCAAGATGATGCATATAATATTCTTGGGTTGTTAGGGTCTAATGTCAAATCAACAAAACCTGACTGATCATTCACATACAATTTTTTCGACCATGTTTTTCCACCATCAACACTTTTATAAATACCACGATCTTGAGTTGGCTTGTAGATATTCCCCAAAACAGCTGCATAAACAATATCAGCATTTGTAGGGTGAATTTTAATACGCGGTACATGCCGACTGTTTTTCAATCCGGCTGAAACCCATGTTTTTCCTCCGTTTTCTGTTTTCCAGATTCCATAGCCAGATGATACGTTACCACGAAGTGTTTTTTCACCACCACCAACGTAAATTACGTTAGGGTCACTTTTAGCTACTTCAACAGCACCTATACTACCGCCGAAATAACCGTCAGAAATATTACCCCATGTTCGTCCACCATCAAGTGTTTTCCATACACCACCACCAGCTGCTCCGAAATAAAATTTATTTGGCTCTCCCGGCACTCCAGTTACAGCGGCAGAACGACCACCTCTATGCGGACCGATCGAACGATATTCCATACTAGAATATAGTTCTTGAGGAAAAGCTGTTTTTACAGGAATTACTTTTTTGCGTCTTTGTGAATTTGCTGTCAATGGGACAAACAAAAGTGCTAGGGCCAACAGGCCTAGTTTGGCGTAGAAATTTTTCATTTTCAATTGGATTATTTAGTCTTTCTAAATGTAAGGAAAAAGCTGTAAAATATTTCTCTATTTTTTTAATTCCATTGCCATTTGAATAGCAGCATATACATTTAAGATACTTCCAGTCTTCGAAAGTTCTGAAAATGGAACTAATGCAGCGCCATCTTCGTCCCCAGGACGATTTACTAGTATATCTAATTTAGTTCCAGATTTTAGAATTATTTCTTTAAGCTGTATAGCAGTAAGCTGCGGAAAATAGGATAATAATAGGGCAGCTGTACCTGCAACAATAGGACTAGCAAAAGAGGTTCCTCTTCTTGAATTATATTCATTATCTGGAGCGGAAGAAAAAATATCTTTTGCAGGAGCAAAAATATCTACTTGTTTCTTCCCATAATTTGAAAATTCAGCAACTATTGTAGAATCTAATTGACTTGTAGTGCCTCCTGTATTGATAAAATTATCCATAATTTCTTCCCCTAGATAAAAATCAGTAGGAAAACTTAGTTCGACATCTATATCTTTTGAATCATTTCCTGAACCGGTAACCAAAAGAACATTTTTCTTCGCAGCATACTCAAAAGCGGCTCTTACAAGTTCTGTTTGAGTTGAGTAATACTTCACCCAACTCATGTTAATTATTTGCGCTCCATTATCAACAGCATATCGAATGGCTTTTGCAACATCCTCATCATGTTCATCACCATGAGCAACCATTACCACCGGCATTATTCTAATTGCATCTGAAAAACCTTGTACTCCTAAGTCATTAGTACGAGTTGCTGCTAATACTCCAGACACAGGAGTTGAGTGTTGAAAAGGCATACTATTTTCTTTAACCTTATTGTTACCGCCATCTACATATTTTCGTTCATTAAAATCCTTGTTATATGTAGTATTTAGTTCTTTGTTAGTATGGTCAATATAAGATTTAACACCATCCTCTTCAATACCCCAATCTATCATAGACTTCATCCAGTTGATATTATCTTTATCAACCGTTGCGATGGTTAGAAGGCTATCCAATGCCATCTCATTATATGTTTTACCATCTAATAAGGCTACAATATCTATTTTATAATTGTTATAGATGTTTGCGATTGAATCTACATAGTCAACAGCATCTAACATTTCAAGACGCTGAGATTCAAATTCTTCTAGTGCCTTTTCATATTCTACTTCAACCTCCTTTGTTGGAACAGATATTTCCTTCGAAACTCCATAAGTACTTTCATATTTGTGAATTACTCTCAGTAATTCGACTGACTGGTGAGAAACTTCACCACCTTTTGCATTGCCTAAAAAATTCCAACCATTTATATCATCGATGTAACCATTTTTATCATCGTCGATATTGTTATTAGGAATCTCATCACTATTAACCCAAATCTGATCTTTTAGGTCTTCATGGTCAATATCAATTTTAGTATCCAAAACAGCAACAATGACCTCTTGTCCTATCTTATTATTTAATAATTCGCGGTACGCCTTATCTAAACTAATACCCGGAATTGTATCTTCCTGTACATCTTTTTGCCACCAAGTTTTAAGATCTTCTTCTGTAAGTTCTTTAGTTTTTTGTGCAAAAATTGTCGATGGAAGGATCAGAAATATAATTACACCAAATTGCATGGCTAATTTTTTCAAAATAGTGACTGTTTTAAATTAAAGTATTTTAAATGTAAGTAATCTGGCTTCAATATAAAATTTTTAAATTTGACTTCAATAGTGTTCTTTCTATGATTGAAATACCGATTGGTACAGAAATGGTTCATTACGCCGAACAAAAACTCGAAAAATTGAGCCTTAACAAAGGTTTAGCCCTAAGTAAATTCGGGTCGGAGTATGATAGAATTTTAATCGGTTACATTGGTGAAAGTGTACTTATGCATTATCTAAAAATTGAAGAAGACCAGAATACTTTCAATTATGACTTACGCTACAAAAACAAAAAGATAGAAGTCAAAACCATCTCATGTAAGTTCAAACCGAAACGCACCTATTTAGCCACAGTCAATTCACATAAAGTTGATGGCGTACATCAACAAGATGCTGACTACTATGTTTTCGTTCGTATATTAAATGATAAGAGCAAAGCTTGGGTTTTAGGATGCTGCACCTGTGATGAATTTTTTGAAAAAGGAGAGTTTGTTGCTAAAGGGAAAGATTTTGGAAAGTTTAAATTTGTAAAAGCAAATGCTACCGTTTTACCTATAAGTGAATTGCGACCCATAAACCAAATACGCTAATACTATGTTACGATCAATTTTCGGCCCATCAAAAGATGAAATATGGAGTCAAATCGCCAAAGAAATTGGCGGTGAATTTATTGATAACGGCTTTTGGAAAAAAAATGATTTGCGCTATGAGCATAAAGAATGGGAGCTACTATTGGACACTTTCACAAGAAGTCACGGAAAATCTAGTAGCACCTACACGCGACTACGCGTTCCTTTTCTCAATAAAGATGGTTTAAAATTCAAAATCTATCGCCATGGGTTTTTCAGCTCAATAGGAAAGTTTTTCGGTATGCAAGACCTTGAAATACGAGATCGTCGGTTTAATGAAAACTATATTATTCAAGGGAATAACCTTCAAAAAATAGAACGCTTATTAAGTAATTCTAAGCTTAAAGTACTCTTTGAAATGGTGCCAAAGGTAAATGTTGAGATTAAGAAAGATGAAGGCTGGTTTGGCAAAAAATACCCAGCCGGAGTAGATGTTTTATACTTTGAATGTTTGGGTACGGTAAAAGACAGAGAGCATCTCAAACTGCTATTCAGATTGTTTACTGCGATTCTTGACGGTTTAGTACATATTGATTCTGCCTATGAAGATGACCCGAAGCTAAAATTATAATTACTCTTCAACCTTAAGTCAGTAGATAACTAAACTGGTAATTTTCCACTTGCTTGCCATTCATTCGCCCATTTTGCCATAACGCCAACCCAGGCATCTCCATCATTCAGACAAGGCACATGTTTATAGTGTTCACCGCCGGCTTCTTCGAATTGCTCTTTGCCCTCCATTGCTATTTCCTCCAGCGTTTCTAAGCAATCAGAAACAAAAGCTGCAGTAACAACTGCTAATTTCTTTTTACCAGCTTTAGCAAGGTTCTCGAATTCATAATCAGTATATGGTTTTAACCAGGGATCACCAGCTAATCGCGATTGAAAAGAAGTACTTACTTGCTCTTCCGGAAGTCCTAAATACGCTTTGACCAATTCGGTTGTTTCATACACTTGATGACGGTAACAAGTATTGTGAGCTACAGAATTCACGCTACAACAGCTGCCGTCAATTTTACAATGAAATTTAGTTGGATCACTTTTACGAATATGACGTTCAGGAATACCATGATATGAAAACAAAATATGATCGTAATCGAAATCTTTTAATCCGTCAGCGATACTTTCAGATAGGACTTTAATATACTCTGGACTTTTATAAAAAGCAGGGAGCGTGGTGATCTTCATTTCAGGAAAATACTTTTCTTTATCCTCCATCGTCTTAACAACAACAGTTTCATAAGAAGACATTGCATAATGCGGATATAACGGAACTAAAAGCACCTCATCAACACCTTTATCTTTCAGTTCTTGTAGTGATTTTTTGATTGACATGCTTCCGTATCGCATTCCTAATGCGACTGGCATTTCAGTATGATTTTGCACCTTTTTAGCAAAGCGTTCAGAAAGCACTATAAGCGGTGAACCTTCATCCCACCAGATCTTAGCATAAGCTTTTGCCGATTTTTTTGGTCGAGTTTGAAGAATAATTCCACGAACCAATATATTTCTCAGAATATTGGGAACATCAATTACCCTTTCATCCATCAAAAACTCATCTAAATATGGCTTTACATCTTTAGCGGTAGGACTATCTGGAGACCCCAAGTTAACCAATAAAACTCCTTTCATAACACTACAATTTTCAACTGCAAAAATAATACTTGAACCCCAGTATCCATTGAAAAGTGATCATAACTTTTTATATATAATCAACTAACGATTGAGATTATCTAAAAAAACTACAAAAACAGAAAATACCACCAAGAATTAATCGTTATATCAAGGTTAAGTAGGAAATTTTCACAGTTTATAGGGATAATGTAAGGCATTCTGTTTCCTAAATTTGTGAATAAGCTGCTGATAACCAAACTTTTTAAATACTGTTCATGCGTTATATTCTTTCCTTTTTCCTTCTTATTTCAACCATTAGTATTTCTGCTCAGGAAAAGAATAGCCTCTTATGGGAAATTTCAGGAAACGGCCTAGAAAAAACGTCATATCTATATGGTACTATGCATGTTAGTAAACGAATTGCATTTCGTTTAGATGATGTTTTTTATCAAGCCTTAGACAAAAGTGAAATCATTGCTTTAGAATCTGACCCAGATACTTGGCTCGATAGCGACATGATGGATGGTTCTATGGGATATGGTCAAGGCAATGGGTTTGTATCAAAGGGTTTTTACACCTATCCTTTTGCAATCAAAAACCCAAAAAAAGAAGAATTAGGGGCTTATCTAGCTTTTGAAGATCGCAGGGTGAATAGTATTTTATATCGCACCAACGAGTATTCACAGAATTTTGAAGAAGAAACGTATTTAGATATGTTCATCTACCAAGCTGGAAAAAAGTTTGGCAAAAAAGTAGTGGCACTTGAAGATTTAGAAGAGTCTTCAACGCTTGTAGGGCGCGCAAGCTTGAATGCTGTAAAGAAAAAGACTGACGAATGGCTTCAGAAGAAGATGCAACAGTCTGACCCAATGACCTTATTACAAGATGCATATCGTGATCGCAACATTAATATGCTAGATTCGATTGACAAAGCGATGTATACTGAGCATTATCGCAAAAATATGCTCACGATTCGCAATCGCAATATGGTCATCAAATTAGATTCGGTGATACAAACTGCTAAAGTGTTTACGGGTATAGGCGCCGCACATTTACCAGGTAAAGAAGGAGTAATAGTAATGCTTCGTGAAATGGGTTACACGGTAAAACCTTTGACATCAAAATCAACATCAAAAGGAAAAATTCTAAAAGAGAAAATTGAATCTAAGCTTCGAGAGAATAGCTATTCGAGAGTTAGTCCTGATGATGAGTTGTTTTCGATTGATTTAACAAATAAATTATATCCTATTTCAGAATTTATCAACACAACTTATATATCTCCTGATTTAGCTAATGGAAGTTTTGTAATGTTAAATCGCATCAACACTTTTTCTTATTTAAAGAAGGACGATTTGTACACCTTAGATGATATCGACAACTTGTTATTTGAAAACATTCCAGGGAAAATTTTAGAAAAAACTAAAATTACTCGAAATGGTTTTAAAGGATTAGATATCAAAAATCTATTGAAAAACGGCGACCACCAGCGCTACCATGTATACATCACTCCTTTAGAAATATTGATGTTTAAAATGGGAGGCAAGGGAGACTATGTCACTCAAAATTCTGACACCATCTTCAACAGTATTTCATTTAAAAAATTAAATAAAAAGGTTCAAAATATTACTTCAGGCTTTAAAGATTTTGAATTAGAAATGCCTTCATTATATAGCTTTACCAATAGATATAGAAAGGGCGATCGATTAATTCAAGCTTTTGATTCTATTTCAAATTCGTATTATTTTCTTCGAAAATCTACCTTAAATGATTTTGAATTTATTGAAGAAGATAATTTTGAATTGAAACAAATTCAAAAACGTTTTTATCAAGATTTAAAACTCTCAAATGTTGCCTATGACGACATTGCAGATAATGCATTAACATCCAAAGTGATAATGAATGCAAACGCAAACACCTATCTGCATTTAAAAACAATTTTCAAGCGTGGCGACTATTACTTAATGGGAATTGTAACTGCTGATGAAGAAAAAGCAAAAAAGTATTTTAATTCCTTTAAACTGAAACAATCAACGTATACTGAAGCCTTTAAAACTGTGCGAGATACTGCGATGCTTTTTAGTACTATTTCTTCGGTAAAGCCTTTAAAATTTGTTGAGAACAGCAAGAACTATTATACTGGGCAAAACAAACCAAAAGACTATAGTGCCTTCAATAAAAAAACCGTTTATCAAAACAAAAACAACGAAGCAATTAGCGTTACTTTAAATAAATCACATGATTTTTTAATGTTTGCCAATATCGACTCAGTTTGGTCATTACGCAAAAAACTATATGCTAAAAATCAGTTTATAGTCCATAAAGAAAAAGATAGTATGCGCTCCAAAGAGGTATACGAACTCAACCTAACCCTAACAGATACTGCAAGCACACGTGGTATTATGATTAAGAATGTTGTCAAAGGCGGATTGCTCTATGAAATAAAAGCTAAGGTTGACACCATTAATAAGCCTAGTCGATTTATTTCCGAATTCTTTCAAAACTTTAAGCCATTTGATACACTTGTTGGAAATTCTATTCTGACAGACAAGACAAATATGTTTTTTGAAGCTTTACGAAAAAATGACAGTATTGTAATTGATGGGTATCCTTTCATAAAATTTCAAAAGAAACATATTGATTCACTTAAATACTACATTGGTGAATTTGATTACCCAGAAGATAAGATGGATATTCAATCACACCTTATTCAAGAACTATCAAAGTTAGATGACCCTGAAGTAAATACTTTTTTCAAGCAGTTTTATTCAAAATCGTATAACAATTCGAATGCGCAAACAAAGATCTTGACTGCTGTTACTAAAAAAGGAGATGAAGCATCTACCAAAATGTTGTTAGAGCTAATGTCAAAAGATCTCCCTTTGGTTTCAAACAAATTTCAAATAAATCATATATTCAAACCCTATATGGATAGTCTTCCATTGGCGAAAAAACTTTACCCTGAAATTTTAGATTATAGTGCTATTCAAGAATATAAGTCCCCCATATTTACGATGTTAGCTAACTTAAAATCTAAAGACCTCATAAAACCAAAAAGCTATAAGAAATACCGAAAGCAAATTTTGAACGACGCCAAAATACAGTTAAAAAGACAACTTGGACAAATAAGCTTGCAACAAGAACAAAATGGTTTTCGACATCAAACGGCCAATACCGACACAAAAATTTTAGAAAACTATGCGGTGTTACTATATCCTTTTTTAGGTGAAAAAGATGTGAAGCAATTTTTCAA
>CALLIG010000054.1 GCA_938009735.1 uncultured Flavobacteriaceae bacterium
CAACATTAGCGTTGAAAATTTCTCGATGAGTCTGGCATCTGAAAATTTATTTGATTATAATTTCACGGATAAAGGCGCCAATACAGCTACTTCCGATAAGATATTTATGGGTATGGCTTCTTATGACTTTCCTGTAATGGCTTCTGATTCTACGGCCTATTTAAGACCTTCTATTTATTTAAGAACAATTCCAGAGCAAGAGAATCAAATCGGCATGAATGCTTTATTTAGTACTCAAAAGTACTGGGCACAGGCTGGATATAATAATTTTTACGGAATTTCTGTAGGCGCAGGAGGTACAGTTTTTAATCGTTTTTCTTTAGGAGCATTAGTTGAATTTGGCACAAGCGCTTCTTTAAACTCTAAAGACCCTTCATTTGAAATTGTAGCTTCTTATTTTTTAGGGAAACCTATGAATCGGAGAAAGATTGTGGCTAGTGGTATTGATGATTTAAATCAAGAAGTGATTTTAGCCAATGAAGAGCTTACCATTGAAGAAATGCGAGAAGAACTCAGAAAAGCTGAAGAAGAAGCCAACGGAATGGTGTCAGATGAAAAAAAGGAACAAGTTGCTGAAAGTGTAAAAGAAGAAGAAACACTAGATGTTCCAAAAGAGGAAGTAGTTGAAGCACAATTAGATAAGAAAGAGTTAAAAAGGTTAGCAAACGAACAAAAGGCGTTAGAAAAGCAACAGCGTAAAGATTCAATAGCGACTGTTAAGCAAGAAAAAGAGGCTCTGGCATTGAACCAAAAGTTGGAAGAAGAACAAGCTAAGATAGCTGCATCAGAGGCCAAGGAAGCAGAAAGAGCAGCATCTTCGTTAGAAAAAGAGCAAACCAAGATTGCGGAAACAAAAGCAAAGGAAGAAGAAAAAGCTGCTGCTTTGGCAGCAGAGGAGAAAGCTAAAGAAGAAAAACGTTTGGCTGACCTTAAGAAAGAAGGAGATGCAAAAGCTTTAGCTGAAGCTGATAGAATTGAACAACAACGTAAGCTTGACGCAATTGAAAAAGCTAAGTTAGCTAACGAAGCAACGAAGGCTAAAGAAGAATCAGCAAGAATCGCTCAAGCTGAGGCAATAAAGGTTGCTAATGATGAAGCTGCAGCAAAGGCGAAGGAAGAAGCGGATAAAGTTGCTAGCGAAGAGTCAGCTAGACTTGCAAGAGAAGAAGCTGCTAGAGTTGCGAAAGCTGCCGAAGCAAGAGTCGCTAAAGAAGAAGTAGTTACTGAAGAAGTAGTTACTGAAGAAGTAAAACCTCAGGCCGGAGAGAAATACGAAGAGGTGGCTAATGAAGACGGATTAGAACCAGGTTATTATTTAATAGCGAATGTCTTTGGTACTAAAAAATACTTTGATGCATTCATGGGCGATTTGACCAAGAAAGGAATGCAGCCAAAATCTTTCTTTAGAAGCGTCAACAAATACAACTATGCTTACTTAGCGAAATATAATACTATTAGTGAAGCAAGAAGAGCAAGAGATAGTAAGTTTGATGGCAAGTATGCTGGTAAAACATGGATATTTAGGGTAGTAGGTAAGTAAATTATAAGTGTAATCTTCTTTACAATTTATAACATAGCTATCATGTAATATCGATTTGCAACTAAGTAGTACTGCTACTTAAGTAAAATCTAATAAAGTTAAATGAGGAGGTCTATTTTTTGATCTCCTTTTTTACCAATTGCTCGAGATAAGCAACTGTGTTCATTAGGTACTTTCTATCATTAGTCATTGTAGACATAGCAACTGCACCTTGTAACATGGTAAAAAATTGTTTGGCAAATTGTAGTGGTGGAACGGGTATTTTTAATTCGTTATTATTTACTCCGTTTTCAAGTACTAATGCAATCTTACCTTCTACATTTTTTATAACTTCTTTCGTCGCTGCCGACAAGAGAACGTTATTGTCTCTAGCATCAACACCAACATTCAGAATTGGGCAGCCACCCATGTTTAAAGTAAATATATCATAATTGCGATAAAACGTAGTAAGTGCAAAGAGCTTGTCTAATGCATTTCCTTTTATAGCTAAAACTTCATCAATTTTATCTAAAAGCTTATTGCTATTGTATTGAAAAGCAGAGAGGGCAAGGGCTTCTTTATTCTCAAAATTACCGTACAATGCTCCTTTAGTAAGTCCAGTTGCTTCGGTCAGATCGCTCATACTAGTGCCTACATAACCGTGTTTGTTAAAAACAGGAGCAACAGTTTCGATAATAAAAGCGGTAGTTCTTTCTGCCTTTGTGGACATATATTAGTAACGATTTAGTACGAAGATAAAAAAACTATATACTGTATGGTATATATATTATCAAAAAACATCCTCTCTTTTTAATTTAGAAAGGATGCTTTGAAAATAGGCAAACTTTTTTACTCTGCCAACTCGTTTTCGTTTCTAAAAACTAATCCGTCGTCAAAAGAATCAATTAGAACAATGCTATCTGCTTTTATAGCGCCGCTAAGTAACTCTTTTGATAAATTATTCAATACTTCTTTTTGAATAACTCGTTTGATTGGTCTAGCGCCATATTGCGGATCATAACCTTTTTCTGCTAAATAGGAAATTGCTTCTTCAGTCGCATCAATGGTAATATGCTGTTTGGCGATTACTTTCTTAAGATGATTAAGTTGTAGTCTCACAATCTTAGTGATATCACTTTTACTTAGTGGAGTAAACATGATAATATCATCAATACGATTTAAAAATTCAGGTCTTATACTTCTTTTTAATAAGCCTAAAACCTCTACTCGAGCTACTTCTGCAGCATTTTGTAGATCAGTTGTGTTTTCAAATTTTTCTTGAATAATATTGCTGCCCATGTTACTGGTCATTACTATGATAGCATTTTTGAAGTCTGCAATTCTGCCTTTGTTATCTGTTAATCGTCCTTCGTCCAATACTTGTAATAGAACATTAAAAGTATCTGGGTGGGCCTTTTCAATTTCATCTAAGAGAATAACAGAGTAGGGGCGACGTCGCACAGCTTCTGTCAATTGTCCACCTTCATCGTAACCGACGTATCCAGGAGGAGCACCTACTAGTCTACTTACAGAATGACTTTCTTGATATTCACTCATATCAATACGTGTCATAGCATTTTCATCATCGAAAAGATATGACGCTAAAGTTTTTGCAAGCTCTGTTTTACCAACTCCGGTAGTTCCTAAAAAAAGAAAGGAACCAATAGGGCGGTTAGCGTCTTGGAGTCCTGCTCGACTTCTTCGAATCGCATCTGAAACTGCCTGTATTGCTTCTTCTTGCCCAACTACTCTTTTGTGAAGTACTTCTTCTAATTGCAATAGTTTTTCGCGCTCACTTTGTAACATTTTAGTTACTGGAATACCTGTCCACTTTGCGACAATTTCAGCTATGTCTTCATTCGTAACCTCCTCTTTAATAAGAGTATCTGTCTTTTGTTGTTCTTGTAATTCTCGTTGAAATGTTTCTAAATTTTCTTGAGCTTCTTTGATTTTTCCGTAACGTAATTCGGCTACCTTTCCATAATCTCCATTGCGTTCAGCACGTTCAGCTTCCTGTTTGTATTGCTCAATATCCTGTTTGGTTTTTTGAATATTATCAACTACAATTTTTTCACCTTCCCATTTAGCAAAAATTTCATTTCGCTCTTCTTTAAAGTTTGCGAGATCAGCATTGAGGGACTTTAATTTAACTTTGTCATTCTCCCTTTTAATGGCCTCAATTTCAATTTCTAATTGCATTATTTTGCGATCGAGAACATCTAGTTCTTCTGGCTTAGAATTGATTTCCATGCGCAGTTTAGAAGCTGCTTCATCAATTAAGTCAATGGCTTTATCTGGTAAAAACCGATTCGTAATATACCGTTGTGAAAGTTCGACAGCGGCAATTACTGCTTCATCTTTAATACGAACTTTGTGATGCGCTTCGTATTTTTCTTTAATCCCTCTGAGAATAGAAATGGCACTCTCTGTATCAGGTTCATTGACCACAACCTTTTGAAACCTTCGCTCAAGGGCTTTGTCTTTTTCAAAATACTTTTGATACTCGTCTAAAGTGGTTGCTCCTATTGCTCGCAGCTCACCCCGAGCTAATGCTGGTTTTAAAATATTAGCAGCATCCATAGCACCTTGACCACCTCCAGCGCCTACCAAAGTGTGTATCTCATCAATAAATAAAACAATATCACCGTCTGAAGATGTAACCTCTTTTATAACTGATTTTAAACGTTCTTCAAACTCCCCTTTGTATTTAGCGCCTGCTATTAGTGCTCCCATATCTAAAGAATAAATGATTTTATCTTTTAAATTTTCAGGTATGTCACCTTGTACAATTCTATGTGCTAAGCCCTCAGCAATGGCAGTTTTACCAGTACCAGGTTCTCCAACCAAAATAGGATTGTTTTTGGTGCGTCGCGATAGAATTTGTAAAATGCGACGTATCTCCTCATCTCTCCCAATCACAGGGTCTAACTTGCCGCTATCTGCTAGCTGATTTAGGTTTTTGGCAAACTTATCTAATGAGTTATAGGTGTCTTCAGCACTTTGTGATGTCACCTTACCTCCTTTTCTTAGCTCGTCTATTGCTGTTTTTAAATCTTTTTCGGTTGCCCCTTGGTCTTTTAGTATTTGTGCGATTTTACTTTTGGATTTTAGAATAGCAACAAGAAGATGTTCTATGGATACAAATTCATCTTCCATTTTTTTTGCTACAATACTAGCCTCGTTCAAACTTTTGTTAGCTTCTCTAGAAAACATTAAGTCGCCACCAGAAACGTTTGGGAAGCTTTCTAACTCTTTTTCAAGAATTTGAGAAAGTAGGTCTACATTAATATGTAACTTCTTTAAAATAAAGGGAAGTACATTTTCATCAACTTCAGAAATTGCTTTAAAAATATGCTCGTTTTCGATTTGCTGATGGCCCATGCTTTGAGCAATTAGCTGAGCCTGTTGAATGGCTTCTTGTGATTTTATTGTAAAATTATTTGGGTTCATCTCTGTAAATATTATATGCTATTAGTACTTTTGATTCAAGTAAGTCAACAACCTTACCAATGTATGCTGCAAGACAAAATGGCGCGTAAACACTATTAAAACAAGACATTTCGACAGTTGTAATGTATTGGTTTAAGTTGCGACTTAGAACTAAGAATTAATAAAAATATTTATGGGTTTATTTAATGGTTTGTTTGGAAAGAATGATGGTGAATCAAAAAAAGAAGAGAAAACAATTCCTTGGATCTCTTTAACCTCATTAGATCAGCTCAATGAAATAGAAGAAAACTCTAAAACGAAAACTCAAGTCATTTTTAAACACTCTACAACTTGCGGAATTAGTAGAATGACAATGAATATGTTCAAAAGTGGTTATGATTTTTCTGCAGATGAAATAGACTTGTATTATTTAGATCTACTTGCTTATCGAGAAGTGTCTAATGAAACTGGATATAAGTTTCAGGTTTTACATCAGTCGCCGCAGTTACTTGTAATAAGAAATACTACTGTTGTTGCACACACATCGCATGGTGCAATAGCCGAATTAGACTTAAAAAAGTATGTGTAAAAAAAGCGCCTTTGGTTTTCAAAGACGCTTTGATTTTATTTTTCTACTTAAATCGATGGTTCAAGAGAATATCTTTCAATCGTGCTTTTAAATCTTCACCAGCATCATAAACCATTTGCTCATTTGTTGGAAAAGGAACAGATACACGATCTAATAGTGGCATAAATTCATAATCTATAGCTCTTCTATCACCACTAGTTCTTGCATATTCATGCTCAAATATAAATTCACTAGCTAAAGGGTATGAGTTGATTTGCTGATCAGTTCGAAAATCTGAGTAAACCACATCACCAGCTACTCTAGCACTTTTGAATTGTGTAAACCTTCTCAACTTGCCTCTTACAGTTTTAAACTTATCTATTTTTATTTTGTTTCCTAAACTGTCTTTAACAAATTCGCCAGCTTCGTCTACTGCGAACTTATAGCCATCTATCACTTGCTTCTCTTTAATAATTTCTTTTTCCCGAAGTTGTTCAGGTGAAATATCAATTTGATTTAGAGAAACCTGTAAAAGGTAATCATAGGTAATATCTTTAACAGAATTGGTATGATATTTTGTCCATAAATCATCTAATCCATAGGTGTTAAAATTTAAAAGCTCCTGAGATAATTGCTCAGGAATAATCTGATTACTATTATTCATCACTTTTACCTCAATGTAGTCAATACCCTTTATATGGGCTTCTTCGATTTTTTTTCGGGTATCTTCAAAACCAGGATTAATTTTATTTAAATAAACAAAATCATCATATGCTTTTCGATAATCTTCTTTCCTGATGGCATTAGCCAACAAACCTTCAGCGTTATCATATAAGTATTCAGATAAATCGTCTTTGTAATCTATAATAGCGTTATCATAATCACCGAACGAAAATTCTGCATCTCTTTGTTCTTCAATAATTCGAAGAGGTAAAAGTGGTCTTATTCTTTCTTGAATATTCTGAAGGTTAACATAACTTTTATAAATAGTCTCATAGCTAGCTTCGTTACCATCCTTTTCAAGGAATGCAATATGATCTAATTCACGTTCAGCATTTTTCTTGAAGGCTTCCTCTAATAGCAAGATGTAGGGCTGGTGCCCTTTTTTTTCTTTATTATCAGATAAATTTTGCAATGCTTCATTCATCGCATTGGTATAATCACCTGCGTTAATAGCTTGCTGGGTTTTTTTTACTCCATTACAAGCTATGAATAAAATAAGAACCGGAATACAAAGTATAATTCTTTTCATAACAACTTATTTATGGGTTTGAATGTTATTAATTCAACAGCCGTGCCAAAAACATCTTTGTAGATAACGCAATTCGATGAACTATCGTACAGATACGGTGTAATGCTTTTATTATCAGGGTCTAATATCAATGTAGCTTCGTTACAAATTAGATTTCATTTGGCGTAACACTACGATTTCATTAAGATACATAAATTTGTTAATTGATATTTGATAAATAGTTGGTCAATTAACTTGATTTGCTAAAATTTATGTGGTACAATTTGTATTTTTGCCACTTAATTAAAACTACTGTAATTATGCAACGTGACGAGACTATTTTTAACCTTATTGAAGCTGAGAAAGACCGACAACTTTCTGGTATTGAGCTTATCGCTTCAGAAAATTTTACTAGTCCACAAGTCATGGAAGCTGCAGGATCAGTTTTAACGAACAAGTACGCTGAGGGTTACCCTGGTAAACGATACTACGGTGGATGTGAAGTTGTTGACAAAATTGAGCAATTAGCCATAGATAGAGCAAAACAGTTATTTGGGGCAGCATATGCAAATGTTCAGCCGCATT
Organism: uncultured Flavobacteriaceae bacterium; assembly: GCA_938009735.1. Lineage (GTDB taxonomy): Bacteria > Bacteroidota > Bacteroidia > Flavobacteriales > Flavobacteriaceae > Maribacter_C. The sequence continues at coordinate 7,333 of CALLIG010000054.1, forward strand.
CAGGATCACAGGCAAATGCCTCTGTTTATCATGCATGTTTGAAGCCAGGAGATACAATACTTGGTTTTGACTTGTCGCATGGAGGTCATTTAACTCATGGTTCTCCAGTTAATTTTTCAGGTAGATTATATAACCCCGTTTTTTATGGAGTAGAGGAGGAGACTGGTGTTTTGAACTACGATAAGATTCAAGAAATTGCTACACGCGAGCAGCCAAAAATGATTATCGCAGGTGCTTCTGCCTATTCAAGAGATATGGATTTTGAAAGGTTTAGAAAAATTGCAGATAGTGTTGGAGCCTTGCTTCTAGCTGATATATCGCATCCGGCAGGATTAATTGCTAAAGGAATTTTGAATGATCCACTACCACATTGCCATATTGTAACAACTACAACACATAAAACATTAAGAGGCCCAAGAGGAGGACTTATATTAATGGGAGAAGATTTTGATAATCCATTCGGAATCAAATTAAAAAACGGCAGTTTGCGAAAAATGTCAGCCCTATTAAATCTAGCTGTCTTTCCAGGAAATCAAGGTGGTCCTTTAGAGCATATTATAGCAGCCAAGGCAATAGCTTTTGGAGAAGCTTTGACTGACAACTTTTTACATTATATGCTGCAAGTAAAGAAAAATGCTGAGGCAATGGCAGCAGCTTTTGTAGCAAAAGATTATCATATTATTTCTGGTGGAACTGATAACCACATGATGCTTATTGATCTTAGAAATAAGAATATTACAGGTAAAGACGCTGAGAATGTTTTAGTTAAGGCAGATATTACGGCAAATAAGAATATGGTACCGTTTGATGATAAATCTCCTTTTGTCACTTCAGGTATACGATTTGGAACTGCAGCAATAACCACACGAGGTTTGGTTGAAAGCGATATGTCAACAATTGTAGATTTGGTTGATGAAGTTTTATGCAACCCTGAAGATGAGATTAAAATTGCAAATGTAAAAGTAAGTGTAAACGAGCTTATGAAAGGAAAAGCATTGTTTAATGCCTAACAAAAAAGTCTATGATAAAAGACTTTTATCTGTTTAACATTTGTACAGTACCATCAATAAGGATTTGATTTTTTAGATCATATACTATGGCATCCTCTTCGGAATGGAAATACATACCCCAATAGCTAAAATAATCTTTTGCGGGTGCTGCATTTGATGTACCGACTTCTATTACAGATTCGTTTTCATAGGTGATATCATTATCTTCATAAACCGGTAAATAAATTTCAAAAGGCACTTCAGTTTCCCTTTTCATGAAATGAAGACTAGAGTTTTCAAGATTGCTAAATATACTTTCTAAGTGTTCTGGTATACTTTGACTATAGATACTAGTTATTACAATTGAAGTGTCTTGAAGAAAGACAGATAATTCTTCAACTTCAATTGAAATATCATTGATATCTTTTAATTGCTTTAACTCATTTGAAAAAGAATGTTTTTTTGAAGCGAAGTTGCCCCAAATTTGTTGCTTGAAATGATTCAGCAATTCATTAAGTTCTAAATTACATGTCAGTTCAATTACCAAGTTTATTTCAGTCGGTAAAGTTGAAATATTGCGAATAATTACCTTAGAAAAAAAGTGCTTCTCTAAGTTTTTTGCAAAACTATTTAACCCTTCAATTTGCATGAATTTGTCAAATCCAACAAGCGAGTATTCTTTAGAGTTGTCTTGATTAGAAGGCATAGCGGTGACTTTAAAATGGTTTACGTCTGAAGTAAAGTTATATTTTAACCATCGTTTTCCACCACAGAAAAACCTTATAAATATGGAGGTTTTCCTTTGTGAACAGGTTGTTTTTATATAAAATACTGTTAATCAGTTTTTTATATAAAAATAAAAATCATTAAAAATGGGTTATATGAAGCCTTTTTTGCGTGCTTCTTCTATTAAGGAGATGTCATTACCACTTTCAATGCCAAAAATTGATTTTAATTGCCTCTTTCGCGATTCAACTGTAGTGGTTGCAGAAGAGATAAGCGGAGCAATATCTTTGGTTCTTGTGCCAATAGAAAGGTAGTACAGTATTTTTTTATCTAGCTCATCAACGACGATGTCATTAGTCATTCTTCTGCGTATTGCGGCGAATGCTCCTGCTGTGTAATATGGTGGTTTAGTAATTACAGTTTCAACCATGCTGCGAAGTGACTTTTCATCAATTTCAGATTTGACCATATAGCCATCAGGGTCAACAGATTTAAATATGCTATTTATTCTCAAGTTATCACTAAATGAAGACATGAAAACAACCTTAGATTCTGGTACAATTTCTCGAGCTAAAACACCTAAATCTTCACCACTTCTAATATCTTTTGATTGGGTTGGAAACAATTGAATATCTAACAAGATGATATCATATTTTAAAGAACGAGCTGAAAATTCGATTTTTTCTTTACCCATATCAAAACTTGTAGCAATCTCAACACGAACTTCAAAATTTTCAAAATCTTGGCCTTCTAAGATGTACTTATAGCCCATAGTTGTCATTTCATGATCATCAACTGCTAATATTCTTACAACTTCCATTTCAGTTTACTTTTAAAATTCTTGTAGGTCTTCTTGAGCTATTCGTATATTATTTGAATTATCATAGGAAACAATAGGAATTTGAACACTTACTTTTGTTCCTTCGCCTATCATACTGTCTAACTGCCAAGTACCTTTTACTTTTTTAACACGTGATGTAATATTTCTTGTGCCAATTCCTTTCTTGCCTTTTTTGACAACAAAACCTTTGCCGTCATCTACAATAACAATTCTTAAGGTTTCTAAATCTGCGTCGAAACTAATTTTAATATGATCACAGGCTGCATGTTTAACAGCATTCTGTACGCATTCTTGAATGATACGGTACAAGTTTATTTTAATCTCTCCAGTTAAAGCATCGTAATCTAAATCGTCTGCAAAAATAAAATCAATTTTAATCTTTGTGGCGTTTTCGACGTTATTTAACAAGTCTTTAATTGAAAGTATAAAGTTATGAATTTTTTGATAGGCGGCATGGCTAAGTTCGTGAGAAATAGAACGAACCTCACCTTCAACGTCTTGCAACATTGAAATTGCTTTTCCTCGTTCTGCCATGGCATGCGGGTCTGTTTTTTTATTTAAACCTAAGAGCATCATTCTAGCGCCTAACATTCTACCTAATACCCCATCATGTAACTCTTCAGACACCCTTTTTTGTTCTGATTTTTTACCTTCCTCAACCTTTTCGTTTTGAGCAAGTAGTAAATTAAAAATTTCTTGATTGCTTGCCTGCTGCTGTTCTTCAAAGCGCAACTTTTGGTTTTTGATGCGCTGTCGTATTATAATAAATGCAGAAAAGCTGAGTAATAGTAACGCCGCTGCGATACCTGCATATAATTGTTTTTGTTGTTCTAAAAGTTGATTCTCAGCGACAACTTCATCAGTTTCAAATTCTATGCGAGTAAATTTACCACGAATTTGACGATCTAAGATTTGTAAGCTATCATTGAAAGCAAAAGCTGTAGTCGCATGTTTTATTGAGTTTTTAGGGTCAACTCTAGGGTAGAGGCGTAAAACATCAAGAATTTCAGTATTACTACCCAAATCAATTGCGTATGTTTTGGCGACTTGTAAATGCGATAGCGCTTTAGCGGTATCTTTGGCTTGAAGATAATATTCGGCTAGATTTCTGGTGGTTCTGGTTTTACCACCAATATCGCGAACGCTATCTTGATGAGCAATTGCTTTTAAGAAAAGCATGGGTAATTGCTCAGTCTGATTGGTTTTTAAATAACTGAACGCTAGGTTGTTTAGAGCTCTGCCATATAAATAAGATTTTTTAATTTTTAAGCTATCTAAATTTAAAACGGCTAAAAAATTAGCAATGGCTTCTTGATGATCGCCTTTTTTTTGATAGACCAAGCCTATGTCGTTCTTAAAGATAGTTCGTCCAAATTGACTCTTATCATATTTTTTAAGATAATCAAGCGCCTTGCTATAGTATTCTAATGACTTTTCAAATTCATTTAGTAGTTTGGCATTATCGCCCATAATACTATTACAAATATTTAAATTTATAAAGTCATTTAAGGGCTTTAATTTTTTAACGGCTTTCGTAATCGTAAGATCGCTGCCCGTATAATCACCAATTAAGTTTTGAACCCTAGCTTTACTTATCAGTACCTTACCAAAATTTTCGTCATCTCCTAAATTACTGAATATCTTTTCAGCCTTACCATATTGATAGTAGGCACTATCTCGATGAACAGTCCTATATCTATAGAAATCAGCTAGGTCCCAATAAACTACTGCTAAACTTGAAGAATCATTGGTTTTAATGGAAGTATGAATTGCTTCTTTATTAATTCGTCTAAATAAACTAGAATCGTGATTTCTACGTAAGATAAAAGAGAGCTTTTTAAAATACTTATTTTTTAGAGAATCATTGGTTAGCTTCTGAGCTTGCCCATATGCTTTTTCTAGTAAAACGTACTTCTCTTTTTCAGAGACGGAATCAGCTTTAACTTCGTTAAGCAGAAATTCAATGCTATCAGATTTTAAACTAAGCTGTTTATTTGTGTCTTTTTTGTGATTGCAAGAATATACCAGAACCACTAAGGTGAAGATGAAAATTTCCTTGAAGGTATGCGGCAGAGGTCGAAATGCTGGCATTACTATTTTTCCTACAAGGTAAAAAAAAAGTCCTAAACCAAAGATTTAGGACTTATATTCTTTTTAAAGATTTATTAAACAGCTCCATTGCCTGAACCCTCACGTGGGTCGTCGTTTGATCCATTACAATCCCCACATGCTAACATATTTTCGATATCAAAATCAAAATCTAATACATTTTCAGCTTGCGTTGCGAACATACCTACTGCGAATACTACTACTGCTAAAATACTTGCTACTTTTTTCATCTTCTTAATTCTTTTTATGGAGGATTAATAATGTGTTTTACTTTCATAGTAAAAGTAGAATTAGAACTAAGTAGTTATGGGGTATTCAAAATTGTACGAGCATATGCACATGTTTTGTGAGTATTCGAAGGAAAAATGCTAGTATTGATTTAATTTAACGAAGAAATAGCGTTTTTTGTCAACGCTTGTTTTAAGCTGTCAATGTTCAGTTTGTACGATTTTGAAAAGGGTAATTGTACTTTTCGATACTTTAAAGTGCATAGTGCTTTACCGTAGCTGATGCGAGAGATGTGGTTGATATTTACAATATAGCTTTGGTGTATGCGAATAAAGTTCTTCGGCATCTGACTTTCAAAAGTCTTCAAGGTTTTGAAGGCATTATTAATGGTGCCGTCTTTCATTATAAATTCGGTAGCATTATTGTCTGCTTTTAAATACAAAATATCATCAGTATCTAAATACTGAAAATCACGATATGATTTTAAACATAAGGTATTCTGTGCTTCTTCTTGCGGCATCATTTTTTTGAGTCTAAGAAGTGACTTTCGAATATCAAACTCGTTATAAGGTAATAACCAATAATCAAAAAAATTATTTTTGATGGCCTCGTAAGCATGATTTTTACTGTTAGAAATACCTATGAATATAGGTATGCAATTTCCATATTGGTGCAGTTCCATGGTCATTTGAAAATATGCGCTGGCGTTTTCATTCAGATTGATAAAAACAATATCAGGTGAATACTTAAGAATATCATTCAAACCTTCAATACTATTTTTTGCTAATGAACTGCATTTAAATTCACCATATTCTTCCAAATGTTCTTGAAGCTCCAAATTAGAAGTTTCATTAGCATCTATTATCAAATATTGGTAAGCCATGGGTTTGCTTGGTATGAATGCAAATTAGCAATAGTGCTAAAATTTGAACCCTAGTAAAACCATAAATAAATGGAGGTTTTGGTCTTAATTTTGCTAAATTTATTAAAAAGGTAAGAATTTACCTTCAATTATTAGTTTATTTCTTTCTTTTTGTTTTCATTGCGAGATTTGATAAGCGCCAATGCTTGGTGAAGTTGTTCGATCATTTCCTAAAATGTCTAGAGGAATTAAGAGCGCTGTATCAATATCGGCATTACCGTTTGCTGCCGAACTACTTTTTATTCTGAAATTATTTTCAAACGTGTTTATGAAGAAAAGATCTTGATTTATTAATATTTGATCAAACCTATTGAGGTTTTCAAAGTCGTATAATGGGTCGTCAGAAAATGCGTTACTATCGTCTCTAAACTTCAGCGTACAATTTTTAAAGGAATATGAAAAGTTATTTAGTTCATTTGACTTTAATGCTAGTTCTAAAAAACTATTGCCATCAATGATACAGTTGGTGAAATTTGCTTGGGTCAGATCAATTGCTTGGTTCGTATTAAAATTGTCAATTTCTAAAGAAGCACCTACACGAAAACCATTGGACCAATAGTTTGCTATGGTGCAATGCTTAAATGAATATATGCCTCCCAAATTCAAATATAATGAGGTTTTACCTGAACTACCTAAGACCAAATTTTGCCCATTGATATATGCCGATTTTGCCTGAAGATTAGTACTAACGCTATTATATATTTGTGAATTTTGAATAGCTAAGGTTGGGGCTTCTAGCAAGCCATCACCTTCAATAAACAAACCAATAGTTGCATTTTTAATGGTTAAATAATCAATGCTGTTACCGATACTTCCATCGGCTATCCATACTGAACCCCATTGACCAGGTATAGTTGCAAATTCGTTTTCTAATCGATCACCTTCAAAAACCACTTCGCTCTCTAATGCTGCTTGATCTTCGCTAAGGGTACCATTAATTTTTAGCGAAGCACCTGATTCAACATAAAGTCCAGCATCTTTATGAAAGTGGACTCGAGCGCCTGCATTTATAATTAATTCCTTGTTTGAGGGTACTTTAGCATACCCATAAATCACATATGGTTTTTCGTTAGTAAACTCTAATTGATCATCATTTAAGTCAGAACCTGCCACACGAATTTCTTCTCCTAAATCATTTCTGCTGAGCGTTATGATTTCTTTTGTACCGTCTGCTAATGTTTTCGGATGAATGAAAATGGCATCTTTAACCAAGGTTACCAATTGAACTTCTTGTAAAAAATCGCCAGTATCGAATTGAATAACATCTGTATACAAAAATTCCTTTTCTGAAGCATTGTCAGCAGGTACGTTGGTTTCGATAAAAACAAAAATGCTGTCTTGTGCAAAAATTGGTATGTTGGCAAATTCTTTTCCTGCTACACCATCTACATTCAGTCGATACTTACTGTTTTGACCTTGCGCCAAGCGAATAGAAGGAATTTCTAAATCATCTCTGTTTCGGTTGTAGATTTTCAAAGTATGGGTAGTGCTGCCAATATTGGCGAAAACCGTGTCTAAAAAGATAGTGTCTTTTGAAAATTCTAAGTTACCGTCACTTGAAGCATACTCTAAATCTTTTCTGCATGAGCTACCCAGCACAATCAGTAGGCAAGATAAGATGCAAACAAAATAATAGCGCATTTTTAATTTGAGTTGAAAGATATTTAGCAAGCCGAATATGATTCTTGCGGCCGCTTTTTATTCTTTAGAACTAAATAACATTTCTATTTCTTTAGAAATTCTGATAGGTCTAAAATTTTCAGCATTTAGCAAACACCACTTTGTCTCTGAATATAATAACAGTTGATTCGTGTTTGTATTGTGCATTTCGACAACCCTTATGCAAGCTGCACCCTTATTACTTTTAATATAGGTGTGTACTTTGATTTGATCATTTAGAACTGCTGCAGTTTTGTAAGTGATATTATGGTTCATTACCACCCAAACTACGGTTTCTTGCATAGTTTTTGAAGCGTAGGTTTGCCAATGCTCTTTGGCTATATCTTGTATCCATTGTACATATTGTACATTGTTTACGTGCATGAGCTCGTCTAAATCATCTTTTGAGACGGTTATAATCTTTTGAAAGGACTCCATAAAAAGGTTGCTTATTTTTTAAGAATTCTAACTTCGAAAAGCTTGTCCCAATCTTTACCAGTAACAAAGAATGTTTTTTTGGTTGGGTGATATGCAATTCCATTTAAAACATTATCGTTGTCATTCCAATTTTTAGTTTTAGTGATTTTTTTAACAAGACCACCAAAATTTACAACACCTTCAATAGCACCGCTTTGGGCATCAATAATCATCACGCCTGCCTTTAAGTATACATTCGCATACAACTTTCCGTCTACATACTCTAACTCATTTGCTTTATTGAAAATTGAAGAATTAGTGACCGTTTGAATATGGCCTTCTTCAACCAAAGTTTCTGGGTTTAAAAACCAGATTTTTTCTGTACCATCACTCTTGTATAGTTTTTCACCATCATTCGCTAAGCCCCAACCTAATTTACTTTCACCGTATTGAAAGTTGTCTATTTTTTTGAAATCTTTTAAATCATAGATGTATCCTATTTTACTTTGCCAAGAGAGTTGATATATTTTTCCATTCAAGATGGTCATACCTTCTCCGAAAATGTTGTCATCAAGATCAATTTGCTTTAACACCTTGCCTGTTTTGTAATCCACTTTTCGTAAAGAGGAACGGCCCTTTTTACCGGTGCTTTCATAAAGAGTGTCTTGATGAAATTCTAGCCCTTGCGTGTATGCAGTTGTACTATGCGGATACTCATTAATAATCTCGTAGGTATATATTTCAGGAGCATTAGCAGATAATACTTTTATTTTTTTTGATATTTCTACTGAAGTATCGTCGTAGTTAATAACTGCCTTTATGGTCTTGTTTCCGAGCGTTTTAATATCTAATGAAATGCTATTATTGTCAATGGCTAACTCGTTTCCGTCAATAGAGTAGCTAACTTTATTTATGGTCTTATCTTCTTTGTTCTTGATATTAATACCTACTGATTCGTTTTGTTTGAATTGTGTTTTATTTCCATCCAAAGAGATATCAAATAGTAATGACGGGTCAGTTGCAGTACCGCCACAGGCTAAGAATAGCATTAAAAAACTAGAAAGAGCAAAAAATTTAATCATAGGTATGTTGCTTTGTTCATTAATAGGTTATAATTTTTAATGCATCGTAAAAAATATTTCTTTTAAGTAAAACCCTATTGATGAAACGGTTGAGACAAAAATAGCACCAAACTATAAATCAAGGGCAATATTTGCGATTAATTTATGATTGTAAATTCTAAAAGAGTGTATATTTGCAGCTGGCAAGTCCTACACGACCAGCTCCCTTAGAATCCCCCAGGGTGGGAACGCAGCAAGGGTATATGGTTGTAGCGGTGCGATGTAGGTAGCTTGCCTTTTTTTGTGCCTTATAGTCAAGTAAGTACTCTTCACTTTATCTTTTTGTTTTTAAGCCATATACAAGCATAATTATTTCTAAGCTCTTATTTTATTCGTTACTTTGTATTAGTTATGAAGTCAAAGGTTATACTAATTACAGGAGGCTCTTCGGGCATCGGTAAATCAATAGGGGAGTACCTACAAACAAAAGGTTTGAAAGTTTACGGTACAACAAGAAAATTAGCGAACCATACCGATTTCGATGGCTTTGAGCTGCTAGAGATGGATGTTACCAACATTGATAGTATAGAACTAGCAGTAGATAAAATAATCACGAAAGAAGGGAGACTAGACGTTTTGATAAATAATGCAGGCATAGGAATTACAGGACCCATAGAAGAAACGCCTCATGAAGAAATCAACAATGCTTTTGACACCAATTTTAATGGTCCTATACATATGATCAAGGCTGTGCTTCCTCAGATGAGAAAGCAGAAAAATGGTTTAGTGATAAATATTACTTCAATTGCTGCCTTTATGGGATTACCCTATCGGGGGATTTATTCTGCAACTAAAGGTGCCATGGAATTGGTTTCAGAGACTTTACGCATGGAAACCAAAGATTTTGGAATTCATATGACTACCATAGCTCCTGGTGATTTTGCAACTAATATTGCTGCCGGACGCTATCATGCGCCGGTTTTAGAAAACTCTGTTTATAAAGAGCCATATGCTCAAACATTAAGTCTTATTGATGAAGGGGTGAATGATGGTGAAGACCCTATTTTAATAGCGCATACGGTGCTTAAGGTGATTAACACTAAGAACCCAAAAGTACGCTATAAGGTGGGTTCGTTTATGCAGAAATTTTCGTTGCGCTTAAAGAGAATATTACCAGATAAAGTATATGAGAAACTATTATTGAGTCATTATAAATTGTAGTTTTGAACTGAATATTTAAGAGTAGAAATTTATTATCACATCAAAAACAGAAAAAAAATGAAATTTTTTATTGATACAGCTAATTTAGATCAGATTCGTGAAGCGCAAGCACTTGGAGTTCTTGACGGGGTAACAACGAATCCTTCTTTGATGGCTAAAGAGGGCATTACTGGAAGAAATAACATTTTAAAGCACTATGTAGATATTTGTAATATTGTTGAAGGAGATGTTTCTGCTGAAGTTATTTCAACTGATTTAGCTGGAATGATTAAAGAAGGTGAAGAATTAGTAGAGCTGCATGAGCAAATTGTAGTTAAAGTACCTATGATTAAAGATGGTATTAAAGCTTTAAAATATTTTTCTGATAAAGGAATTCGCACCAATTGTACTTTAGTCTTTTCTGTAGGTCAGGCCTTACTAGCTGCGAAAGCAGGAGCAACGTATGTTTCTCCGTTTATTGGAAGACTTGATGATATTTCAACAGATGGCTTAAATCTTATCGCTGAAATTCGACACATATATGATAACTATGCTTTTGAGACTCAAATTTTAGCAGCTTCTGTAAGACATACGATGCACGTAATTGATTGTGCAAAATTAGGAGCAGATGTTATGACAGGACCGTTATCATCTATTGAAGGGCTTTTAAAGCACCCACTTACTGATGCTGGATTGGCTAAATTTTTAGCTGATTATCAAAAAGGAAACTAAGAAGTAAATCTTCTCAAAATATAAAAAGCCTCAGAACACATATTCTGAGGCTTTTTTAATACAATGATTTTTTGTTTATAAATTTGCAGCCCATAGCGTTGTGAAGCCATCAACTATTTCAGCGTCTTTTGTAATGATGCATTTATTTCTTTGGTAAATAGTCAAGGCCTTGGCAAGTTCTTCAAAATCGTCTGCCTTGAACTGATTTTCTGTGTCTAGTTTAGCTCTTGCTATCATGCCTTTCCAAGTCGACTCATCAGTTCTATAATTGATCCCAACAAAGGTGTAATTTTCTTTAGTTGCTGAAAGAAATGCTGTTCTTTCAATCACATCTTTAAAATATCTTTGATTTGACCCCGACCAGAAATAAAAAGCAACTTTTTTACCCTTTGCGATATCTTGCAATGAAACCTTTTTTCCGCTAACGTCAGTTACCATAACGTTTGGAATCTTTTTCTTAGGCTGCATGTTCGTAATGCCTTCATAAAGTTCATTGATCTCACTAATATGCCTGTTGTTACCTGATCTTAAGTAGAAATCTTGAATAAATGTCTCGTTGTTTTGTTCTGTATCACGGCCTCTAAGAAGATATTCAAAAGCTACATTCCGAAATAGATTATCTTTTAATTCATCTTCTTGCACCAAACTATCAATCAAACTTAATTTATGACGATTGAAATGGAGTTGATTTGTTATTGTTTCATCAACAACCCCACATTTTTGCTCGCACCCATTGTATGAGATATTCTTTAAATGAGATTTCACAAAATTATAATAAGGAGTAAGGTAGTTTAGGTTTTTATTATTGAAGTTTATGCTTTTACGATATGCATAAAAGTTCGAAGGAACTTTATTTCCGATTCTTTTACCGGTACGATTTCGATGTTCAAAAGGATAAATCTCTTTGTAATTATAGTAGGTGTAATTTATACTTACCTCTGCCAGGTTTTTTGCTTTAATAGATAAAGGTGTTTCAACATTTAATTGAGCTAAGGCCTTTAATTTATCTTTACGTAACGTTTCTATTTGTTGATGAAATTCTTCTGGTTTTAGCTCAAAATAAGTTGATCTTATAAGGCTCTCTTCTTCTTCGTTCGCTAAAAAGATGTCTAATAAGAAATTGTTGATATCCGCGCCAGAGCCCGAAAAAACTAATGATTCATCAAAATCAATAGTGTTCAATCGAATTTGAATACTGTCACCTTGTTCTAAATAAATGTATTGATACTCACGAGCGTGATTGAAATGATATAACCCTTCACTAATAGAATCAAGTTCAAAAGAGAAGTGATTGGTTTTATCCAACTTCGCAGAATCGAGTTTTACATCGTCCTTAAAAAGAACAACATACTCGTTCATTGGGTTTACAATTTCCCCTGCAAATAGTACGCTTGGGGATTTTTTTTCTCCTTCAGTACAACCTGATACGACTAAAAGAAAGAGATAGAGTAAGTTTTTATTCATATGTGAATATCTACTAGGTAACGCACAAATCTAATAAACCCGTATGTGCATTGCTGTTAATAGGTCGTTAAAAATTACAGACGATATAATCGTTTTCGACAAGCTGTTTTGAATATAAGATAATTGGTATGGGGACTTTAATTTCTCTATTTTTGCACGAAATTTAAAAGCAGCTATTATGTTATCCGTTTCGAATTTATCGGTACAGTTTGGAAAAAGAGTTTTGTTTGACGAAGTAAATGTGGCTTTTACTCAAGGCAATTGCTATGGAGTAATTGGTGCGAATGGCGCAGGAAAATCTACTTTTTTAAAAATACTTTCTGGTCAGCAAGATCCTACTTCAGGTCATGTGCATTTAGAGCCTACAAAGCGTATGTCGATTTTTGAGCAGAACCATAATGCTTATGACGAATCAACTGTTCTCGAAACAGTTATAATGGGAAACAAGCCATTATTCAAGCTCAAGAGTGAGATTGATGCTTTATATGCTGACTATAGTGATGAGAATGCCGATAAAATAGGGGAACTGCAGGTTCAGTTTGAGGAAATGGATGGTTGGAATGCTGATAGTTCTGCTGCTGCAATGTTATCAAACCTTGGTATTCCTGCAGAGATGCATTTCACTACTATGGCTGAGATGGATTCAAAATTAAAGGTTAGAGTTTTATTAGCTCAAGCATTATTCGGAAATCCTGATGTTTTAATTATGGATGAGCCAACGAATGATTTAGATTATGAAACTATTCAATGGCTAGAGAACTTTTTGGCCCATTATGAAAACACAGTTATTGTAGTATCTCACGATAGACACTTTTTAGATGCAGTTTGCACCCATATATCTGATATTGATTTCGGTAAAATGAATCACTACTCTGGTAACTATACATTTTGGTATGAAAGTAGCCAGTTAGCAGCAAGACAAAGAGCACAGCAAAATAAAAAATCTGAAGAAAAAGCAAAAGAATTACAAGAATTCATTGCACGTTTTAGTGCCAATGTTGCAAAAAGTAAGCAGGCAACTTCTAGAAAGAAAATGTTGTCTAAATTGAAAATTGAGGATATTAAGCCATCAAGCAGAAGGTACCCTGCTATAATTTTTGAAAGAGAAAGAGAAGCAGGTGATCAGATTCTAAATGTTGAAAGCTTATCAGCTACTTCTGTTGACGGTGATTTATTATTTAAAAATGTTAATATAAACTTAGCTAAAGGAGATAAGGTTGCCATCATTTCAAGAGACTCTAGAGCAACAAGTGCTTTTTATGAAATAATAAACAATAACCGAAAAGCTGATGCAGGTGATTTTAAATGGGGAGTGACAACAAACCAATCGTATTTGCCAGCAGATAATTCTGATTTCTTTACTCAAAATATCAGTTTAGTAGACTGGTTGCGTCAATGGGCAAAAACGGAAGAAGAGCGCGAAGAAGTCTACATACGTGGGTTTTTAGGTAAGATGTTGTTTAGTGGCGAAGAGGCATTGAAAAAGTGCACGGTGTTATCGGGTGGTGAAAAGGTGAGATGCATGTTGAGTAGAATGATGATGCTTAGAGCTAATGTATTAATGTTAGACGAGCCTACAAACCACTTAGATCTAGAAAGTATTACTGCTTTCAATAATTCTTTAAAGAATTTTAAAGGCACGGTTCTTTTTACAACACATGATCATGAATATGCTCAAACTGTTGCTGATAGAATCATTGAAATAACGCCTAAAGGCAATATAGACAGGTATTTAACGTTCGATGATTATATGTCTGACAAGACAATAAAGGATCAGCGACAGAAGATGTACGTCGATTCTGTAAAATAATTTGAGTAACCCAAATACTTACATTATGAAAACCTACAACATTTTTTATGCGCTTTTGGCGTTGGTAATAGTCAGTTGTTCCAAATCTGATTCCGATGCTAGTACTCCCGAAGAAGAAAAATCGAAAAGTATTGATGCTGATTACGTAATGCTACTTAATGAAGATGGCATGTTGTCAACGCAACTTTTGAACGCTAACGCAGAGGTTATTACTTTAAACCCAGAAACTAGTACTCTTATTGAGAAAACAATTCCAGATCTTTCTAGTATGAAAGGCTCAAGTTTCTTGCAATATCATAAAACTGATAATTGCGGTGGGGCCATAGTTCAACACGACTTTAGTACTGATGCGTCTACCGAAATAGTAGTTTTTAATGACTTAATGGATTGTGATTTAACCGCAACTGCAATCACTTTTTCAGATAATTCAATATTTATTTCTTACAAGCTAGTAAATACGAACCCTGATAGTTACATGGTACGCATCATTGATGCAAAGTCTGCAGATTTTAGTTTCGTTGATGTTGGTTTAGATAAGAAGCCAGTTGATTTAGCAATAGCAAATAATAAATTATTTATTTTAACTATTGATGAACTTATTACAGATGAGAATAGTATTTCAGTACTTGATTTGAATAATAATACTTTGATTCATGAAATAGGCTTAGGCTATGACGCTCAGCGCATTTTTAAAGATGTTGATGATAATATTATAATTAGCTACGAAGAATTACATACTACTTTAAACAGTAGTTCCATGTCAGTTGTTTATACACAGTACGAAACTGAGACTGCACCTAATTTTGTTAACTCAACTTCGAATCAATTTGATATTTCTGGTAATTTATATTACCCATCAATTTCTGGTCAGCATAGTGCCTATGCTGAAATACCAGCAGTTTATGATTTTAACCAGAACTTAATTGTTTTGTACGCTTTTGAAAATTTCTTGACCGAATCAAAACGCGATTTTGAATTTGAAATTGGAACAACTACCGCTGTTGGATATGATCAAGAAAATAATTTAATCCTGATAGGGTACAAAAAAGCAGGAACTTCAAAAAAAGGAGGATTACTCCGGGTTAAACCAGCTCCGGAACCTGCATTCATTGATAATATTGATTTAGAAGGAATACCATACGAAATCATTGTTAACTAATTTAAAGACATCTATTTCTATAATATAATTGCTCTGTAGGTTTTAGCTGCGGGGCAATTTTTTTTTAAGGAGAATTCCAAGTAATTTATAAATGTTAATTTTTTGTTAATTTCTATCAACTACACTTGCTGTTTACAAGGCTAGGGGGGTTATTGTTGTATCTTACCGAAACATATTTACCGTTCATCGGTATTTAGCCCTATTTATTATCCTTTAGAACAAGAACCTATGAAATTTACGGCATCCCTCCTGCCCATTACTTTGTTATTTTTTACTTTTAGCACATTAGCCCAAAGCACAATTTCAAGTAGTGTTATATCGAGAGAAATGGATCCTGAAAAATCTATTCTTAAGAATACAGAAACTTCAGAAAACCATACGACCTTGTTAGCAGTTTTAAAAGCCGCTGATTTAGATGATATTTTAAGTCATGATGGTCCATTTACCGTTTTTGCTCCTTCTGATTTAGCTTTTGAAAAATTATCTAAGAAAACGGTTGCTGCTTTGTTAGATCCTAGTAATAAAAAAGAACTTCAGTCTTTAATGAGATATCATATCATTGCAGGGAATTTTTCAGCATCTAAAATTTTAATGGCGATGTGCAGGGGTAAGGGTAAGGCATCATTCACTACAGTACAAGGTGATGAGCTAACCGCTACCATGCAGGGTGTTGATATTATTCTTACGGATAATTTAGGAAATACAGCCAAGATTACGACTGCAGATTCGAACCAATGCAATGGTGTTATTCACGAGATTGATTCTGTATTCAGACCAGGTAAGTTATAGTGTTTATCTTAGTTCAGCACTAAGCTCCGTTTCATAACGATTTTTTAGTTTCCCCATAATTTTATCGATTTGCTTATCGGTCAGCGTGCTTTTTTGATCTTGCAATGTAAAACTTACGGCGTATGATTTTTTTCCTTCCGGTAAATTTTCACCCGTATATACATCAAATAGGTTGATGCTTTTTAATAAATTTCTTTCCGTTTGAAAAGCCAAATCATGAATCTCTTTAAAAGTAGTTTTCGAATCTAACAGTAAAGCGAAATCTCTTTTTACCTCAGGATATTTAGGAATGTCTTGATACACTATATTCGTTTTAGAAACTAATGATAGTACATTATCCCAATTAATGTCGGCATAGAAAACCTCTTGTTTGATGTCAAAAGATTTTAAGATGTTGCTTTTTACAATTCCTAAAACGGCTACTTCCTTCTTATTCGATTTTAGAATTAGCCCTTCAGAAAAATCACTTGTTTCAACAGGCGAGACTACAATCTTATCAATTCCTAAACGCGATAAGACACTTTCTGTCATTGTTTTTAATAAATAGAAGTCCGTTTTATGAGTAGGTGTTTCCCAGCTATCTTCATTTCTGTTTCCTGTTAAAAATAAGCTCAAATGTTTATTCTCAATGCGCTTTGTTTCTAATTGATGATAGGTTTTACCAAATTCAAAAAACTTGAGATTTGCTCTTTTGCGATTAATATTATGCGATATAGCTGAAAGGCCAGAGAACAACATTGACTGTCGCATAACAGAAAGATCATTACTCAACGGATTCATCATTACCACATTTTGTTCTTCCTTTAAATTCTCAGAAAGTGTAATGTGGTCAGGATTGGTTAGGCTATTTGCCATGATTTCAAAGAAACCTTTTGATGCAAGTAAATTACCGGTAACATTTTGTAATTTATAATCTTCAAGTTTTGAAGTCGGTGCAATAGACGCATTCAATTTTTCAGTAAACTCAATGTTATTATAGCCAAAAACTCGAAGTATTTCTTCAATAACGTCTACATCGCGCTGAACATCTACGCGATACGAAGGTATCATTAAGCCTAGTCCAGTTTCAGTTACATTCATAACCTTAATGTCTAAAGAAGACAAAATTGATTTTATAGTATCTCTAGGTATTTCTTGCCCAATAAGATTATTGGTTTTTTCAAAACTTAAGAATACTTGATGATCAACTACTTTATTAGGGTAAAGATCAATAACATCAGAAGTTATTTCGCCTCC
>CALLIG010000055.1 GCA_938009735.1 uncultured Flavobacteriaceae bacterium
AATGACCCTAACAAGGTGATTGAAATAAGTGCTCGATTAAATAAACATAGCAGACTATTAAAATCTACCGCCTAGTTTTTGTCGTTCATCTTTTTTAAGATAAGTTTAATGGAAGCATATGCATTACTTCCCGGCTCTAAATCGGTAAGTAGATCTGCAAGCACATTCTTATCATATAACCTTTGAACCGTTCCGCTGTCTTCTACACGTAACATTGAAATATCATCTACTAGTCCAAGTAATTTATTGGAAAGAGATACAACAGCCTGAGAATATCGGTCTATCTGTTTTTCTTTCTTTTTTAGTTGCTTGTCTTTTTGGCGTGATTGTCCTAAAAGGTATTCTTTGAAATCATTATCGAAATTGGATTCCTTTATAGGATTCGTCGCTTTTTGTATTTGTAGTTTAAGCGTTTGACGTAATTCCCCCTGGTTAGTGCCATCTATTCTTAGATAGATTGTAACTAGATTAATAAGGTCTTTTGAAAGTGTTTTTTTATCAGATAACTCCAAATCATTAAGAGCGCGAGAAACAGTTTTTATATGTTTATCGCTATTCTTAGATAGTATGTTGATAGTAGCTTTATCCATAAAACGAAAAAAAGCGCCACGTGGACTGTTGTAGCGCTTTGTTATTTTCTATAATAATATCATCCTAAAATGATTATCGGGTCAAATTTAAAATAAAAGAAGCTATTAGCAAAATATTTGGACAAATATTTGTCTTTTATGGACATATTATGGCTTTTTGATTTATTATTTTAATATAGGTAACTGTTAACAGGATTTTAATTAGACATATATTTATCTCTTGTTTAGTATTTGCCTTCCATTAGATGGAATAATTTTAGTAGAACCTCCCCTACTCCAGTTCGCTATAATTTATTTAATCATTTATATCATTTTATAAGTATGATACATTTATAATATTTAATTCATATTAATATTTTGTTGTGCGATTGCTTTTTAGTCTACTACTGCTCTTATCATTTAATACATTTTATTCATTGTAATATTTTAAATAATTTAATTCGTATAATATATTTTAATCATTTATGGATAAATAATTACAATCATTGAATATATTTTATACATTTATATCGTTGTATTGTTTTAAAACGTTTTATTTATTTAATACATTTTAATCATTTATTCGTAAAACATTACAATCATTGAATACATTTTATATATTTGTTTCGTCGAATACATTTTAATTGTTTTATTCTTTTAATTCGTTGTATACATTTTAATCATTTATTGTAAAAATATTAGTACGAATGATATTATCCCTTATCAATCAAAAAGGTGGCGTAGGTAAAACCACCAACACTATTCATCTAGGTGCCTGCCTAGCACAAATGGGAAAGTCTGTGCTTTTAGTAGACTTTGATTCACAGATGGACCTTACCCATGGTAGTGGCATTCGAGATCCGCAATACACCATTATTGACCTATTAACGGGCTCGGACAAGAAGTTTAGAGTGCGTACACGGGCTGAGAACCTTTCCATACTCGCTGGCTCTTCTGATTTGACCGCAGGTAGGTTTAAAAGAGATAGCCTTAAAAAAGCATTGGAACCCCTTAAGGCACACTTTGATTATATCCTTTTAGACTGCCCTCCGGAGGGAATCAATTCTTTTTCGCTTTCCCTTCCTGAGATAGCTTTGAACGCTTGTGATAATTTCTTGATACCGCTTTTTCCTAATGAATACGCTGTTAAGAACGCCAATAGTTTTATGGGCAGGGTAATGGAAGTGATTAAACCTAAAAACAAGAAGCTCGTCTTTTCTGGCTTTTTCTTTGGTAAAGTACTAGTTACTTCTAAAAAGCACAAGATATACTCTGAAATGATGGAGAAGGTTGCGCCTAAGCTGATGTTTAAAAACTTCGTGCGACAAGACAGTCAAGTAGACCACGCAGTTAGTGAAGGGATGACCATTTTTCAATTTAGTCCCAATTGCAGAGCAGCAAACGATTACAGAAAACTAACCAAGGAATTTATTAAACGTACCAAGTAATGGCAAAAAAACAAGAGGTAGTTGAAAAAGAATTTACACTCGATTTAGGTAATATTGGGAAAATTGCCAATGCCGAACAAACTCCAAAAGAGGTAGCTAAACCTGAAAAAAAAGAATCAAAACCAAAACCAACTGTAAAAAAAGAAACCAGTAGGAGGGAAGTGGTTAAAGAAGAGCCTAAAGTCGTTGTCACTTCAAAAACAGAAGACAAAAACAAAAAGCAGTTACGTTTGGTGGTTAGTAAAGACCATATAGCAGAGTTTGAAGCCCTTTTTAAGCGCTTTGTAGAACAAACAGAGACCTATTGGGTAAATACCTCTCGGGTTCACATATTCGTTCTAGGTACGCTTTATTTAAAACAGAAGTACACAACTGCAAAAACCTACCATGAGGCGCCAGCCGATTTTATAAAATTCATATCTCGAAAGGGTAATCGTTTAAAGACCCCTGAAGCTACCTTGCGTAAGACAGCAGCGACACCTATGTTTTTTGAGATGGACCCTGAAATCTTTCAGGCCTATTTTAGTGTTATTTATTCTTTTCTCTTAAGCAAGAATGACGAGCACAATCTTTCTTATAGCGCATCTTATTTCTTTAAAGATTTTATTGACCTCTTAGATAACAGTTTTAAATCATTCTGCAATTTCGGAAAGAAAAATAGCTAATTGCCAATGTTAACGGTGCTTAAGAAATATAAGTGCTATTCCTTTTTTATACATATAAATCATTTATTGATAAATAATATAAATGATTAATGTATTTTTTTAGTTTTACTACTTCTTTTTTTGACGACGAGAATAGAGTAGGGTAGTACTTATTTTTTGAACTGGACTTAAGAAAGGTTTTTTACCCTTTGCTTTTTTTCTTCAGATGTAAACTTATTAATCAAAATGGAATAGGGTAGGGTCGTTTTATTTGTACCTAATCCGGCTATCCATTCTATCTTATCAGAATTTT
>CALLIG010000056.1 GCA_938009735.1 uncultured Flavobacteriaceae bacterium
AAATTCTTTTTTTGAAACTTCGAATGTTCATATCGGACAAGGTAAAAATTTCACAGAATCTCAATCTATAAATGCTCAACCGGTATGTATAATAGGTGAGAAAGTAGAGAAGAAATTATTTACTGGTGAAAGTGCCATCGGTAAACAAATAAAAGTAAAAGATGTTTGGCTTAAGGTTATCGGAATAATCGAAGAAAAATTAATTTCTGAAACAGCACAAGAAAATTTAGGGATTCGAGATTTAAATCAAGATATATATATTCCAATCAAAACGTTCTTAGTCCGCTATAAAGATCGAAAGATAATTGTTGATCAGCCCTTACCAGAAGGTAATTTTATGATTTTTGGTGGTGATAATGGCCCTAAAAAAAGAACACCTAGAGGTAACTACCATCAAATTGATAGACTAACAGTTCAAGTTAATAATTCTAGTGAGTTAAAAAGTACGGCTGAAGTCATCAGTAAAATGCTGAAACGAAAGCACAATGGCATGATGGATTTCGAAATCACCATTCCCATTAATTTATTAAAGCAACAGCAAAAGACAAAACAAATATTCAATATTGTATTGAGCATTATTGCAGGTATATCATTATTGATTGGAGGTATTGGAATCATGAATATTATGCTCGCATCTATTCTTGAACGCACCAAAGAAATTGGAATAATAAAGGCTATTGGTGCTACCAAACAAGACATTATTTTACAATTTTTGTCTGAATCAATTTTGATTAGTTTGACTGGCGGTATTATCGGCTGTATTTTAGGTATTGTCGGCGCCTACATTTTAGAAATAGCCACCGGAATAGAAACCATTGTCACCATGGGTTCTATCTTACTATCTTTTGTCGTTGCTACCCTTATTGGCCTAATATTCGGCGTTTTACCTGCGAAGTCTGCCGCCAACAAAAACCCTATTGAAGCTATCAGACATGAATAGCGACTCGAAATCAAAAATTTAGAACACACATAATTTCGTTGTGATTAAAACAAACCAAATGAAAAGAATTCCATTTTTATTATTGTTGCTTTTGCCTTTGCTTTTAAGCGCACAGTCTCAAAAAATAAAATTGTCTGAAGCTATTAAGATTGCTCAAGAAAAATCACCGCAATATGTGAGAGCTGTAAATACCTATCAAGGTAGTTATTGGAGGTATCGTAATTTTAAAGCTGATTTTCTTCCACAAATAAGACTTGATGCCGTATTACCACAATACTCCAATTCAATACGACGAATCACGAACGACTTAGGTCAAGATATTTTTGTGAATCAAAATCAATCTCGGATTGAAGCTGATCTATCAATTAATCAGAAAGTACCTTTAACAGGTGGTCAATTCTTCGTTAGTACTGCATTAGAGCGCGTTGATCGATATGGTGATGATGCAGCTACAAATTATTCTTTGGTTCCTTTTTCGATTAACTATTTTCAAGGGTCCTTGTTTTATAATCCATATAAATGGCAACGGAAAATTGAACCGCTCCGTTATGAAGAATCGAAACGGAACATCATTGAAAACATGGAAAACATTTCATTGACCACTTGTATGCGTTACTTCGGTTTATTAAAAGCTCAGGTGAGTCTAGATATCGCCAAGAAAAACCTTTCTAATCAAGATACCTTACTACAGATTACCAAAGGACGATTTAAAATCGGAAAAGTTGCTGAAAATTCATTACTCCAAATAGAATTGAGCCACTTGATTTCAAAGAACAACGTAACCACTAATACAATTTTACTAAAGAAAACCTCACAAGATTTAGCGCGTTTTTTAGAATTAGATACAGAGTCTATTGAATTAGAGGTTCCAGAGAAACTAGTGGAGTTCGGGGTTGATGTAGCCAAAGCATTAGCTGAAGCAGAAAATAATAGAAAATCTGTTATTGAATTTAGAAGAAGACGATTAGAGGCGGAGCAGGAATTGGCAGAGGTCAAAGGTAGTAATCGATTGCAAATGACTTTAAGTGCTAATTTCGGATTAAATAGAAGAGCTGATATGTACGACGATCTTTTTCAAGATTATGACCAACAGCAAAATGTTTCCCTCCGTGTTGGAATTCCAATTTTTGACTGGGGTGTTTCTAAATCTAGACGCAAAATGGCTGAAGCTGATTTAAGCTTAATAGAAAATGATATCAAACAAGAAAAACAGGAGTTTGAACAAGAGATTTACTTACACACTTTGAATTGGTCTAGCCAAAGAGATTTTTTAGAAACTGCCGAAAAAGCACAAGAAATTGCCTTAAAACGTTATGAAATCACCAAAAAGAGGTATGTTTTGGGCAAAATCACCATTACTGATTTGAACATTGCTCAACAAGAAAAAGATAAAGCGGTAGTCGATTACCTCAATTCATTAGAGAAATTTTGGGTTGATTATTATACTCTAAGAAAACTAACGCTTTACGATTTTGCTGTGGATGAAAAAATCACGATTGAAGATATTATATTTGACTAATATATAGTCTCTTATATTTCTTCTGTTAACCAAGCCTTCATCATCCAAACTGTTTTTTCTTGTTCGGAAATGAAATCACTCATCATACTGTTTGTTCCTTCATCGCTGGCTTCGCCAGAAACGTTTAATATGTTTCTTTCGATAACAAGCAATTCGGTCAATGAATCTACAATCAGGCGTATCGCTTCATCGTCTTTTGTAATATTCTGTCCTACTGGCACATTCGAATGTGCGATATAGTCTTTAAAGGTATGTTCTGGCACTCCTCCTAAAGTTAGAATACGTTCTGCAATCATATCTACTTTCATATTCGCATCAGTATATAACTCTTCAAATTTCAAATGAAGATCAAAAAAACGCTTGCCTTTAATATTCCAATGTATACCTCTAAGGTTTTGATAATAGGTTTGAAAATTTGCTAACAATGAATTTAAATCATTGCTCAATTCTTTCGATTTATGGGCATCTAAGCCAATGCTATTTAGTTTCATAATAGTAATTTGTTTAAATTCATTATAAATTTATCAAATATAAAATACATTTTTGATAGATTTTATCGATAGATTTTATACTTTTATAGCTTAATATTATACGTCATGACGATTACGCAATTAAACTATGTACTCGCTGTAGCAGAATATCAGAATTTCACGCTAGCGGCTCAAAAAAGCTTTGTTACTCAGCCTACACTAAGTATGCAAGTTCAAAAACTTGAAGATGAACTAGGAGTGCTCATTTTTGATCGAAGTAAGAAACCCATAGCTGTTACTGAGGTAGGAAAGAAAATAGTCGCTCAAGCTAAGAACATAGTAAACGAGGCTTCAAGAATTACAGATATTGTTGATCAAGAAAAAGGCTTTATCGGTGGTGAGTTCTCATTAGGAATCATTCCGACCGTAATGCCCACATTACTACCAATGTTCTTAAAAACATTTATCAAAAAATACCCGAAAGTTAACCTTATTATAAAAGAACAGAGTACTGAAAGTTTGATACGTAATATTCAAGACGGACATCTTGATGCTGCTATTGCCGCAACACCACTAGAAATAGAATTTATAAAAGAGCGTCCTTTATATTATGAACCTTTTGTAGGTTATGTTCCTAGAAATCATCGATTGGGCAGCTATGAGAATTTAACTCCTGATGATTTAGATGTTTCTGATGTTTTGCTACTACAAGATGGTCATTGCTTCAGAGATGGAGTCATTAACCTATGTAAAGCACCTAAAGATTTAGGCAAAGAGCATTTTCGCTTGCAAAGCGGAAGTTTCGAGACCTTAGTTAACCTTGCCGATGAAGATATGGGTATGACGCTTCTACCCTATTTAAATACATTAGAATTAGATGCTAACAAAAAGAAAAATCTGAAATACTTTAACAATCCTCCGCCAGCACGTGAGGTGAGTCTGATTTATCACAAGAGCGAACTCAAAATACAAATTACAGAGGCCCTAATAGATGTGATTTCTGGTATTGTTCGTGGAGCAATCGCTTTTCAAGATGTAAAGATTATTAGCCCCATAAACTAAAATTAAAAAGCCCCGCAAAATTGCGGGGCTTTTAGTTATGCTTTTAAATAAATTAAACTTTGTTGTAATTCTGGTTTGTCAGTAATAAATTGCTCTAACCAAAATTTTAATTCTTCGATTTCCTCTGGTAGTAAATTTGAAATCGCTTTTTTTAGTTCTTTGTAAAATAGCTTACTATCGAAGCTCACTTTTTTGAGGACTGTTTTAGAGTACTCAAGCATTGCTCTAGCCATATATCAAAACGTTTTAAATTAGGTTTACTAGAAAGTTGTTTGTTCCTTAAAAATAAACAGAAAAGCACATACGATATTGCTCCTATTGTGTTAAAAATTAGATAAATTGGTGTTAATTCAAATTCAAACAGCAAATCACGATTATTCTATAATTTAAACTCATGAAAAAAATAGCAGTTTACATCTTAACTTTCTCTTTATTAATAGGATGTGCAAGCGCTAAGAAAAGAATTCAAAAAAAAACAACCACCTTATTTTCTTCCAATTTCTACGACAATCAATTTACAGGACTTTTTATAGTAAATGCACAAAATCAGGATACATTGTTCGATTTTAACGCTAAAAAGTACTTCACTCCAGCAAGCAATACCAAAATTTTCACCCTTTTTAGCTCTTTGCAATTATTAACTGACAGTATTCCTGCATTAAAATACATTGAAAGAAATGATACTTTGTATATTCAAGGTACTGGAGACCCAACGTTATTACACGCCTATTTCAATGATAATCAGACCGTTGAATTTTTAAAAAAGCATAAAAACATCGCCTTACTCCAAAATAACATTAGAGATAAGAAGTATGGTCCGGGTTGGGCTTGGGAGGATTATGATGCATACTACCAACCAGAAATAAGTGCTTTGCCGATATACGGCAATGTTGTTACTATTTACAATGATGAAAGCCTAAACGTAATTCCAACCTATTTTAAAGATTCTGTGACTAACATCTCTTTTCATCAAAAAAGAGAATTAGACCAAAATCAATTCTATTTTTCTAGCACGCGAACAGATACGGTCGAAGTTCCTTTTAAAATAGATAGCAACCTAGCCAGAACCTTGTTAGAAGATGTACTTCAGCAAAAGATATCACTTATAGCTAATATGCCCTCAAGGCAAAAAGAAGTGCTTTATAGCGTTCTATCAGATACCGTTTATAAGCGAATGATGCATGAAAGCGATAATTTTATTGCAGAACAGTTACTAATTCTAGCATCTTCTACCCTATCAGATACACTAAACGGTCGTGTGACACGTGATCATATATTAGAAAATCAATTGTTAGGTTTAAGACAGCAACCAAGATGGGTTGACGGTTCAGGACTATCTAGGTACAATCTGTTTACACCTGAATCTATGGTAACAGTTCTTTCTAAATTATATATGGGAATACCCAGAGATCGATTATTAAATTTCTTCCCTACGGAAGGAGTAACTGAAGACGGTGAGCCCTATGTCTATGCTAAATCTGGAAGCTTAGGCAACAATTATTGCCTAAGTGGGTATCTTCTAACCAAATCAGGTAAGACATTGATTTTTAGCTTTATGAATAATCATTTTCGACAACCATCTTCAGAAGTAAAGAAACAAATGCAACTTGTTTTCAAAGAAATTCGAGATACCTATTAAAAGGTTTTGTGTTAAGCGTTGACAGTTGCACTAACCGTATCCTTTACGTTTTCTGAAAACTTAGTCAAAAGCAGCTTTAGTTTAGGCGCGATGTAAGTTTTACAAAAAGGCTTTTCTTTATTGTTGTAGTAATACTCATGAAACAATTTGTCAGAAGCCTTAAAGGCTTTAAAAGGCAATACTTTAGTAATTATACTCTTATCAAAATCGACTTGTAATTCTATTAAAATTTGAGTTGACGCTAAATTATCTTCTTCTGTAAAATAATAAATAGCCGAACGGTACTTACTTCGCATGGAATGGTCAGACGTACTTTTGTGCGTATGTAAGTGAATGGCAGTTAAGTCTTTTAAAGCAATTTCGCTTTGATCAAAATGAACAATTACTGCTTCTGAAAAGCTGTCGTTCTCTCCATCGGAAGCTACAAAACCTTGCTCCACCTTATGAACCCCTTTAAGAGATTGAAAAACAGCTTCGGTGCACCAATGACAACCTCCTCCAAAAGCAATTTTATCAAAAAGTTTCATGAATTATTGGTCGCGTATTCGTTAAGAAACTAACGCATTAATTTGGGCATATTGTAATAACATGATGGTCTTAGCATCCATAATTTCACCGGATTTGATCATAGCTAAAGCATCCTCCAAAGTGTATTCTAAAACCTCAATATTTTCTGTTTCATCATCCGCACCGCCACCTTCGCTTACTTTCATATAATCTTCATAAGCTCCCACAAAATAATACAGAATTTCAGTCACGGAACCGGGAGACATATAACATTCGAATATTTTACGAACATCAGTCACCTTATAGCCCGTCTCTTCCTCTACTTCTTTACGAATACAATCTTCAGGGTTATCTCCATCTAAAAGTCCGGCACAGGCTTCTATCATCATTCCGTCTTCATTACCATTGACATAAGTCGTCATACGAAATTGTTTCGTCAGCACTACGGTTCCCTTCTCTTTGTTATATAATAAAATAGTAGCCCCATTGCCTCTATCATACGCCTCACGTTCATGAGTCTCCCATGTACCATCTTCGCGATGATAATCGTAAGTGTATTTATTAAGAATATACCAGTTGTCTGATAGTAGTTGCTTTTTTATATTTTTAATGCTTCCGTTTTTCAATTGAATTGCTCTTTAAATACAGCTAAAGATAAATATTAAAAAAAGAGCTTGATGAAGTATCTAAGTATCAATTCAAAGCTCAAACCTTATTCTCTGCGTAATTGTCAACAACGTAATCGCCCCATTCCGCAATGGAATGCAAAAGAGGAACCAAAGTTTTACCAAAATCAGTTAAAGAATATTCTACTTTTAGCGGTGGCTTTGTAGTATATACTTTTCTAAGAATAACCCCATCTTGCTCTAAACTTTTTAATTGCAGACTTAAAGTACGTTCAGTTACGGTACTAATCTTTTTTCTTAATTCATTATACCGAAGTGGCCCGTCAATAAGGTGAACAAGAATAACCGTTTTCCATTTTCCACCTATAATTCCCATAGTCACGCTCGTGCAACAAGGATATTCTTTTCCATTTATCAGATGCATATTTTTCTTTTAGGTTAAAAAATTTAAACTATCCTTTTTGACCGTTATTGTTTAGCAACAAAACTATACATAGTTTTGTTGCTATAAAAATTATAGTATAATAATTGTACAATTAAAAAATGATGAAAGCAATAGGATTTAAACAGTCATTACCAATTGAAGAAAGCAACAGTTTTATTGCATTTGAAACTGAAAAACCAAAACCGGATGGATTTGACCTTTTGGTAAAAATTGCTGCAATTTCGGTTAATCCTGTTGATTATAAAATTAGAGCTAATGCGGCAATAGATGTTGTACTTGACACTCCAAAAATTATAGGATGGGATGCTGCAGGAACAGTTGAAGCAGTAGGCAGTAAAGCTTCAAAATTTAAAGTAGGAGACCAAGTCTATTATGCAGGTGATATTACACGTAGTGGTAGTAATGCAGAATACCAACTTATTGATGAAAGAATTGTTGGCCATAAACCCAAAAACTTAAGTTTAGCGGAATCTGCGGCGCTACCTTTAACCACATTAACCGCCTATGAATCACTTTTTGATCGAATTAAAATTAACCCTGAAAAGGACAAAGGAAAAACAATTTTGATTATAGCAGGTGCTGGCGGTGTAGGATCTATAGCTATTCAAATTGCTAAAAAAATGGCAAACCTTAAGGTAATAGCGACAGCTTCAAGACCAGACTCTATACAATGGTGTAAAGATTTAGGAGCTGATTATGTCATAAACCACTATAATTTAAAAGCAGAATTAGAAAAAATTGGACACTCTGAAGTAAATTACATATTAGATTTCGTAGATCTTAAAGGATACTGGGAAACCGCAGCAGAAATCATAAAGCCTCAAGGTCATATTGTTACAATCACAGGAAGTGCAGATCCACTACATCTCAATCTTCTAAAGGAAAAAAGTGTTTCTTTTTCATACGAATTCATGTACACCCGCTCTATGTTTACAACTGACGATATGGAGGAGCAACACAAAATCTTAAATGAAATAGCGGAACTAATGGACCGCGGGACTTTAAAACCAACTTTGACAACTACTTTAGAGGGCTTTACTGTTGAAAATTTAAAAAAGGCGCATCAAATGCAAGAATCTGGTAAGACTATTGGTAAAACAGTTATACTTTTCTAACGTTTTTTTTAGTTAAATAATTTTTCAATTTACTGAAATTCAAATCATTATATGTAATTTTAGAAAATAAATATTCATTCAATTATTTAGTAAATATATTTACTATCAATATTTTTACTATATTTGAATTATGTGGAAAAAAGAAGTTACTATTGAAACATCAGCAAGCAAAGAACAAATTTGGAAACAATGGACTCAAGTAGAAACTTGGAACCAATGGGATACGGGCGTAAGAAAATCAAACATTGAAGGAAGTTTTAAAAAAGGAACTCAAGGTATACTCCAACCAACTTCAGGCCCGAAATCCAATTTTACTTTGACCAAAGTTGAAGCACAAGAAGCTTTTATTAGCAGCGCCTCATTGCCTTTGGCTAAAATACATTTCACGCATAAAATGACCGAACTTAACGGAAAGGTATTTGTAACTCATGGTGTTGAAATAAAAGGACTTACAAGCTTTATCTTTTCAAAGGTGATAGGAAAAAAGATTGTTGCTGAACTACCACAAGTACTAGAAAACCTATCTCATATCGCAAAGCAAAACTAAATGAATAACTTATTTACATATCAAGAACCTGAAGAAAGCACAGGTCTTCTTCTTTGGAAAGTGACTAGCCTCTGGCAGTCACAAATAAAGATGAAACTCAAAAAATACGACTTAAATCATACGCAATTTGTTGTATTGGCAAGTACGGTATGGCATTCTCATTTAAAAAAGGGTGTTACCCAAAAACAAATCGCCCAACAAGTAAATCTTGATAAAATGGTTACTTCCAACACTTTACGCTCTCTTGAGAAAAAAGGATTATTAAAGCGTAAAGAGCATATCTCTGACACTAGAGCAAAAACTATTCATATCACTAAAAAAGGAATTACCCTTTTCGAAAAGGCAGTTAAAGATGTGGAAACCTTTGATATTTCTTTCTTTGGAAGTTTAAAAAAGAAAAACGAATTTAATAATGAATTGCTACGATTAAGCTCACAACAACCACTTACCTAATAAAATCAACCAGATCGACAACTACAAACTCCAACGATTACCAATGTCAGCAAGAGGCTTACAGCCTTCATATACTCCTGGTATTGGGTCATAACTAAGTACCTTCTCCCCTATTTCTTCAGAAGTAAAATAGGCCCATATGGCCATGGACTTCATAGAACGATAAAAACCTATAGCTTCCTGTGGTCCAATGGCTTTACCCCAAACACCGCGACTAAACTTACCAGATGATTTTTCTTCCGCTTTTAAAACGACTATTCTTTTAGGCTCATCCAAATCGATAAAATTTGCTTGATGGTTTTCCATACACTTCGCATTAAACCCCAAAATTTCATCTCTCATATGCTGTTGTCCTTCAGCATCATAGGTTTGTGCAATCACTTTATCAATAAATACATCCGCTTTCACATCTAAAGCCCCAGGAGTTTCTGTTCGAGGTAGAATCATATCCAACAAAGTAGCAATAGTTTTTGCTTCAGTATCCGAAAAGAATTCGGGCTTCCAAGTCAGTCGAGCTTCGTCTTTACATGATTGTAAAATAGTAAGCATTGTTGGCATTGCTACCGCAGCTCCTAGTAATCCAGCTCTTTTGATTGCGCTTCTTCTATCCATAACTTAAATGTTACCTTTTTTTAATTCAGATACTGCGTAATCCGCTGCTCTTGCTGTTATTGCCATATAGGTTAATGACGGATTCACACAAGACGATGAAGTCATACACGCACCATCGGTTACAAATACATTTTTGGCTGCATGCACCTGATTAAATCCATTTAAAACAGAAGTCTTTGGATCACGGCCCATTCGAGCCGTTCCCATTTCATGAACACCAAACCCGGGTGGATGCTCATTATCAAAGCCAACAATATCTTTCAAACCTGCTTTTTCAAGCATATCTACTGCATCTTCTTGAATTTGTTTATTGGCAGCTTTTTCGTTGGCCTTAAATTCTGCATCTATGGTTAATGTTGGTTGTCCCCATTTATCTAAGACATCCGTATTTAAACTTATTTTGTTATCGTGATAAGGCAAGCATTCAGCAAAACCAGTAATGAAAAATTCCCACGGGCCAGGTTTTAAAATACCATCCTTAAAATCAGCTCCAAACGATTCTGAGTTCGCTGGGTTTCCACCTCGATATCCACCTCCTTGATAACCGAATCCTCTTAAAAAATTATCATTCTTGGTTTTCTCATCAACATTCCAATATCTCGGTATGTATATCCCGTTGGGGCGTCTACCTTTATAATACTTATCTTCAAAACCTTCTACTTTTCCGTGAGCTCCTACTCTATAGGTATGATCCATCAGGTTATGACCGAGTTCTCCGCTATCGTTGCCCAATCCGTTTTCAAAACGATTTGATTTAGAATTCATTAATATTTGAGTAGAACTTAATGTTGAGGCGTTAACAAATACGATTTTAGCATTATACTCAATGTCCTCATTAGTTTCCGCATCAATAATTCGAACTCCAGTAACCTTACCCTTCTTATCATCATAAATTAAAGATTGCACAATTGAATGAGGTCTTATAGTTAGATTTCCTGTAGCATTAGCCGGAGGCAACGTAACTGAATTACTGCTGAAATAAGCGCCATAGGGACAACCTCTGCTGCAACGGTTACGATTTTGACATTGTCCCCTGCCATTGTGCGGTACTGTTAAATGGGCACATCTTCCAATAATCAAATGCCTACCATCGTATTCTTTTTCTATTCTACTTTTCACATGTTTCTCCACACAATTAAGATCCATTGGAGGTAGAAAGTGGCTGTCTGGTAGTTGTGGTAGTCCTAACGGTTCTCCACTAATACCTGCAAATTTTTCTACATAGGTGTACCAAGGTTCAATGTCTTTATAACGAATCGGCCAATCTACACCATGACCGTCTTCCGCATTGGCTTTGAAATCTAAATCGCTCCAGCGATAGGTTTGCTTTCCCCATAATAGTGACCTTCCACCCATTTGATGGCCTCTTAACCATAAGAAAGGTTTCTCTTCGGTATAAGGGTTCGCCTCGTCATCTGCCCAAAAGTGCTCTGTATCAGTACCAATCCAACCCGATCGAGTAGCCTTGTAATGTTTTTTTTGTTGCTCTGGAGTCAATCCTCCACGCAGTTCAGTATCCCATGGATCAAGATTCATAGTTGGATAATCCACAACATGTTCAACTATTCTTCCACGCTCAAGGACTAAAGTTTTGAGCCCTTTCTCTGTCAACTCTTTAGCTGCCCATCCCCCACTTATACCTGAGCCGATGACAATCGCATCGTAGGTTACTTCTTTTTTTGCATCAATATTATAGTTGGCCATTTTTATTGCAGATAAGCTAACAAGATAAGAATTAAAAATATTGACCGCAATATTTCAAACGCTTCTAAAAAATGAAAAATGGAGTTATATTTAATGACTCATGTATTATTAAATGAGCATCCTCTTTAAAATGAAAAAAATTATTTTTAATATACTAATAGTTACAGCCTTAATGAATGGCTGCAAGGATAACTCCCGTATAATCCCTGTAAATAATCAAGAATCACAAAAAGCTGTAGCTACCGGAATATCTTTTAATTCATCCAACGAGAAACTCAATCAAGCCTTTATTTGGGCTAAAAACAAAGCGCTTTCTTTTGCTCATGATAGCCAAGACCCTGTTGGACCATGGTATGAAGCTGCATTACCCAATCGGGAAGCATTTTGTATGCGCGACGTTTCGCATCAAGCTATTGGTGCTGAGTTGCTTGGGTTAGGTAATCATAATTTAAATATGTTTCTGAAATTTGGACAGAATATTAACCCAGATATGGACTATTGTTCTTACTGGGAAATTAATAGACATAATCTTCCAGCGCCTGTAGATTATGAAACAAAGAAAGATTTCTGGTATAATCTGCCTGCTAACTTTGATGTCATCTACAATGCTCATCGCCTTTATCAATGGACAGGTAAAACAGCATATCTTGAAAACGAAGCACTAAAAAATTTCTATCAACTCAGTCTGAATGAATTTGTTGATCATTGGGATTTAGGTTTTCAAGAAGTTCAAAACAGAAATCGAAATTTACATGTTTCAAAAGAAAGTACCAGATTTGGCAACAAGCGTGGCATACCCACCTACAACGAAGGCGGGCGTGGCGAAACCATATTAGGTATTGACATGACTGCCTCAATGATTGCTGCCTACACCGCCATGGCAGAAATGTCAAAAGCAGAAGGAGATTTATCCTATTTCAAATTTTACATGGATAAAGCTCAAAAGGAAAAAAGGTTTTTAGATGAGTTTTGGTGGGATGCTGATAAAAATACTTTTCGCTCTATTTTATATGAGGATGGGGAGTTTGATTATTTCATGGTTGGTGAAGATCAAGCTTTTCTACATTACCTTTTGTATTTCAATGTTCTCTCAGATGCCGATAGAATTGATGGATTAGTGAACGACTACGCTGATAATTACACCAAATTGATTGTAGAATTAAAATCATATTTACCAATTATCTTTTATGAAAATGGCAAGTCAGGCATCGCTAATAAAATGATCATTGATTTATGTAGTGTTGATAATAAACGAAGAGACTATCCGGAGAATTCATTCACGATTATTGAACATTTGACAAGAGGATTAATGGGTATTCAAGTTGATGCTTCGTCCAATACTTTTTCTAGCCTATCTAGAACTGAAGATCAAGAAGATTGGATTGAAATGGAACAAGTGCCAATTCTCTCAAATAAGATAAACATAAAGCACGAAGGACATTCAAAGAGTACTGCTATAAATACGGAAGGACTATCAGTTCATTGGTCAGCTCAATTTTTAGGCAATCATAAATTTCTTTATGTGAATGGAGTAAAAACCAAAACGGAACAGACAATTTCAAACGGAAAGTTAAGCTCTTACTGCAAAGTGCAATTACTCGAAGGAGAGCAATCCATTGTCTCCATAAGACCCTGAATTAATACTACTAAAATTATACTATGAAAAAATTTCTACTGCCCATTGTCATACTGCTTTTCATCA
>CALLIG010000057.1 GCA_938009735.1 uncultured Flavobacteriaceae bacterium
CTATTAGGTAGCTAAATCTAAATCACACTTGAGTATTTGTAACTTAGTAGGTCTGCAGTTTTTATAAATTCACATATGAACATACTATGCACTAGCATTGTTCGTTTGAAGATTACATAAATCATTAATTAATCAAACTAAAAATGAAGAAGTCAATATTATTAGCATTCGTTATGGTTTCAAGCCTTTCTTTTGCTCAAAAATTAAAAGTAAAAGATGGTGACATCAAAAACTTAAAAGAGATTACTGTTTACAATCTTGAATTCGATTATACAGATGTTCAAATTCCGAAATTCGATTCAGAAGAAGATTTCTTAGCAGATAAAATGGGTAAGCGTGAAGCTAAAGAAGCTGGTGGTGGAGAGAAATTTAAAAAATCTTGGTTTGGAGATCGTGAAGAACGTTACCGTCCAAAGTTTACTGAATCTTTCAACAAACGTTTTGGTGATGCTGAAGTAAGTGTAGGTGTAAACCCAGATGCTGAATATACTATGATGGTTCATTCAACAAGAATTTATGCAGGCTATAATGTTGGTGTAGTTCGAAAGAATGCTGAAGTAGATGCGGTAATTACAGTTTTTGAAACTGCAAACCCTGATAATGTTTTGTTTAAAGGAGAATACACAAGAGCTCAAGGAAACGGAGCTATGGGATATGACTTTGATACTGGTTTTCGTATTTCTGAATGTTATGCAAAACTTTCAAAAACATTTGCAGCATATATTAAGAAAAAAGCTTTGAAGTAAATTCAAACGCTCATAAATTCAAAAAGCGGAAACTATATAGTTTCCGCTTTTTTGTTTCAATTAGTTGTATTAATACTCAATGTTCAAGCGTGAATTGAGCAACATATTTTCATTTTTCGCTGTTGCAGATGTATCAATTTTCATATAACTTTTATGTATCCAATTTTGCTTTTTTAAATCTTCGGTTGAAAAAACAATGTTTCCATTTTTGTTCTCAATAGTATTAAATTTAGTGATGGAGTTCAGTTTTTTTGATGTTTTCTTATCATTAGCTTTTACTTCTTCCATATAGGTTAAAACCTCTTTTTTATTTTTCTCAGGGGCAACTTCTTCACCTTCTTTACTAATGGCCTCTACGATTACAGATTCTAATATCTTATCCCATAAATCATTAAAAAGCTGTTTGTTGTTGTAGACTTCTACGGCGTAAATTTCTCCGTTAATAGCATAGGCATATCCTATAGCATCAGGTGTATTAATTAAGTCTTTAAATTTTTCATAAATAGAATCTTTGCTTTTAACAAGTTCTTCACTCTCTAAAGCCAATTGCAAACTGCTGTTTGATTCATTTTCTGTGATATCAATATCATAACCGTTTCTTGCAGATAATTTTTCGTTCAAAATTGCATTTTGCTCTGAAACTTTGCTCCATACCAAGCCTTGACTATTTACATGCTTAGCAGCTAGTTTTAAATCTCTAGAGGAAAGCATTTTGGTGTTAGAACTAAAAGAAGCAACTGTCTCGCCTGCGCGTTGTTGCCATCTGCCCTGCTCTACGCAAAAACTTTCTAGTGGAACGTCTTTTGTTTTAGGTGGAATAATGATGTCATAACTAATCGTACGATCTTGCTTTCCTCCTTTTACAATATCTCCGGAATGAATAAATACATAATCATCACTATTGTTATCGATAGATAGTTCATTTACTGAACCCGTCTCATTAACGATTACTTGTTTTGTATTCATGGCTTCAGATAACGTATTGTAGCTTTTACCGGAAACCATTTCTTTTCCTGTCAAGATAAACAGACTAAGATTCTGTTCTGTTTGAGGGTCATTAATTGTAATACCGTCTACCACAAAAGTGTCATTGGGTATATGAGCTGCGATTTCCAATTTCGCCTTTTCATTTATACATGCTAAAGTTGCGATACACAAGCTTAATAGTACTATACTTTTCGTAATTGTTTTCATATCAGGTGTTTTACTCAAAAGTAAAAGCTTGGGTACTGAAAATCAATCCATAATTAGTGAAGTACCTCTTTTATTGAGTGTAATTACCTTTTAGTTTAGTAAGGGCGGTTTTCATTTATCTAAGGCAAGCTACCATTCGTCGACACTTAATCGCAAGTCGGCTACAATTGAACATTATATTTTGCGTTTATCTATAATATTGCTTCTTACTCTAAACCTCAAATCATGAATATTTTATTTATCGAAGACGACAACATTGAAACCATGAAACTTCAACGAACTGTTTCTAAATTAGAGACAAAGCATAATATTGTTGAAGCAAAAAATGGAGAAGAGGCATTAAATTTTCTAAAATCAGATGCTGATTTACCTGACATTATACTTCTAGACCTAAATATGCCACGTATGAGCGGTATAGAATTTCTCACTATTTTAAAGGCTGATGAAGTCATGAAGTACTTACCTACGATAATCTTGACAACATCTGAAAATAGAGCCGATCTTTTAGAATGTTATCGAATCGGAGTTGCTGGCTACATCTTAAAGCCCTTAAAATATGAAGATTACGAAACTAAAATTAAAAGTGTATTTAATTATTGGCAGGTAAATGAATTAGTTAAAGCCTAACAATAATTGCGCTTTCACAACAAAAATTAATTATTTAGTAATACTATTCTTACATTTGAGTCTCAATAAATTAACAGATGAAAGGTATTGTTTTTACAGAGTTTTTAGAAATGGTAGAAGCCTCTTTTGGTTTAGAAACTACCGATAATATGATCGTAAATTCAAATGTGCCCTCTGAAGGTATTTACACCTCTGTGGGCACGTATGATTTTAATGAAATGGTAAGCTTAATCACATGTTTGAGTGAGGAGGTGAAAATTCCAGCCAATGATCTAATATATACGTTTGGTTTATACTTATTTGGAAGTTTAGGAAAAGCACATCCAGAAGTTATTCAAAGCTACAATTCACCATTAGCACTTTTATATTCAATTGAAGATCACATACATGTGCATGTTCAAAAGTTATACCCTGAAGCCGAGCTTCCTACATTTAAGATCTTAGAAAAAACCGACACGTCAATTTCAATGGTATATTCTTCTTCAAGAGGTTTGTATCGATTAGCACATGGACTTATAGAAAAATGCTTTGAGCATTTTAATGGTAGTGCTACCATTGCCTATGAACTACTAAAAGAAGATGGTACTGAAGTAAAATTTGATGTTACCCAAAATGGATAGTGGTAAAGAAGTCCTCCTTCTTAAAAAAGCCTTAGATCGTCAGAAAAAGGCTCGCGCTCAAGCGGAAAAAATCTTGGAAGAAAAAGCCAAGGAACTCTATGATGTTACTCATCATTTAAAAGAATCAAATGCTAGGTTGGAAGCTCTTTTGAGCGAAAAAACATCTGAACTTGATGGTGTTTTTGTGAACATAGTAGATCCTTATGTAGTGATGGACCTTAAGTTCAACATTATTAAGATGAATGCTTCTGCAAAAGAGTTTTTAGGCTATGACTCAGAAAAGGAAGCTATAAACCTATCAACCATTGTGCATCCTGAGTATATGGAATACACCGCTGAGTCTATTCAAAGTTTGATGGAAGTTGGTGTCTTAAAAAATTATCAAGCTAAAATAATTATCAAAGACAAAACTGAAAAATACATTCAAATCAATAGTAGTCTTATCTATGATAAAAATAGAAAACCGATTGCAGCTCAAGGTATTATAAGAGATATCACCCAAGAAACTGAAATCAAACATCTTTTAGCAGAACAAAAGAAAGAACTTGACATTATCGTCGAAAACTCTCCTCTCGGTATTGTTCTTACTGTGAATAATAAAATTGTCAAATCAAATAGAACTTTTAAAACACTTATTGGGTATTCCGATTTTGAGCTTAAAAAGTTGAAACTAGACGATATTTCTTCACCTGAAGATATTGAAAAATCAAAAGAGCTTATTAACCAAATGAATACAGGTGAACTTGACCAATTTTCAATCATCAAAAAGTATACCCGAAAAGACAATGGCATTTTATGGGCAAAAACCTCAGTAAATGCATTTAAGAATTCGAAAGGAAAGGTAGAATATAAGGTTGTAATGATTGAAGACATTACAAAAGAGTTAGAAGCAGAAGAACAACTTAAAGAATCTGAAAATCGATTAGCTACGCTTATATCTAATCTTCAGACTGGCGTGTTGCTAGAAGATGAAAATCGCAAAATATCTTTGACTAATAAGAGATTCTGTTCTATGTTTAATATTTCTGCTTCACCACAGCAATTGAATGGGGTTGATTGTAGTGATGCCGCTGAACAGAACAAAATTTTCTTTAAGAACCCTGAAGCATTCGTAACTAGAATTGGTGAAATTTTAAAAGAACGAAAACTCGTATCATCAGATGAATTAGAAATGATAGATGGACGAATTCTCGAACGTGATTACATTCCTATTTTTAACAATAAAATTTATAAAGGCCACCTATGGACTTACCAAGACATTACGGTTCGCAAAAATTTTAGAAAAAATCTATTTGCTGAAAAAGAAAAGTACAGTAGTATTATTGCAAATATGAACCTTGGGCTTTTAGAGGTAGATACTAATGATACCATTCAAATGGCTAATCAAAGTTTTTGCAAGATGAGTGGCTTCTCACAAGATGAATTACTAGGTACAAAGGCGAGAGAGATTCTTAGAGTAAGAGAATTAGATCTAATCGAAAAACAGGATAGAATACGTTCAAAAGGTGATTCCGATTCTTATGAAGTTAAGGTTTTAAACAAATCAGGAGAGAAAAAACATTGGTTAATCAGCGGTGCTCCAAGATATGACGAAGGAGGTATTCTAATTGGCTCAATAGGTATTCATTTAGACATTACAACTCAAAAGAAGTTAGAAGTACAGAAAGGCTTATTATTAAAAGAATTAGAAAACAGTAATAAAGGGCTGCAAGAATACGCCCATATTGTTTCGCATGATTTAAAATCACCTTTGAGAAGTATTAGTGCATTAGCAACATGGCTGTATGAAGACTACAAAGACGTTTTAGATGAAAATGGTGTCACACAATTAGGCCTAATGCAAGAAAAAGTGGAGGCTATGGACAATTTGATTGTAGGCATTCTTAATTACTCCACGGTTAGCAGCGATACAATTCAAAATACTAAGGTTGATGTTAATATGGTAATCAAAGAGATTACTGATATTATCTTTATTCCTGATCATGTCGAAGTGAAAATCGTAAAGAAATTACCAACAATCTTTGCAGATAAGATTAAAGTTCACCAAGTGTTTCAAAACTTTATGAGCAATGCGGTAGTGCATATTGAAAATGAGATTGGGCTCGTAAACATTGATTATATAGAAACTAAAACTCATTGGCAGTTTAGCATTGAAGATAATGGGGTGGGAATACCTAAAGAATACCATGAAAAAATATTTAAAATATTTCAATCTGTAGGAAATAAAGAACGCTCAACAGGAATAGGGTTATCTATTGTAAAGAAGATTATCGATTTATACGAAGGCGAAGTCTGGTTAGAAAGTACACCTGGCGAAGGCACTACATTTTATTTCACCATAAAAAAATAGTTATGAAGATTGAGCAAGGAGTCAAAGAAAAAAATGGTACTTGGAAATTTTTAAATACACGTAAAGAACTGAAAAGTCCTTTAGTTTTAATTTTCGGTAATCGTTATGCTCTAGAATCAGATAAAATTTTTGAAGAGGCAAAGGATTTATACCCTGATGGCCATATCGTCTTTGGTACTACATCTGGCGAAATTCTTTCAAACAAGGTTTATGACGAAAGTATAGTTTTGACCGCCATTGAATTTGAAAAAAGTTCGTTTAAAGTAGTACGTGAAAATATGCAATCTCATGGCATGAACGTAGAAGAGTTAGGCCATAGTCTAGTTGCAAGCCTGCCCAAAGAGAATTTAAAGCATACTTTTATTATATCAGAAGGCACCAACGTAAACGGAAGTGGCTTGAT
>CALLIG010000058.1 GCA_938009735.1 uncultured Flavobacteriaceae bacterium
GCAGCTAATTTTCCCGACAGCCCTTCGGTTACTATAGAATTGGAAGAGTTTGAAATTCCCCCTTACGTTTCTAATAATTATGGTGCATGGGTAAGTGGATATATTTGCGCGCCAGAAACAGGTAAATACTACTTTTGGATATCTGGTGATGATCATGTTCGCTTGAATTTAAGCAGCAATGATAATAGCGCAAATACTTCAACAATTGCGTATCATAATGGTCATACCAATTTAAGACTTTGGACCAGGTATGATAGTCAAAAGTCAATTGCGATTGATCTTGTAGAAGGAGAATCTTACTATATAGAAGCCTTCATGAAAGAAGGTGTTGGAGGAGATCATTTATCTATAGGTTGGAGAAAACCAAGTAATGGTGATGGTGAAGAGCCTTTCGAAATAATTCCGGGAAGTGTGCTTTCTCCTAATGAGAATATACCGTATGAAATTGCAGTCACCGGCGTTAGTATTAACCCAGCACAAGTATCTATCTATGAAGGGAATACTACTGAATTAAATGTTCAAGTAAGCCCAAGTAATGCTGCAAATAGCAATGTTTCATGGTCATCTAGTGATACGAATATTGCAACGGTTGATAATAATGGCGTTGTAACCGCAATTGCAAAAGGAAATGCCTTTATTATAGCAGAAACTAATGATGGTGGGTATACTGCTCAATCAAGGATTACCGTGCTTTCAGAAAATCAAGAAGTTTGTAACGCTAATGGCTCGATTACCATGCGGCGATATGATAATATTGGTGGAATAACGCTTAACGAGTTTTTTGTTTCTTCCAATTTTCCAGACAACCCTACAAATACTTCAGAACTTAATAGTTTTGAAATTCCATCAAATGTTGACAATAATTATGGAGCATGGGTTAGTGGATATTTGTGCGCGCCTGAAACCGGCACCTATTATTTCTGGGTGTCTGGCGATGACTATGTTCAACTCAATCTGAGTAGCAACGATGATATGTCCAATATGGAAACAATTGCATTTCATAATGGACATACAAACCCCAAAATATGGGATAAATATACCAGCCAAAAGTCCGTTGGCATTGAGCTTGAACAAGGTAATTCGTACTACATTGAAGGGTATATGAAAGAAGGAGTTGGAGGAGATCACTTTGCTGTAGGTTGGAGAAAACCTAGCGATGGTGATGGTACATTACCATACGAGGTAATACCAGGTTATGTTTTATCTTCAAATACTGCACAATTATTTCCGCTTCAGGCATCCTTAAAAGATTTTATTGATGTAGCTGTGATAAATGTATTTCCTAATCCCGCTACAGATTATGTAAATATAGAAACCTTTGGCGCGTATCAATTTATTTCAATAACTGTTTTTGACACAAAGGGTAGTGTTGTAAATGTTTTAAATCAAGATGCATTTCAATCAAGCGGTCAAAACTATCAACTAAACACATCTCAATTAGCAAAAGGAGTTTACACCTTACTTATTGTAACCGATGATTTTCAGCAACATACTGAGAAAATAATTATACGCTAATTGAATACTTTTTAACCGAGAATTATCTCGTTTGAATAAGCTAAGAGAATACTTTTAATAAAATAGCACCGGATTTGCCGGTGCTATTTTACTTTATAATTTTTCCTGTGGTGGGTTTTTTGAAGCTTTTTTACTCCCTTCATACATCACATATTTTGCTAGTCTAGATTCTAATTGACTATTAAATACTTTAATTTTTCGAGAAGGTCTCAAACCTACATATTTTAAAGCTTCTAAATTAGAAGTAATAAACCAGGCATCAGTCCCAGGGTAATTCTGTTTTAAGGTATCACCGATATCAGCATAAAATTCTTCAACATTAAAATCAGAGTCTAAATCAGAGCGATCTAAACGTTCTCCATAAGGGGGATTAAAGACCATATGTAAATGATTTTCAGTAAACTTTTCTGTATCAAAAAAGTTCTTTCTATCAACGGTAATATAATCTGTAAGGTTAGCACTTTCAATATTTTCTTGAGACTTACGAACAGCCGATGGTGCCTTATCGTAACCTACTATTTTATGATGAAATTCTCTTGTTTTCTTTAATGAACTATCTACAATTTTCCC
This sequence comes from uncultured Flavobacteriaceae bacterium, assembly GCA_938009735.1. Lineage (GTDB taxonomy): Bacteria > Bacteroidota > Bacteroidia > Flavobacteriales > Flavobacteriaceae > Maribacter_C. Next base: position 2,086 of record CALLIG010000058.1, read on the forward strand.
GAACAATTCTTCATCAAAATCATCCCATTTCTCAAAAGCAAATTCCTTACGATTAATATTTACCGGAATATTACATGCAATCATAGCCGCTTCAGTCAACATAGTACCACTACCACACATCGGATCTAGAAAATCACATTGACCATCCCATCCGCTTAACAAAAGTAGTCCTGCAGCCAGAACTTCATTTATGGGTGCTTTATTGGTTGATATTCTATACCCTCTCTGATGTAATGAGCGTCCTGAACTATCTAAAGACACATTACAATGATCTTTTTGAATATGTATATTTATTCGAATATCTGGATGCTTCACGTCTACGTTAGGCCTTTCCCCATCAGTATCCCTGAATTTATCTACAATAGCATCTTTAACTTTTTGAGATACATATAGTGAGTGAGTAAAATTATCTGATTTTACGGTAGTATCTATTGCAAAAGTGGTGTCAATGGAAAGGTATTCGCTCCAATCCATTGCATATATCTTTTTGTAAAGCTCATTTTCATTTGTTACTGAAAACGAATGAATAGGTTTTATAATTTTAATCGCAGTTCGTAGACAAAGATTAGCCTTATACATAAAGCCAATATCGCCATCAAAAGATACACTTCGAACACCTTCTTTGACATTGCCGCCACCTAGGTTTCTAATCTCTTTTGCCAAGATTTCTTCAAAACCAAACAAGGTTTTGGCAACCATTTTAAAATTATTGTTCATGTCTTTCCTTAAGATTGCTGCAAAAATACAGTATTTTTATGCCATCGACTTAGTCGTGTTTATATCTTAAATCAATCGCATTGTTAGACATGACCTATCTCCTACCAATACTTGGAGTCTTGTTAAGTTTTCTCTTTGTTTTTATTACAAAACCTAAAAACAAAGAAAACTTCAAATTGCTTTTAGCTTTTAGTGGAGCTTTTTTGCTGGCATTAACTGTATTTGAATTATTACCCTCAGCATATGAAGATTCAAACGCCAAAACGGTTGGTGTTTTCATAATGCTAGGTATACTTTTGCAGATTTTTTTAGAGTTTTTCTCTAAGGGAGCTGAACACGGACATGTACATATAGACAGCGAAGAAAGCGATTTTCCTTGGCTTCTGTTTCTAAGTTTATGTATCCACTCATTCCTTGAAGGCTTTCCTATTGAAAATCATGATACTATTATCTATGGAATACTTATTCATAAAATTCCGATTGCTATAATCTTGAGCATCTTTCTATTAGGTTCTAAAATTAAGTTGCCAAATGCGATTTTCTTCATAGTACTTTTTGCACTAATGACACCATTAGGAAGCTATGTTTCTGCAACTTTTGATTTTGCTTCACAATATTATGCTGCGATAACTGCTCTTGTAATCGGAGTCTTTTTTCACATATCAACGGTTATTCTATTCGAAAGTTCGGAGGGTCACAAATTCAATATCAGAAAGTTGGCAGTTATTATTGCCGGAATTACAATCGCATACTTCTTATAATGTTCAGCAAAGAAGATTCAAAACGATTACGTCAAGATTTTTGGATTTCTTTTGGAAAATCATATCCAAACAAGTGGGTACTTTATGATACCAAAATCAAAGGTCTTTCTTTAAAATTTCATTTCGATTTGAAAATGGCAATGGTTTCATTAGATATTGAAACTTCTGATTTGGACCAAAGAATTAAACTTTGGGAAAAAATAGTATCGCTTAAATCAATTTTAATTGATGAATATCTTCCAAAGGCCGAATTTCAAGATTTTTATCTTTTAGAAAATAAAAAAGAGATTTCACGAATTTATGTGAGTATAACAAACGTTTCTATTCATAATAAAAACACATGGCAAGAAACCATGCAGTTTTTAAACCTGCACATGATACATCTTGAAAATTTCTTTACAGAATATCAAGATATCATTGACAGCTAAATTACTTCGCCATAGATCATCATCCAATGACTTATTGCGCCACCCAACACAAAAAGATGCCAGATGAAATGATTATATGGTATTTTCTTAATCGCATAGAAAATGATGCCTAAAGTATAAAAGGCGCCGCCCAGTATAAGAAGTTTAATCCCCAAAGGTGATGTATAATCTAAAAGGGTATTGAAGTCATAAACCACGAGCCATCCCATTGCTAAATAGAGCACTAATGATAAAATTTCAAACCTGCCGGTAAAAAATAATTTTAGTAAAGTACCAACGGCTGTGATTCCCCATACCCAATAAAAAATTGTCCACCCCTTGCCATCGACAAGTGTTATAAGACAAATCGGAGTATAGGTACCGGCAATAAGAAAGTAAATATTGATGTGATCAACAATACGAAGTTTTTTCTTTAATTCATGGTTTTTCACATAATGATACCAACTTGAAGCTACAAACATTGATATAAATGCAAGACTATAGATAACTATGCTGATTGTTGCATACGACGTCTTCTCTGTATTATTAGAAAGAAGAAGAAACAAACCAATACAGCCAAAGATTGCACCAATTGCATGACTAAGCGTGTTAAGTAGTTCTTCCTTCGGATGAGTTTGTTGGTCTTTCATGAACCACAAAGATAAGTCCAGTACGCTTATTGAAACCTTATTCTACAATCAACTTGATTCGCATTGAAGCGGAGTGACCTGGAAAAGTACAAACTATCCAATATTCACCGGCCTGCCAAGGTACTTGAAAGTAAATTTTTTCTTGAGTTTCTGGCTGAACTATCCCAGAATGGACAAGTACTAGATCAGAATCAGGTACATAATTAAAATCTGCACCGTCAAGCCCCATATCGGCTGCAAGTTGTCCGACAATATTTACAGCATTCGATTGCTTATCTATAATTACCAGATTATGAAGCATATCATCGTTATTATTAAAATTAAACTCTATTTTCCTACCTCTTTGTACAACCAATTCATCAATATCATATTTTAAGTTAGGCTTCGTGCCGATAACTATCTTTCTATCTGGACCATTTGTCCAATTAAGCGGCATTTGATTAACTCTTTTTTCTTGAACTATACCTTTTGATGCGGATGTCATTGCTTCAGTTGCTGGAGATTTTAATTCGCCGCCGGGTACTTCATTCAATGTATAATAACCCGTATCATGCAAAAGTCTTTCTCCTGATTGGGCCTTCAAGTCAGGAATTTTAATTTGATGAATGTATCCCAACCGCATACCGTCAATAGTTAACTTGGCCGACAAACCATCTTCAGAAACTTCAACATTACGCACCAACCCTTTTTGTTGATCAATTATAGGGCTTCCATAGATATTTTGATATTTGTAATTAAAACTGGTCATCTCATAACTCGATGTTTTTTCTGCTAAAACCTTACGTACTGGTTTTGTGAATTCCAATATAAATCCATCATCTTGAGCTTTAATCGTTTTAATTTCAAAAGGCATCTTACCATTCCACACTAACCTTTGAAGTCCGAATAATTCTTTCCCTGTTGATCCCCAGCCGCGGCTAGTCATACCAACAAACATACTATTATCACTACCCCAAATCATTCTTAAAATTCCAGATGAGAATCCTTCAACAAAATTAAATGACGCGCCTTGATAAACTCCATTTACCTTTTCCATAAAAACGCGCATCACCTTACTATGACCTTGATCACCAACAAACATTTGTCCTTCAAAAGGTCCAAATTTACCGCCGGTTGTATCGTACAAAATATCGGAAGTAGAAATACCTAAAATGGTATGTGGAAACCAAATAGCAGGAGCTTTCATTTCTGGAATTTTTTTAGAATATTCATATAAGCTCATACCAGATTGCTCTTCAATATCTTCCATTTTTAAACTTAATGGTGAATTTGGTTCTCCACTCCAAACCAAACCTTCAGGGTTTCCAGCGAAATCTCCTTTTTCTAAGTGTGTCATTCTGCCAGAACCAACCCAATCACCTTGATTTTCGGTATAAAAAATGTCCTCATCTTCATTTAATTCAAATCCTGACGGAGACCTTAATCCAGTTACTATTGGTGTCATTTCTCCTTCGGGAGTAATTTCTAAAAGCCATCCTCTCCATTTTGCTAAACTCGCTCCATGACCTATCCACGAAAGGTTTAGTGTCACCAACATATTCCCGTTTTTCTTAAATTTAGGTCCATATGAATAGTCATGGTAATTACCAGATAATGGCCACGAATAAATGGTTTCATAAACATCAGCTTTATCATCACCATTTATATCTTCAAGGCGGGTCAATTCTCCCCTTTGTGATAAATAAAAACTATTGTTCTTAAAATTGAGACCTAATGGCTCATGTAGTCCACTTGCATATCTTTTATAATTAGGAGCTTGTCCGTAAGGTTTATCAATAAGCCAGACCTCTCCCCTTCTTGTAGACACACCTAACTTGTCTTCATCTGTCAAAACAAGTCCACCAACTTCTAATAGTATATCATCAGGAATAGGCACATCTACTATTTTATAATACTGGGCTTCCTTTTTTGCCATATCCGATGGCGACTGACCTAACATTAATTGGCCAATTCCTATAACAAATATTACGGTTACTATTTTATAAAAGTTCTGCATTATCTCAAGAATTTACCAAATAATTGTATAGTTGATATTTTGTTTTCCAGCTGGAATTTTTACCAATAATTCGTCTTTTCCATTTCTATTTCGAATTATAGGTTTTACGCTACTGTTCTCTGAAAACTCAATGTAATAGCTTTCATCATTCACTATAAAACTTCCATCTGAAAACTCTTTAATTTGCTCCCCTTCTGCAAGCTTATGCCATACTTCATTTGGACCATCTATTAATATCATTCGCTTTATAGCACGTTCAGTAGGCGAAGGAATCATCTTGTAACTCACGCTACTTTCGTTAATTTGACAGTTAAAAATGGGAAGACCATTGTTATCAAACTCATAACCCCGTTGCTTAAACTTTTCATTTTTAATTGAATTATTTGGCCACGGTGCATTATCATTATCCAATGAAGTAATTTCAGGATCTCCATGAAGTGAAACTATAAAACCATCTGGTTCACCAAGCTGTTTTTCTCCTCTCGACAGCCACATCTTGGTCGCATCCATAAAATCACCTCCCCAAACTTGTAATAACGAACCCGCCTCTAAATCATAGGTATAATTGATTCCTAGTGGCATACCAATCGAAATACAATGTGTTCTCTTCTCTCCTTCATGCATCCAAAAACTGCGTTGTGTTACTAGCTCGTCTTTTACTTTGATAGAAAAATCTTGTTGGTCTTTTTGCTGCTCTGCTTTTGGAATTATTTTTTGAAGGGAATATTTTTGAATCCCAGGACCTTCAGCATAAATATCGAAACCTCTTTCCCACGGAGTATGTTTGTTATAAATTAAAGTAAAAGGCACTTCTCCTTTTTCTAAGAACACTTTTCCTAAACCAAGAGAATCTCTGTTATAACTTCCATTCATGCTAATTACAGTATCTTTTTTGATCAACAACGCTGCTCCGCCATTCAAGCTAATATTAAAAAGATAATCCCCAGAACTAGGAATTGCCATACTTCCCGAATATTTGAATAATTTTTGAGAATTACTTTTTGCAATTTCAGTTAAGTCGATTTCATCTACTTCTGTTTGTTCGACAACCTCCATGCTATTTACATCTGGAAACAGTTTTTCGGCATTATCATATTCTTGTAATACTATATTCTGAAAACCAATAGACTTTTCCTCGTATAACTTGTATTGAATATTTTTTAATGCAACAGCGCCATGATCACCCTGTATCATCAAACGACCCATTGCCTGTTCGTTTTCAAACGAAGCAGCTCTAGTTGGGCCAGTTAATTCAACGTTTTTATGTAGTAACGCCCCATTAAGCCATACTTCTTCGAACCATGCATTTTTTATTTTTGATCCTGATTCATCAAATTTCGGAGCATGAAAAACAACTTTTAAATGTTGCCAAAGTCCAGGTGCTTTAGAAGCATTTACCTTAGGCGCATGACCGTCAAAACCCAGGCTTCCTTCATCATTCGTTTTGTCCCAACGTTCATAGATTCCACCCATATCGCCGTGCTTTGGTTCTAGCTCACCCCAACTATCGAAAAGTTGTAATTCATATCTACTTTGAAAATAAATCCCTGAATTAGAACCTTTTGGTAACATAACATCAAACTCTATCTCGATATCACCATGTTCAAAAGTGCTAAATAAATTTTCGCTGTTATCCTTAGCATAAGTATTAACTAAAATTCCTGTGCCCTCTGTTGTTTCTATGAATTCTTCCTTTGATCGATCTGAATTTATACCTCCTGTAATCTTCCAATTTGTCGGCCCTGTTTCAAAATCAGCCAAATCACTTAAAGCCATTTTTTGAAAAGGTAAGACTACCATAGGTTTACTTTTAATACTATTCTCTATCTCCTCCTTTTTTTCTGCGCAAGAAACAACAATCAATAGAGAGAGGATTATACAACAACGTGTTAGGTTCTTCATTTTTAAAATTTAAAATATGGTAAAAATTATGCAATCGCTTTTACTAAAAAAAGCAAGCTATAACCCAAATATCTATTTATACTGCTTCCCGTGTTTGATCACTAGGTCAACATCTTCCAGAAGATTTATGTAGCGCAAAACATCCCCTTCTACCGCAATAATATCAGCATATTTTCCAGGAGTTATAGTACCAACTTCATCAGCTACTCCCATCCAAAGTGCAGGCCAATAAGTTGCTGCACGTATTGCGTACATAGGGTCAATACCAAACTCATTAACCCAAACGTCCAACTCATTCCAAGTAGATTGGCTATGAAACTTCATAGGAATACCACTATCCGTTCCAATCATAAGAACAACACCCGCGTTAAGTAATTGTTTAATTTTGGTTTCCAAAGTCGGTCTTCTAGAAGGTGTTAATTGAAAATATGGCATTCTATCAGGATGAGCAATACTATTTCTAATATCTGTGATTACGCTATCAGGAAGTCCTCTGTGCCAAGAATCATTATCCAATTTCTCAGGATTATCTCTCATATACTCGTAATTATAGAGCCCTTCTACGGTAGGACACCAAAACAAAGGTCCTTGACTCATATCAGCAGTTCGTTCTTTTATCATATCCATGATATATCAGGATACCTAGGAGCAGAAGAAAGGCCAGTATGCTCAAAACAATCAGCTCCATACTTTAAGCCCATGCGTATTTCTTCTGGTCTATGACTATGAGCTACAATCTTTAAATTAAGTGCATGTGCTTCATCAACAACAGCTTTGAATTCGGCCCCAGTCATTTTATCTTGATCAACGACTTTTATTACATCAACACCTGCTTTTGCCAGTTTACGCACTTTCTTCCTTGCATCATCTACTCCGTTAACTCCCCAACGAAAATCTTCTGTACCCGGGTAAGGCTTCTTTTGAATAAATGGGCCAGAAACATAAAGTGTCGCACCAGGTATATCTCCATTGTTAATTGCATCGCGAACAGCAATACTCTCTTCTAGTGGTCCTCCTAAATCTCGAGCACTTGTTACACCAGCCATAAGCAATTGATTTGCAGATGCAGGCATAATTACATCCTTAAAAAGTGGAGGGTATGTTTTATCCCAATAGGCATAGTCAGAATGACCATTTATCATAGTATGTACATGCATATCCCATAAACCCGGGAGCACGGTCATTCCCTCAGTAGAAATTACTTCCGCATTTGCTGGAATTTCGATAGTTTCAACAGTACCAATAGTTTTAATTTTTTCGCCTTCAATGATGATAACACTATTTTGAATAGGCGTTGATCCAAAGCCATCAATCAATGTTCCACCTACTAATGCTTTTATATTTTTTTCTTGGGATGAAGTTGAAATTGTGAATAGGAGTAGAACAGTTACAAGTAGTGCTTTGTGCATAATGCTTTCTTTTCCCTAAATATAGTAAAAATGAAGCTTTGATTTTGCTTAGTAAATCGGGTGAATTTAGATAAAGGAATTAAAAAGTTTAAAACAAAAAAAATCCCCTTCAAATTAATGAAGGGGATTTTCGAGGAAGGCGGCTTCCTACTCTCCCACTTGGTGTAGCAGTACCATCGGCGCAGACGGGCTTAACTTCCCTGTTCGGAATGGTAAGGGGTGA
>CALLIG010000059.1 GCA_938009735.1 uncultured Flavobacteriaceae bacterium
CCTTTGTTGTAAATAGCTTCGTAAATTTTTTCTAGAAGTCTTGGTACTGTACTAAAAGTAACAGGTTTTACTGCTGCTAAATCTCCATCAGGTCCACTTAAATTATCTGTGCCTGCAAAGTGAATTTTACAGCTTTTATAATAATAGACCATTGAAACAGCCCTTTCAAAAATATGGCAAAGCGGTAAAAAACTTAATACATTATCTCCGGCATTGGCGGCTAAGTGCGGTGATGTTTTCATTACAACATGCATCACATTGGTATGCGACAACATAACACCCTTAGGGTTTCCTGTTGTACCAGAGGTATAAATAATGGTAGCAAGGTCTTCACCTTTAATACCAGTTTTGATTTGCTCTATTTCAGCTTTTTTATCAGAATTAAAAATATCTTCCCAGAAAGGTTTACCTTCTTCTTTGTCTAAAGTATAGATGTCTTTTAAACTAGAAACTTTTTCCTGCGTTGCTGAAAGTTTTTGATATAGATCTCCACCTCCACAAAATGCAACTTTCACCTCAGCTTCATTCAAAATATATTCATATTCCCCAACGCTAATTGTCGGGTATAAAGGAATACTAATTAAACCAGCCATTTGAATAGCAAAATCTAAAATCATCCATTCAGGACGATTCTTATATACTACCATACCAACTTTATCTCCAGGCTTTAAACCTAATGACAATAGACCCGAAGCTAAAGCCTCTGAAGCATTTACAACCTCTTGCGAGCTATATGATTTCCATTTACCAGAAGCATCTCTTCCTTTAATAGATTGATCTAAAGGGTTAGTATTTAGTTGGTGGTATAAAAGGTCGAAAAGTCTGGTCATGAATATGTTGGTTATTGGTTCTTAATTGTACTTATAAAATGATGTTTAAGATAAGAAATAAACAAATACTTTCAAGCATTGAATTTTACTCAAACATCAGACTAATAAAATCCGCAACACAAGCAGGTTTTGATTCGCCTTCAATTTCTACGGTACAATTCCAAATTATTTTTAGGCCGGTATCGCCATAATCTTCTATGTTTGAAATACTGCATAATAATCGTAATCGACTATCTACTAAAACTGGACTTGGAAAACGTACTTTATTCAAACCATAGTTAACTCCCATTTGGGCAGTTTTCACTTGAATCAAGTCTTCGAGCATTTTAGAAATAATGGAAACAGACATAAAACCATGTGCAACAGGTTTTTTAAATGGGGAATGCTTGGTTGCTTTTTCAACATCTACATGAATCCATTGAAAATCTCCTGTCGCCTTTGCGAAATCATTAATCATTTCTTGAGTGACTGTCATCCAATCACCTTCAGGAAGTTTTTCGCCTTCTAATTCTCTAAAAGCACTAAAATTATCTACTACTAGTTTTGCCATAATTTTATCTTGAAGTTCCTCCGTCAATAGTTAAACAAATTCCTGAAACGAAACGCGCTTCATCAGAAGCTAAGTACAAATATCCGTAAGCTATATCAATAGGCTGTGCTACTGTTCTTAATGGAATACTTGCTTTGATTGCTGCAAAATGCTCTTCAGGAATTTTATCTACCATATCTGTCATTGTAAATCCTGGTGCGATAGCGTTTGCTGTAATTCCGTGCTTACCTAATTCAACTGTCCAGGTTTTAGACATCGCAATTACTCCGGCTTTAGTTGCTGCATAATTTGTTTGCCCAAAGTTACCACGCAAGCCTACATTTGAAGCCGCACTAACTATACGACCGTATTTGTTTGCTTTCATATAAGGTGCTGCTGCCTGGGTGCATAAAAACACTCCTTTTAAATTTACATTAACTACGGCATCAAACTCATCCTCGCTCATTTTTTCTAGCGTTCGGTCACGTGTGATTCCTGCATTATTTATCAATATGTCTAGACTACCATGTTTTTCGTTTACAGAAGCAAAGAGTGTTTCAATGGCAGATTTATCAGTAACAGAAACTGAATGGAATTCCGCTTTACCGCCATTGCTGTTAATACCCTCGGCTACTTGTTGCCCTTGTGGTAAAAGGTCAACTATAATTACCGTAGCACCTTCTTTTGCGAACAACTCAGAGATTGCTTGCCCAATTCCTCTAGAACCGCCTGTTACTACTGCTATTTTATCTTTTAGTCTCATATATAATCTGATTAAACCTTTACTATTAATTTTCCTTTTACTTTTCGATTGGTCATTTCTTCTAATGCTTTTGAAGTATCAACCAAATCATAAACAGCATGAATATGCGGTTTTAATTTTCCTTCTGCATGCCATTGCATGAGTTGCATTGAATTTTGCATATTACCCTTGGGGTCTTTCATGGCGAATGCTCCCCAAAAGACTCCAACAATAGAAGCTTCTTTTAATAAGGGAAGATTCAAAGGAATTTTTGGAATATCTCCGGCTGCAAAACCAACTACCAAATACCTACCATTTCTAGCTACACCTCTAAAAGCAGCTTCAGAATATGTGCCTCCAACTGGGTCATAAATCACATCTGCACCTTTGCCTTCAGTAAGTTCTTTAATAGTAGCTTTTAAATCTTGCGTTGAATAATTTATAGTT
>CALLIG010000060.1 GCA_938009735.1 uncultured Flavobacteriaceae bacterium
TAGCCAGCAAAGGAGATAATACCAGCCATAGATATAAATGAAGCAGCTGACATCCAATCTGCTGCGGTCGCCATTCCATTTGCAAGAGGAGAAACTCCACCGCCGGCAACATAAAATTCTTTTGTTGAGCCCGCTCTAGACCAAATAGCAATACCGATATAAAGGGAAAATGTGATTCCGACTAAAATATACGTCCAGGTTTGAACACTCATAAGTTTGGTTGTTAATTGTTGGTTGTCAGTTGATGTTTTTTTATTTGTTCTAAGTTATTCGTCGTACCCGTATTTCTTATCTAGCTTGTTCATCAACTGAACATAAACGAATATCAAAATCACAAAAACATAAATAGAACCTTGTTGCGCGAACCAAAACCCTAATTTGAAACCACCTATTTGAATAGTGTCTAAAGCTTCTTTAAAAAGGATTCCTGCACCATAAGAAACCACAAACCATATGGTTAAAAGAATGAATAAATATCTAACATTTTCTTTCCAATAAGCAGTTGCTTTTTGTTGTTTCTCACTCATAGTTTAATAATTTATCCAATAGTCTTCTAATATAACAATTTCCCCTTAATCTTTAGGCTGGCAAAAAGACCACTCCGCTTGAAGAATCTCGTTTTGCGCCTGTTACTGATTTTAGAACATTGATTTCTTTTTCCATGCGGAGCGCACCCATTAATGCGAAAACGGCAGACTCCTTAAATTCAATGAGTTCTTTTTCAGGTACAACAACTTTTACACTTGAACCCAATTTATCTTCAAGGGTTTTAATAAGAAAGTCATTCAAAGCACCACCACCTGTTACAAATAGAGAACTTTCTTCTTTTGTGCTGTTTAGTTTAACCTGTTGCGCTACTTTTTCACAAACATGATGAATAGAAGTATACAATAGGTTTTCAATTGAATCATCGGTTATATCTACAATTGGTGCTACTTCATCAACAAACCATTCATAACCAATTGATTTTGGGTGTGGAAGCAAATAGTATTTCAATCCGTTTAAACGATCTAGCATGTTTTGATTAATGCTACCTGAACTTGCTAATTCACCTCCTTTATCATAGTCTAAACCAATTTTTCTAGTAATATAGTTTAGAATCATATTTGCCAGACCTATATCGTAAGCAATACGAGTTCCTTTTTGCTCAAGTGATATATTACTAATTCCACCCAAATTCAAGCAGAAATCATATTCTCCGAAAAATAAATGATCACCAATTGGCACCAAAGGCGCTCCTTGTCCTTCTAAAGCAACATCATTCGTTCTAAAATCACATATTACTTTACAACCACTTTCGTTTGCCAAATGTTGGCCAGAACCGATTTGAAAGGTAAGTCCATTTTCAGGTTGATGATGCGTTGTATGACCATGACTTGCAATAAAATCGACATCTAATTTTTTCTCAGAAACAAACTGCTTCGTTTGTTGCCCTAGCCACGTACCATATGTATTATGAAATTTTAATAGCTCATCTGCTTTTAAGTAAATAGAATCTTTCAACTCTGATTGCATATCGTCAGAGTAAGAAATGCTTTCGGTTTCTATTATTTCAAAAGACCATTTATCATCATCTTTAGTAATGTGGCAGTAGCAGAGATCTAGACCATCTAATGATGTGCCAGACATTAAACCTACTATTTTGAATGTTTTCATAACTCTTAATTAATAGTTACAGGAAGTCTTCCTATTGCTTTAATTTCCCCTAAAAAATGCTGTGTTGCTACATCTTGAAATTCTTTGAAATTTTGATAGACTACAACAATAGCTTTTGCATTGTCTATTTTTAAATGATTCAATACGAAGGGATTTCCAAAAAGGTAAAGCACTACATTTTTTGTTTTAATAAGATTATTAATGAAATCAAGTTCTTCTTGCAGTAATCCAAAATAGTCCATCGGTTTTACTTGCGGTGGTGTCAATAAAATCAAAATATCTTTTTCTTGCTCCACCTCCGATTTCATTTCTTTCAAATTGGCTAGTATCTCGCCCGGTTCAAACCCATGAATAGAACGTTTTATAGTTAATGTGCAAAAATTAGTATTTCTAAAAAGCGCTATATTTTCATCACTTCCATGTAATAGAGTTAAGCTATTTTGTGCTAGTTTAAGATTTAGATTGGTATTTGTTTCAAGATTTTTATTTGGCTTTAAGTTTTGTGTATGTACAGGGATGGCTTTTTCTTTTAGGTTCGAAACACGCTCAAAACTTTCTTCAATTTGCTTATCAGAGGCATTTTTTAGAACAGTATCAATACCCTCAGGAATATTTTCTGCAAAACACAATACATCGTTACCAGCATCAAAAGCCAACCATTCTAATTCGCCTTTGGTTGGATAATCTTTTGAAACCGCGTGCATGTTTAATGCATCTGAAATTACGACGCCTTCAAAACCCATTTCATTTCTAAGAACTCCTTTAATAATATCTTTAGATATACTCGAGGAAATCTTTTGTCCGTTGGCAAGAGCCGGAACAGACAAATGACCAACCATTACCGAATCGACGCCTTCATCTATTAATTTTTGAAAGGGATATAACTCATTATCGATCAATTCTTCTTTTGATTTTTCTATTAAGGGTAGTCCTAAATGAGAATCTGTTTCTGTATCACCGTGCCCCGGGAAGTGTTTGATGCTCGTAAGAATGCCTTCGCTTTGGGTACCTCTTATAAATGCCAAAGCTTTTTCCGTTACCAGTTCTTTGTTTTCTCCGAATGATCGATAACCAATAACCGGATTATTAGGATTATTGTTAATATCAACACACGGAGCTAAATTCCAATGAATACCCGCAGCTACACAGTCATTGGCAATACTTTTTCCAACATCATAAATCAAAGCCACCTTTTTTTGAATTGTTCCCAGCGTTATTGCATATGGGTACTGCGGTGTATTTTCGATACGCATAGCCAAGCCCCATTCTGCATCAATAGCAATTAATAAAGGATATTTCGAAATGTTTTGATATCGCTGAATTAAGCTTTTAATTGTTTGAAAACTTTGTTCATGCTGTATAACTTCCTTTTTACCTTCGAAATTTGTAGCAGCGCTAGCACGACTATGAAAGAAACAAAGTCCGCCTACATTGTGTTCTATTATTAGTTTTTCTAGTTGTTGTATTTCTTCTTCGGAATCATTAATAAATGCAGCAGGCATAAATAGTTGTCCCACTTTTTCTTTTAACGAAAGTGTTTTTGACGCCTCTAAATATGTAAAATGATTATTCATTTGTAACATTTATTTTCTTCCCAAAGTCAGCAGGAAATTCAATATATCTTAGAAGGATGAAAGAAGGTATTGCAGCAATTACAACCCATACAAAAAAGTAAGAGTACCCCAATTGTTCTTGAACAAAACCGCTAATAGCGCCGGCAAACATTGCTCCAAGTGCCATAAAACCTGTTGCAATGGCATAATGAGAAGTTTTAGAATTTCCTTCAGCTACATAAAGTAGATAAATTAAAAATGCTGTAAACCCAAAACCATAACCTAACTGCTCAATCACTACTACACCCGTAATGGCAATAATACTTGTGCTTTTTGTAAATGCAAGTAATGCATAAAAAATATTAGGTATATTGAGAATTAACATCATCGGTAATAGCCACTTTTTTAATCCATCTCTAGAAATTAAAATTCCACCTAAGATTCCTCCAATTACCAACATAATTATTCCAACGGTACCATCTATTATGCCTACTAGTTCAGTAGAAAGGTCTAGTCCACCTTCTGCTTGAGGGTCTAGCATAAAAGGTTTCACCATTTTGCCTAATTGTGATTCTCCCAAGCGAAAAGATAATATGAAGGCAATAGTAATTCCAATATTAGATTTCTTGAAGAAAGAACTGAATACTTCGATAAAACTATTGGGCTTATCTTTTTTTACTTCTGCAGAAGATTCATACTTCGGAGTGATTAAAAAGTTATAGAAAGTAAGTAAGAGCATCAAAAGCGCAGTAATTATAATTGTTACACTCCAAGCTTTTGAGTTATCACCGTAATACTTCTCCAGGTAACCAGCTACAACAACAATAAGACCGCTACCAGTTATTACTGCTAAACGATAAGCAGTACTGCGGATACCTACAAAAAAGGATTGTTTTTTCTCAGAAAGGCCAATCATATAATACCCATCAGTAGCGATATCATTGGTTGCGGAGGCTATAGCAGTCATTAAGAAAAAGGCCAAGGTTAATACCAAGAATGAATTAGTTTGAACTGTAAAACCAACGCCTAAAAGAGTAGCAACAACTACTAGTTGCATGATTAAGAACCAATTACGTTTGGTGCTTTTTATATCAACAAAAGGGCTCCATAATGGTTTTAATACCCAAGGCAACCCAAGAAGACTGGTATATAGTCCTATATCGGCGTTGCTAATTCCCAGACGTTTATACATAATTGTAGAAAGGCCAATTACAATGATATAGGGCAAGCCTTGTGTAAAATATAATACAGGCACCCAAGCCCACGCTCTTTTGTCTTTTTGAATCATTTAATCTATTTGATTTAAAAGTACAATTATCGGTTTAGATTCTCTACCATAGAAATCAATAAAAGTAACTGCTATATATTTTCTTCTTCCTATTTTGTCTAATGGAATTTGGACTTCCTCTTTATTTTGGATAGGAACCTTCGCTAGTAGCTTTTTAATAGGATAAATTTCTTTTTTGGTTTTCCCAGATGGATATATCATAGCATATCGTTCTGACTCTAAGTTGTTGAATTTTAAGCTAATATAAATAGTTGATTTGTCTTTCGTTTTTAGCTGAACATCTTTTATAGAATTCTCGGAAGTGAATTTTGAAGAAGGCGGAAGTGCAGCAGTCTTATAGTATTTTTTTTTCAAGTGTTTTAAAACATCTGCATTATTATTCATCAGACTTTTGGCACTAAAAAATGCATTGCCTTGAACTATACTTTTTTCTCGAGCATAACTGATTTGCGTCGGAAGCTCTTTCTTTTTATCCCAGGCTGTATCACTATTATTTCTGATTTTATATGGGCCGTTACCAATATATAAATTGGTGTTTTGACTGTTGTTTGACCACCAATCTACTATTTTTCGGTGTGAAGCCACAGAAAGCTCCATACTCCAGTATACTTGAGGAATAAGATAGTCGAGCCAGCCTTCCTCCATCCACAGCAAAGGATCCGCATATAAATCTTCATATGTAGTTTGTCCGGCTTTAGTATCTGAACCTCTTTCATCTGTAGATTTATTTTTCCAAACGCCAAACGGACTCACACCTAATTGTACCCATGGTTTCCTGGTTTTAATAATATCATGACTCTTTTTTATTAAAGAATCAATGTTACTGCGTCGCCAATCGCCCAAAGATTGATCTGGTTTTGCACAATTATAGTAGGAAATAGAATCTTTAAAAACTTCGTCTTTTATGGTATAAGGATAAAAATAGTCATCAAAATGGATGGCATCGATATCATAATTAGTTACAATCTCATCAATTATAGCAACCATTCTTTGTTGTACTTCTGGCAATCCTGGATCGTAATAGTACTTCTTACCATATTTCAACATCCATTCAGGGTGCGTATTGAAATCATGTGTAGCACTTAATCGTTCGGTTTTTAAATCAAAAGTAGCGCGATAGGGGTTGAGCCATGCATGAAACTCCATACCTCTTTTATGGGTTTCAGTAATCATCCAATCTAAAATATGTTCTTTAGAAGGGTCGAATTTTCCTTCCTCACCATTTAAGAATCTTGACCATGGTGCATAATCAGATTTGTAAAAAGCGTCGCCAGCCGTTCGTATTTGAACAATCGCCGCATTGAAGTTTAGGTTTTTGTAAAAATCTAAGATTTTAAGGTAATCTGCCTTTTGTTTTTCTATTGCATCATTACCATTTTTTGGCCAATCGATATTTACAACAGTAGCTACCCAAAAACCTCGAAATTCAGTTCTGGGTTGAGGTTTAGGTTTAAAAACCGAACAAGAACTAATCGTAAGGGAGACAATAAAGAAGAATATTATGAATTTATTCATACTCATAAAAAAGACCTATTTAATATTAAAAATAGGTCTTTTTATTTGTGTTTATAGGCTTATTTAAACTTGTGACGAACAAAAGCTTCCATAGCTGCATAATCTGATAAGCCGAGGGCATTATATCTTTTAGCAGTATCTCTATTTCGCTCTTCAGCACGCATCCAAAATTCTCTAGAATCATCTCCTTGAAACATCACTCCGTCTTTTTGTGATTGGTGGCAGAAGATAGCATTTCGCTTCTTTAAAACTTGTCCTGGACTCATAGGTACGGCCATTTCTATTTCATTGATATCCCATTCATGCCAAGCTCCGCGATATAACCACAACCAACAATCTTTCATGAAAGATTCAGATTGTAATTTTTCCATGGCTTCAAAAACAGCATCTAAACAAACTTTATGTGTGCCATGCGGATCGGCCAAATCGCCAGCAGCAAAAACCTGATGTGGTTCTATTTGCTTAATGATATCCATCATAATTATGATATCAGCTTCTGATAAATTATTCTTTTTTATTGTGCCAGTTTCATAAAATGGTAAATCTAAGAAATGCACATTTGAGTCTTCTAAGCCCATATATCTTGTAGCGGCATAAGATTCTCCTCTTCTAATATTTCCTTTTAACTGTCTCACTTCAGATGAATCAAAATTACTCTCCTTTTTAGCATTAATAGAATCAATAATCAACTGTGCTTCATCAGATGGGTGTATTCTTTTTGCTATTTCTGCATATTTTCTTGCATCAGTATCGGATACTGCAATGTTGCCTGAAGTTTGATAAACAATATGAACTTCGTGACCTTGTTCTACCAACCTATCAAAAGTTCCGCCCATTGAAATAACATCATCATCAGGGTGTGGACTAAATATAATTACTCGTTTTTTAGCTGGCTCTGCCCGTTCAGGTCTGCTAGAGTCTTCAGCATTCGGTTTTCCACCAGGCCAACCTGTAATTGTATGCTGTAAGCGATTGAACATTTTAATATTTAGATCATAAGATTCTTGTAGGGTTAGCAAATCTGCCATACCATTATCATTATAGTCCTTATCCGTTAAGCTTAAAATAGTTTTTTCTGTTTTGCCACATAGCCAAACCATTGCTTTTGCAGTTAGTTCTTCTGTCCAATCACAAGGCCTTACTAACCACGGTGTTTTATTACGAGTCAGTTCGCTACCAGCGCCAGTATCTAAAACAAAGGTGCAGTTGCTATGATTTTGTAAATAGGTGGCCGGTACTTGCGAGGAAATCTGTCCTTCAATAGTTTCTTTTATGATGGTTGCTTTATTCTGGCCCCAACCTAGAAGAACTATTCTTTTAGCACTCTGAAGAGTAGAAATTCCCATTGTAATTGCCTTTCTTGGTACATTGTCAATACCTAAAAAAGCAGGTGCTGCATCTACTCTTGTAATATGATCTAAAGTAATAACTCTGGTGCCAGAATTATAGTGAGATCCTGGTTCGTTAAAGCCAACATGTCCAGTTCTACCAATACCCAAGAGTTGAAAATCAAGTCCGCCAAATCCTTTTATTTTTTTCTCATAGGATAAACAATAAGCGACCGCAGACTCGTATTCTGTTGTACCATCAGGAATATGTATGTTTTCTGAAAGAATATCAACATGATTAAAAAGATGTTCATGCATAAAGTAAAAATAACTTTGCATGTTATCTCTTTCCATGGGCAAATATTCATCTAGATTAAAAGTAACCACATTAGCAAAACTCAGTCCATCTTCTTGATGCATTCGAACTAGTTCTTCATAAACTCGAATAGGAGATGAACCAGTTGCCAAACCTAAAACACAATGTTTGTTTTTGGCTTGTTTCTTTTTAATTAAACCAGCTATTTCTTCAGCAACTCGAATAGATGCATCGTTCGAATTAGAAAAAATTACATTATGAATTTTCTCAAAACGAGTTTCTTCAAATTTACCTATAGGTTTATAGGTGATATCTAGGTTTGATTTTTTATCAATGGTTTCCATATTCCGATTCTATGTAAAAAGTGTGTTCGAACACACAGTTAAATACAAATGTAAAAAATAATTCGACAATTTGCTGTTTCATCCAATTATTTTTGCTGTTTATTGCATTTTTTATGGATTTAGTCTAATTTTTTATCTAAAATGCGGCTAAAAGCAGCATATTATTTATTTTATTACCTTTGTAACTTCAATAAAAATTGATGTTAAAAGAAGAACGGCAGCAGACTATATTAAATGAAGTAGATCTTCACAATAGAATACTATTGACCGATATAGCAGAAACACTTGATGTTTCTATTGATACGGTGCGAAGAGATGTAAAAGAACTTGATGCAGACCAAAAGCTTCGGAAAGTTCATGGTGGTGCAATTTCTCTTGGTTTTACAACAAGTAGCACAAGAAATACTAATATTTACGCCCTTCAGGAGAAAACCAAAATTGCGCAAAAGGCATTGTCGCTATTAACAGATGGATCGGTTATTTTTATTGACGGCGGAACTACTTGCCTAGAATTGGCAAGATTGATTCCTTTAGATCTTGAATTTACTTGCTTTACTTTGAGTTTGCCCGTTGCGATGGAACTCTCTTCAAAACCTAATGTTACGGTTATTTTTATCGGAGGTGAGATTTCAAAAGATGCTCAAATATCTATTGGAGCAAATACAATTCATAATTTATCAGAGATCAAAGTTGACTACAGTTTTATAGGAACAGGTTATGTAGATTCTAAATACGGACTTACTGAATTTGATTGGGATATTGTACAACTTAAGAAAGCTGTAATAAAGGCAGCAAAGAAAACGGTACTTTTATGCATTTCAGAAAAATTGAATTCGCAACATCGTTATAAAACCTGTGATATAAACTCCATTAATACAATGATTACAGAGTTGGAGCCGGAAGACAAACTATTAAACCTTTTTAGAAACCACGATATTCGACTACTATAATGGAATATATAAAAATTACAGAGACACCATCAAATCACGATAACTTAGAACAATTAGATACCACATCTATTTTATCAAAAATGAATGAAGAAGATCAAAAAGTAGCGGATGCTGTCGCTTTGGTCATTCCTCAAATTACAAAATTGGTAGATGCTTTAGCGGAACGTTTTGTTGAGGGAGGGCGTCTTTTCTACATTGGTGCTGGTACGAGTGGTAGACTAGGTATTTTAGATGCATCAGAAATTCCTCCAACTTTTGGATTACCACATGAAAGAGTGGTAGGCTTAATTGCTGGTGGTGACACAGCAATACGAAAATCAGTTGAGAATGCTGAAGATGATGGTCAACAAGCTTGGAAGGACTTACAAAAACATAATATATCTTCTAAAGATGTAGTCGTAGGTATTGCAGCATCTGGAACAACACCGTATGTAATTGGTGGTATAAACGAAGCGAAAGCAAATGGCTTATTAACAGCTGGTATTACGAACAACCCCGGTTCTCCATTGCCAAATGCTGCTGATATTCCAATAGCAGTAAATGTAGGTCCAGAATTTATTACAGGTAGCACACGAATGAAAAGTGGTACTTCTCAGAAATTAGTATTGAATATGATCTCTACAGCCTTGATGATTAAAATAGGACGAGTAAAGGGCAACAAGATGATCAATATGCAATTAAGTAACGTAAAGCTTGTTGACCGCGGAGTTCGTTATGTTGTAGAAGGTTTAGGAATTACATATTCTGAAGCTTCTGAAATGCTTAAAAAGCATGGTTCGGTAAAAGCTGCATTAGATGCTGGAATGTAAGGCGCTACTTTTTTTGAATTACCTCAACTTCTTCAAGTGTCACTATTTTATCCGAAGAATTCCCCCAAGAATTTGAAATAAAATTCATGACATCAACCACTTCTTCATCTTCTAAACCCATTGGTGTCATAACGCCATTATAGGTTACGCCGTTTACAACGAGTTCACCACTTTGACCATATTTAATACCTTGAATACTAGCTTCACGCTGTTCTTTTAAATAGTCTGATCCTGCTAGTGGCGGAAAAGTATTTGCAACACCTTCACCTTTTTCCAAATGGCAGGTAGCGCAAAAATCAGCATAAATTTCACTACCACGCTTCATACTTTCTTCAAGCGTCGGATCTTGAAATAACGACGACGAAATGAACACTATAGCAGCCAAATAAAATAAAACGAAAATTTTCATATTAGCTCTTGGGTACTAGTTTATAAATTCCTTTGCCTTCAACCGCTAAATAAATAAATCCATCTGGACCTTCTTTAACATCTCTTACGCGGCCAATATCTGCAGCCAATTTTTCGCGTTTAGTTACTTTATGACCATCCATTTCTAAACGTTCTAAATATTGAAATTTAAGAGAGCCAACCAATAAGCTGCCATTCCATGATTTTCCATAAGTGTCTGTAGTTACGAACGTCATTCCACTTGGTGCAATAGAAGGAAGCCAATAGTGAATAGGTTGTTCCATACCTTCCATTTCTGTTTTTTCTGTTATGGTTGTTCCACTATAATTAACGCCAAAAGTGACAAGAGGCCACCCGTAATTTTTACCTGGTTGAATAACATTAATTTCATCACCACCTTTTGGTCCATGCTCGTGATCCCAAATTTCTCCGGTTGTAGGATGTTTCACTAAACCTTGTGGGTTTCGGTGTCCGTAACTGTAAATAGCATTTTTAGCATTTGGTGTACCAAAAAATGGATTGTCTTCTGGGATGCTTCCATCTGCATGAAAACGATATATTTTTCCTCCATCTCTTGAAATATCTTGCGGATTTTCATCTCTAGCCCCTCTTTCTCCAATAGAAAGAAATAGATATCCATCGTTATCAAATTCAATACGAGAACCAAAATGTTGACCTTTTGTTGTGTTAGGTCCTGCTTTGTATAGTAATTCGTTGTTAGTTAGTGTATTACCTTCTAATTTTGCTCTCATAAGAGCCGTGTGACCTCCTTTTTCTTCCCCTTCAGATGAAGCGTATGAAATGTATATCCAACCGTTGGTCAAATAATCAGGATGTAACTCAATATCAAGCAATCCACCTTGACCTCTTGTATACACTTCAGGTACATTCGAAATGACTGTTTTTGCTCCATCTTTGAAGTGCCATAATTCGCCAGATTTTTGAGTTACCAACATTGCTCCATCAGGCAAAAAGGTCATTCCCCATGGAACCTGCATTTCATCGAATAATAATTCTGCTGTAAATGGTATATTTTCAGGTGTATCTACCTGATTTTCTGTGTCTTGCGCACAAGACAAATTGATTGCGGCGATGAATAAACTTACAAAGAGTACACTATTTTTCATATCAATGCGTTAGAAGTATGTTATAAGGTATAAATATAAACAGAATTTATAAGCTGAAAGAATTACACCCTAGAATACGGTGATCCCCAATTGCTAGTATTCTTACCCAAATTCGACTTAACCTATGCTCCCACAAAAATCGAGGTACGTCTTGTATGTCCTATTGATATTGGCTCTGTCGGTAATCGGCACTTCAGCCATTGCGAAAACATCGGTATACACTTTCATTACCGAAGTAGTTTCGACGCTAGAGGATGATGTCACCACTTCACCAAATACTCAAATTAACAAAACAACGAAAAATAAGGCCAAGGCTTCTGCCATGCCCATGTTTATGACTATCATTCAAGGAGCGGATGAAGAAGTAACATGTGCAGATGATGGAAGTACCGTAGCAAGGTTTAGTCTTTGCGGTGATTTTGATGATCGAACAATTTCTTTGGCAGGCGCCCCATTTGGAAGTGTAGAATGGGAACAAGTTACAGGTGGATGTACACCTGATGTAAATACACCATGCCCAAGCGGAAGTTGTACTTTTTCTTCTGTGGGAGGAGGACAAACGTTTTCTATAGACGCAAGTACTATACCAGCAGGAACTGGAGCAGAATTTCGAGTAAGAGCTGATGGTACTGGACCTTGGTATTATTTTGAAGTTACAAAAAGTACGATTACCCAAACTTATGTGAAAACAGATTTCGTTTGTGGCGTTGATGGTCGTATTCAAATTACAGGTCTTTCAAGCGCCTATGAATTTAGTATCGATAGTGGAAGTGGTTTTGGCCCATGGCAAGGACCTATGTTTGATAATTTAACACCAGGTACCTACAACGTAAAAGCAAGACTTCAAAATACTCCGGGAGCTTGCGAATATCCTTATGAGCCTATTGTTATTGAACAGCAAGACATGGTTATTGAAGCAACTTTTGTTGATGTAGCTTGTTCAGGAGAAACGGGAAGCATCACAGTTAATGTTAATAATACCGTACCAGGTCCTTATAAATATACATTGCTTGATAATACAGGTACAGCTCAAGAATTTACTGCATTTTTACCAGCAGACAATTATACGTTCGCTGCAGTAGGTGTTGGAACTTATACTGTTCAAGTGGAGACTCAACAATGTACTGGTGATCCTTTAAACGGAATTGATCCGCCTCGTCAAAATTTAGATACGAGTGGAAACCCAATTACTATCGGAAATGGTTTAGCAGCATTAGATGCTTCAACTGAAGTGAATAGTAGTTTTGGTTGTTCAACTATTACTGATGTAGATATTACGTTAAATGTAACTGGTGGTTCAGCTCCATATACCTTTACGGTTAATGGAGGCCCTATACAACCATCCTTTACAGGTTCAACAACGTATAACGTTACTACAGCAGGAACTTATGATTTTATAGTTACAGACAGTAATGGCTGTACTATTCCCGCATCATCAAATGTGGAAAATCTTTCTCCTCCTGATGTGACGGCAGCCGGAGTTGATGGTACATGTTCAAATGGTGGTGCAAGAATCAATTTTAATGTGGTTAATGCAAATGGATACAACTTATCGTATCGCGTGAATGCAATTGATCCATGGGATACTAATCCTTCAATTTCTGTCCCGGCAGGTACCTATAATAACATTGAAGTTCGGTATCAGCAAGGTGGCTTTGAATGTACAATGACCTTACCAGCTATTACAGTAACAAACGTAGGCGTAATTTCAGGCTCTGCAACTAAGGTAGCGGATAGAACTTGTGATGGATCTGGTGGCACAATTGGCGGACAAATAGATTTTGGAGCAGCTAGTGGTGGATCTGGTAGTGGTTATGTTTTTAGTATAGACGGATTAAATTTTAGTGCAACTACATCTTTTACTGGTTTGGTTCCGGGTACGTATACCCCTATGATTGAAGATGGCGGTGGGTGTCGGCTAGCACTTACAGCAATAGATATTTTAGATGTTGATCCGCCTACAGATATTGATTTTATTGCAACCAATAGTAATTGTGCCGCAAGTACTGTTGACTTACAATTGGTGCCAACAAGTAATGTAGCGATTACTAACTATTCTATTATAAGTCCATCAACCATTAATAATGGTGGTAGTGACACTTTTGTTAGTCTTGACGCAACACAATCTTATATATTTCAAATTACAGATGCGAATAATTGTACCTATACAGAAGGGTATTCTCCAGCTATAGTTAGTACTATTCGTGCTAGAGTTAAATCAGGTGGTGATACGCAAGTATGTTTTGGTGCTGCAGATGGTTCTGGTGCTTTTTTAATAGATGGATTCGCTAATAATTATACCTACAACATAAATGGAGCTCCTGAAAGCGCTCCACAAAATGCTGGCGAAGTTTCTATTACTGGTTTGGCCCCTGCAACTTATACCATTACAATTACCGATGTTGATACCGGATGTACTGATACAGCTAACTTTACAGTACAAGAACCAGCATCTGCTTTAGACTTAACAGCTACTGTAACAGCAATGACTTGTGCAAATGGTAATTTAGGAAGAGTAGTTGCGCAAACTACAGGCGGTTGGGGAAATAATAGATTTACCTTAGTGTACCCTGGTGGTGGAACAACGGTTGGACCTAAAGCGGGACCCGTTTTTGGTAATCTTTCGTTAGCAGGAACTTATACGCTATCTGTTACTGATGCTGAAGGATGTTCAGATAGCATGACATTTGACTTAACTCCAATAGACGCTCCAACTATTACACTAGATAATGTGGCTTCTGACTTTTGTTATGTTCCAGGTACGGGAGCAACTATGGTGGTAACTTCAACTGCTGGTTCTGCTGCAATTGGCACACACCAATTTAGAATTAACGGAGGTCCTTTGCAGGCTGGTGGTACATTTACAAACCTTAGCCCAGGTGGTTACTCTATTGAAGTAGTAGACGGTAATAATTGTTCCGCCTCAGTTAACTTAACAGTACGCCCTCAATTAAGAGTTAATACTAGTATCACAGGTGAGATACCATGTGGTGCTGCTGATGGAGAAATAACGGTTCAAGTTACTGGAGGTTATTTATCAAGTACTACTCCTAAATCATACGAGGTAAGTACAGATAATGGTGTAACATTTAGTGCTTCTACTCCTTTTACAACCAATACATTTGCTTTTAATACAAGCGTTCCTGGCGACTATATTTTCAGAGTATCTGATAATGAAGGTTGTATTGCAGAATCAAATCCTATTACATTAAACCCACCACAATCTATTGATCCGCCAACAGTAGTGGTGACTCCAGCTAGTTGTGGTCAAACAAATAATGGAATTGTAACAATTACCCCTGATGCAACAAGTGGTGTTCCTGCATATGAAATTAACTTTAATAATACAGGTTGGGGTACTCAAGCTACTTTTTCGAATTTAATAGCTGGTAATACATATCCTTATTCAGTTCGTGATTCAAGAGGTTGTGAAACTTTACCTGCCTCAGTTACTATTCCTTTAGATGCTACACCACCGCCAGATGCGACTGTTGTTTCAAATCTAGCAATATGTAGTTCTGGTACATTAGAGGGCTCGATCGATGTAACAAATGTAACAGGCGGAACCGCTAACTTCACCTATATATTACAAGATGAATTTGGAGTAGAGATTACAAGAACAGGACCAACTGCCAGTACAACAACGACTTTTGCAAACCTAGCACCAGGCAATTATTCTATAGTGACTATTGACGCTTTGGGTTGTAGAGATATAGATGCAGTTACGGTTATTCAAACAAACCTAACAGTAGTTCCAGATCCTGTAACACCAGTTTGTGATATTACTGGATTTAGTAATACAGTAGAGATATTTGGTGGAGTAGGACCATTCTTAATTCGATTAGAGAATGACCCAGCTGCCCCGGTAACTCCAAATATCCCTCCAAGAAGACATACATTTATAGGTTTACAATTTGGTGTGACGTATACTGTAGAAGTTACTGATGTAGGTACTGGTTGTGTGTATTTAGAAGAAATTCCTCCTGTTGAAGGCCCATCTACCTTAGATGTTACTGCGGCTACTACGCCAGGATATTGTGATGTAAATCGTTTCGGACAGATTAGTTATGATATTTCAGGTTTCTTGCCGAATAGTGATTTGATCGTAGAAGTACTAAATACAGATGACGGAACACGTATAACGATTGAATCTCCGACAAATGTATCACCAGTTCATTCTGGTACTTACGAAGCATTACCAGGTAATTATCAAATCATTGTAACAGATCTTACTGATAATTGTAGTGATGCTACCGCGGTAACTATATTACAGAACTTACCAGCAATAGATATTTTAAGTGCAAACCCTGCCAATTGTACTTCGAATGGTTCAATTACTGTTCAAGGAAATGGTGGTGGTGGAGGTCCTTATAATTTTGCTTTTATGACGGTTGGAGCTATTCCAACACCAGGAGATTTTACACCAAGCACTACGTTTTTTGGCCCAGCTGGAAATTATGATGTTTATGTTCAAGATGCTACCGGTTGTACCTCTTTCGCAATTGCTGAAATCATTCCATTAGACCCAGCATTGCCTGTGCCAATTTTTGCAGTTGATAATCAATGCGCAGTTGCATCGCCATCTTTTGATATTATTGTGCGTGTTCCTTCTACTGTTGATACTCCTAGATTTACATTGGGTGGTGACACAAGATTCCCAACTATTGTTGGTGCTTTCTGGGAGGCTACTTATGTTGTAAATACTCCAGGTAATTATATAGTAAATGTTATTGATGCAAATGGTTGTACAAGTCAAGGAACTGCAGATGTTTTTGAATTTATTTCTGCATCAGGAGATTTTAGTACTGAATCTACATGTAATGATGCTGACGGTGCGATAACTATAATACCTAATGGTGGTAGTGGTAATTTTGATTATGAACTTACAGGTACTAATTACTTAGGAACAGGTGTTGGACCAATAATACAATCTGACAACCCTGTTTTTACTGGTGTAACACCAGGAACATACCAAGTGTTAGTTACTGATAGAGATGTAACTGACGGTGTTTCAAATTGTACTTTTACGGTGTCCAATATTACTTTAGATGCTGCTATTCCGCCAGTTATAATGCCTACTACACCAGAAAACATATCTTGTAATGGTGATAGTGATGGTAGTATTGATATTGTACTTCAGGCTGGTACTGATTTCGATGGTCCAATTGATTATCGTTTGTTGGATTTTGTAACTAGAGCCGTAATTGCAAATAATGCTTCTGGATCATTTCCAGATTTGACACCAGGTAGTTATGAAGTTGAGGTTGTTTCAACGAGAAACTGTACTGATTTATCAGGAGAATTAGTAATTTCAGAGCCGCCTATATTTACAATTACAGCAGCAGCAACACCTTTTACCTGCGAGTCTGGTTCTAATAGATTTAGTTCTTCAATTGTAACTGCAACGATTACTAGTGCTGGTACACCAACAAATTATAGATATAGTATAACTGGTTTTGAGAATTATCAAACGAGTAATACTTTCGAAATTGTTGATAATGGTAGCACACAAAACATAACTGTTTATGCTATTGATGATAACGGATGTCAAACTACCGCAAGTGTACCTATAAGTCCTCCTTTAGATGTTATTCCTTCTATTGTACAAACAGATCTATTAAATTGTAGAGATCCAGAAAGAGTTCGTATCGAAGTAATAGGTACTACTGATTTTACAGTTACTACAGTTTCAGCTATTCCTGTTGCACCTGTTACTAATACAGCAGGTAATAATTATGTAGATGTATTTTTGCCAGCATCTGGCGACTATCTGTTTGAGGTACAAGATAATCTGCCTAGCGGCTGTGCTTATCCAATGCCAATACATACTGTAATAGATCCTATTCAACCAACAATTGTTATTGCAGAAGCAAACCCAATACAATGTTTTGGAGGAAGTGATGGTGAATTGTCAATCGAAGTAACTGATTATACCGGGCTATATTCTTATACAGTTTATAGCGGAAGCGATCCAACTAAAACAACACCTATTGCGACAGGTAATTTAGATACGGCAAACAATCCAGAACTAATTACCGGTCTTGCTGGTGGTAATTTCTTTGTGGAAGTTACTTCTACTGGTATGCCATTCTGTTCAAGTGATAGTAATATTGCCACAATCAGAACTCCTAATGGGGTACTTGACGTAACTGCAGTTCCTGTAGGTAATGTGAGTTGCAATGATAATACTGGAGTTATCGAAGCTACCGGTGTCGGTGGTTGGGATACAACCCCATATGAATATCGATTGCTACAAGATAGTGGATCTGGTTATGTTGAGGTTGTAGCATACTCTAATACTCATGAATTCCAAAATTTATCAAGCGGTGATTATCGCGTCGAGATTCGTGATGTTGAAGGTTGTACAGATACATTCGATATTAATTTACCAATTGTACCGCAGATTGATGCCGGTATAAGAGAGCCTTTAGCGTTACAATGTCCAAACGGTAACAATGCAATATTAGAAGCTTTTGACCCAACATCTGGTGATGCAATTACTGCAACAGCAGGCGCTTCGGGTGGTTTCCTTGGCGCGGGTTATACCTATAGACTTCTATATTTAAATAGTAACGACAATACAGATATCGCTTCATCAAGCGGATTGCAAAATACACCAACCTTTATTGGTACTAGTGGTGGTTTTATTAGCGGCGGTTGGTATGCTATTGAGGTGACTTCAAGCTATGAATGTTCCTTTGTAACCGTACCTTATTTAGTGAGTCCGCCACCACCAATTGAACCAAGATTAGTTCAAACAAGAGTACCTGGTTGTGGAGGTTTAGGAGAAATGCGTTTATTTGTTGAAAATCCAGATGCTGCTTTTACTTATGAATTTGTTTCTTTTGAAAATGGTGTTCAAGTAGGTGTATATGCCGATTTACCGGCTAGTGCTTCTCTTTTAATTCCAGGTACTGCCGGTGTTTTATATCAATATGATGTCCGCAAGAAAAATGCTTCTAATACTTGTTTGCCTGTTCGTTCGAATGGTGTAACAATGACCGATGCGTCTGGAATTACTTTATTGCCAAATTTACCTGATGATATTTCTTGTGCATCTGAGCTTGACGGTCGAATTGAATCATTTATCAATGGTGGTGTAGGTGGTGAGATGTTTACATTATACAATGGTGACCCAGTTGACGCTTTCAGTCCTGCAGCTTCAGCGACAGTATTTAGAGGACCTCAAGATAACGGTACTTTCGAAGGATTGCCTCAAGGCGCAGATTATTATATTGCAGTTACTAGTGGTGCCACATGTAGCGACATTGCCGGCCCATTTGAAATAGTTCGCCCCGATCCAATACTTTATACACCAACATCAACATCTGTTAGTTGTAACGGGGAAGCCGATGGTTCGGTAACATTTGAAGTTACAAGTGGAGGTATAGGTCTAATACAATTTGCAATAGCTCCTAATTTTAATGAATTCTTTAGTGAGCCAACAACTCCTGGTATTTACACATTTGAAGATTTGGCGGCAGGTAGTTACGAGGTGTTAATTCAAGATGAAAACGGTTGTTTTGAAAGAGCAATGATAGATGTTATAGAGCCTGAAGTTTTAAATGCAACATTAGTTGATTCGACACCAGAAACTTGTATTGGTTTTGAAGATGGAACAGCCACAATATCTATAACAGGTGGTACACCATTTGTTGATGCTTCAACTTTTGCAACATATTATGAAACTAAGATAATCGGCCCAAATTCAGATGGAAGCGAATTATTTGTACGTAATGATAATTTATATTTTGAAAATTTAATTGGTGGTGAAACTTATATTATTCTAGTTCAAGATGCTAATTTATGTCCAGGCGAGGTAGTCGTACCTATTGAAATAGGTGTTGACCTTACCGCTGAAGCAGAAGTGCTATATGGT
Source organism: uncultured Flavobacteriaceae bacterium (assembly GCA_938009735.1). Lineage (GTDB taxonomy): Bacteria > Bacteroidota > Bacteroidia > Flavobacteriales > Flavobacteriaceae > Maribacter_C. The sequence goes on from CALLIG010000060.1 coordinate 19,174, forward strand.
TGTGAGGGTATTTTTCCTTCTAGTACATCAACGGTTAGGATGACAGATGACAGCTTAATCTCAGATCTGTTATTTGCACTAGACCCAATTGATCCAACGGATGCGATAAGTGCTAATGCTGGTACTGATTTTACTTGGGGTGATTTACCAGCGGGCGATCATACGGTATATATTTATCATCAGAACGGTTGTACCAATTCTGTTATGTTTACAACATTACAATATGAGCCTTTGATTTTAACGGCTACCAAAACAGGACCTAATGAAGTAACTGCTTTTGCTGAAGGTGGATTTGGTAACTATGAATATTTTTTCCAAGGTGAATCTACAGGTATTGAAACTGTTTATACAACTAATGAAAGTACCGTTGTTAATATCGAAGTAAGAGATGAAGGTGGTTGTGTTGCTATGGTGACCATACCTTTTGAATTTACAGGGATGTTAGATATTCCTAATTTCTTTACACCTGATGGAGATAATAACAATGATGTATGGGCGCCTAAAAATCGAGAGTTTTTCCCTAATATTGATGTGAAGATCTATGATAGATACGGTAGAGTCGTAGAAGAATTAGATCAAGTCCAAAGTTGGGATGGAAATTACAACGATACAGGAAATCCTTTGCCATCTGGTGACTATTGGTATGTGATAAACGCAAATGACAAAAGTAAAATTAGATATGTGGGTCATTTTACCTTGTATCGTTAATATATCAAGTAGATCTGTAAAGTACTAAAGACTTATAAATAAATTAAGGCGTCCTAAAGGGATGCCTTTTTTGTATCTTCATTTTTTAAATGGCTTATCCAGATACATGAAAAAATATATTTACTTGTTGTGTTATATGATGCTTTTGCAAAGTTGTGCAGCTCAGTCAACACCGAACTTAATAGATGGAGAATTAGAAACAGTAACCTCTGAAAAATTAAGTTACTATCTATATTATCCAGATGATTACGAGCTTGAGGCAAATAAAGAATTCCCTATTTTATTATTCCTCCATGGTGGCGGCGAATCTGGTGATAGCTTAGTTTCAATAAAGCGAAGTGGACCACCAAAAATGATTGTTGATGGAAAGCAATTTCCTTTTTTAATATTAGCACCTCAAAATCCGTATCAGAAAAAATGGTGGAATACACGTGCTGTGGATCAATTACTAGACAGTATTGTATCAAGCAATCGCGTAGATCAAAAACGAATTTATTTAACTGGATTGAGTAGGGGTGGGGGAGCCGCATGGGAAATGGCTGTTCAATATCCTGATAAGTTTGCTGCCCTGGCGGTAGTTTGTGGAATGACTCCAGTACCCTATGCCGCTTGGATTGATAAGAAAATGCCCATATGGGTTTTTCATGGTGAAGAGGATAAATCAATTCCGATATCAGAATCAGAAAATATGGTTGATCGATTAAAAGGAATGGGCTATGATGTTCAATTCACTAGATACCCAGGTGTAGGTCATAACTCTTGGACTCAAGCCTATAAAACCGAAGCTCTCTACGATTGGTTTATGGAACAAGAGCGTAAAGATTAAAGCTAAAATAATTTTACAGAACGACTGGAATTGATTCCAAAGAAATTCGTATTTTCATAGGCTACACCACCAAATAAAAACCAGTCATATGAAGTTTACAAAAGCTCTTCCTTTTTTAATTTTTTGTTTTCTATTTACAGGATTAATTTCTGCAAATACGGAGCCCGATCCAGTCAAAAAAAAGAAGCCTAGAAATGTAATTTTCATATTGACAGATGATCATCGTTATGATTACATGGGATTTACAGGAAAAGTTCCCTGGTTGGAAACCCCGAATATGGATAAGCTCGCTGCAGAAGGAGCTTATTTGCCAAACACTTTTGTCACAACTTCATTATGTTCGCCTAGTAGAGCATCCATCTTAACTGGACAGTTTTCACATGCACATACAATAGTTGATAACCAAGCACCTGACCCTGGTAATTTGACTTATTTTCCGCAACATCTTGAAAAAGCAGGATACCAGACTGGTTTTTTTGGTAAATGGCATATGGGCGATCATGGAGACGAACCACAACCTGGCTTTACACATTGGGAAAGTTTTCCAGGTCAAGGGGTTTACTATAACCCAACTTTGAATATAAATGGAAAACGAACAGCATATAAAGACTCTACTTATATTACTGATTTACTCACAGAACATGCGCTTGATTGGTTAGATAAAAGAGATAAGAAAAAACCATTTTTTATGTATTTATCGCATAAAGCAGTTCATGCTGGTTTTAAACCAGCAAGACGTCACAAAGGAAAATACAAAGGCAAGCGTATTGCTTTACCTGCAACCTATGAACAAACTAAAACTGGAGCATACCGTGATTTAAAATGGCCGCAATGGGTTGCTGATCAACGTGTTAGTTGGCATGGCGTTGATTATATGTATCATGAGAATCGTGGTATTTATGACATGGTTGTTGATTACTGTGAAACTTTACTGGGTGTAGATGAGAGTGTTGGTACGGTGATGAATTATTTAAAAAAGGAAGGCCTTGATGAATCTACACTTGTGATATATATGGGTGACAATGGATTTAGTTGGGGTGAACATGGCTTGATTGATAAGCGTCATTTTTATGAAGAGTCGGTAAAAGTGCCTTTATTGGTTCGGTGTCCTGAATTATTTGAAGGGGGAAAGACACCAGAACAAATGGTTCAAAACATAGATATAGGTCCTACAGTTTTGGCAGAGGCAGGAATAGCTCAACCAGCAAATATGCCGGGAGTTTCTTTTATTCCAATTTTAACAGGTGATACCGATACACCAACAAGAAAGGAAGTCTTCTATGAATATTATTGGGAGTATGACTTCCCCATGACACCTACCGTATTTGGCATGCGCACCGATCAATATAAATACATGAAATTTCAAGGTATTTGGGATCGTAACGAATTATACGATATAAAAAATGACCCCGAAGAAATGTACAATCTTATTGCAGATCCTGACAAACAGGCTATTGCAAAAGAAATGTCTACAGCTATTTACGACTGGTTAGAAAGAACAAATGGAATGAATATTCCCTTGAAGCGAACGGTAAAATATCGTTTTGGAGATTTCAAACATAAAGGGGAACATTAATTATTGAAAAATGAAAAGTAACAGACAATTTTTAATAGTAAGTTTTTTCTTTTTTAGTTTACTATCAAATGCCAACGTTGTAGTTTCTAACATCTTTACGGATCATATGGTCATTCAACGTAATGCTGAGGTAGAAATATGGGGTTGGGCAAATTTAGGAGAAGAAGTTACGGTTACAACAAGTTGGAATAATCAAGAGTATAAAGTAATCACTCCTTTAAGCACGAAATGGGAGCTTTCAATTAATACACCAAAAGCAGGCGGGCCTTATTCTATTCATATCAAAGGAAAAACCAACGATATATTTTTAAACGATATATTGATTGGCGAAGTGTGGCTATGTTCTGGGCAATCTAATATGGAGTGGAGTGCCAACTTGGGAATAGATAATGCTGAGGAAGAAATTAAAAACGCCACCCACCCAAATATTCGATTTTTTAGTGTCGATAAAAGAACATCTGCTTCTGAACAAGATAATCTTTCGGGGTCATGGGTAGTTTGTTCTCCTGAAAGTATGCAAGATTTTACAGCGATAGGTTATTTCTTTTCAAGAAGGCTTCAAGAAGAAATAAATATTCCTATTGGGATTATTGATACAAGTTGGGGTGCTACAAGTGCTGAAGTTTGGACCCCTAAATCTGTTTTTGATGAGAGCGAATATTTAAGTGAGCAGGCAAAGAAAATTGAAAAGAATATTTGGGCACCAATTGAGCCATCAATTTTATTTAACGCGATGATATACCCTTTAAAGCAGTTTAAGATTGCGGGGCATTGTGGTATCAAGGAGAGTCAAACGCGGCTAACCCCGAAAGCTATGAAGAACTTTTTTCAGACATGGTAAGTTCATGGAGGAGGAATTGGGGGTATGAATTTCCTTTTTATTATGTGCAAATCGCACCATTTAAATATGACACACCAAATAGTGGAGTATTGGTTAGAGATGCACAAAGAAGGGCTTTGAAAATAGCCAATACTGCCATGGTAGTAGTAAGTGATATCTGTACAGTTGATGATATTCACCCAAGAAATAAAAAAGATGTAGGGCTTCGATTAGCGAATATTGCTTTAAAAGAACAATATGTTGTTTTAAGAGAAGAAGTATTTGGACCTTTATTTAAAGAAATAAATGTTCATGACGATAAGATTGAAGTAAGTTTTGAACACTCTGAAGGATTATTTTTTAAAGGTAAAAAAGGCACTCATTTTGAAATTGCTGGTCTTGATGGTACTTTTTACTCTGCAACAGCTCGTATCATAGATGATAAAGTTGAATTGTCAAGTAAAAAAGTAAATAAGCCTAGTCAAGTTCGTTTTGCCTGGAATAATACTGCATTGCCAAATCTTTTTAACGGTGCTGGTTTACCTGCTTCAAGTTTTATTAGTAATTGATTTTTCGGGTTTCTTTACCTAGATTGTCATAGAAGATTATTTCTTTAGTAGTGTCATTTATATGGAGTGCTCTACTTGATTGTGATTGAAAGCTACTGCCCCAATAAAATTCATGAATCTGCTTATTACCATCTACTAAGTTTAGTATTGCCTTGGTCTCATTCGGTTTTAACTGAATTAGGCTTTTGTGCAATTTGTTGTTAAGTTCAAAGACCCGAAGTGAATCGTTATTTTGTGAAGCAACAATTAGTGATTTTTGGTTATTTAGATTAACTGAAACTAAACTTTTTCCGTCTCCAGGTACATAAAAATGACTTCTTTCTATTGGTATTGATTCAAAGCTACCTTCACCATTGTTTTTTAAAGTTAATCCTATAAGACCATCAGCTCTGCCTTGTTGTACTTCCATGCCGTAATCATTGCCAACTATCAAAAGATCTATATTATTATCATCATCTAGATGCTTTGGTAGTATGCCATAAATTGGTCCGAATTGAGCTTCGGATGGTAGCGCATGCATTTCGAATTTACCATTGCCTAAATTCTCTATAATTGCAGATTGCATATAATTGAATGATAATACCGTAGCATCATCTAGTAAGCCATCAGAAAACATCTCTGGTAGCGTAGAGGCTCCAAATTCACCAAAAGAATTAAACTTTTTACGAATACCGACATATTGATTCGTAACATCTTGCCACGGATGATATAAATATTCTTTTTTAACTCCAATACTATCTCTTAGATAATAGGAAATAAGTGGATCAATGGTTCCGTTGTTATCTAAATCTTTAGCATAAACGCGTACAGGTTCTTTTTTACTTCCTTTAAAATTAATGTTTTGACCATAGTTTCCGGCTATATAGTCTATATCACCGTCATTATCAATGTCAGCCGCTGCTAGGCTATTCCACCAGCCAAGATTTTCTGAAATACCTGTATTATTTGTGATTTCTTTCAAAGAGCCCTCCTTGTTTTCAAAAAACCGTATTGGTTCCCATTCTCCTGCAATAATGAGATCAGGCCAGAAATCATTGTTAAAATCAGTCCAAATGGCATCAGAGGTCATCCTTGGAGTTAATAGCTCATTCGCAATTTCTTTAGTAGCATCTACAAAGCGGACATTATCTGGAGTACTTTCATTTTTTAAAATATAAGATCGTTCTCCTAAAGGATAAGCAAACGGTTTAACTCTGCTCGTGACTATAAGATCTAAATCACCATCTCGATCAATATCGGCTGCTTTAACTGCAGATGAGTTAATTAAAATAGTTGGTATAGCATTTGGCGATTCACTAAACGTACCGTTGCCATCATTTAATAGTAATATGTCTTTGTAATATTCATGGTTAGTTGGGTATTGGCCACACCCTCGTGCGATGTACAAATCTAAATCTCCATCGTTGTCTGCATCAAAAAGAAGGGTACTGGCATCTTCCTCCTCAAGTTTTTCATTCTTTTTATAGCTAACCTCTTGTTGTGTAAAGCTCCCATCTGGTTTTTGAAAAAACCATTTTTCTTTAAAATTTCTAGTGGAAGCTACGAAAATATCTTCTAGTCCATCACCATTGACATCTCCAACAGAAAGCGAAGGGCCATACTGCGAGAATTTATGTGGTAGGGTACGCTGAAAATTAAAATCAATAAAATCAATATCCCTACTTAAGTGATTCAAATTATGTTTCTCAGATACTTCAGTCATTAGAGCATCAACTTTCTGAGATTTTTTAACAAAACCTGTATTTGGTTTGTAGCTAATTAATAAGGTGGTGTCTACCGAAGTAATATTTACTTTTTGCTGAGTACCACCAGCCCATGTTATTTGAATGCTATCTACTTCTTCAGTACTTCCTAAACCAAAATGTAGCGTTTGTTCAGGTTGCGAAAGATAGCCTCTACCTGATAAAACTGATTTTTTTTGAGTTCCGTTTTTAGTGTGAATTTCAACCGTAGAACCTATTGCAGAACTATTTTTAGCTTGCCCATTTAGTTTTATCCGTAGATAATGCTCATTGGGTTGCAGAATAGAGGTGTTATTCTCTAAAAGTAAAACAGGGTCGTTTATATTGTTCACAACCAAGTCAAGATCTCCGTCATTATCTAAATCTCCGTAAGCAGCTCCACTTGAGAAGGTGCCGAAATTTAGGCCCCATGCTTCTGTATTATCTTTAAATGTGTAATCTCCATTATTTTTAAAAATAAAGTTGGGTATTTTAATCTCAGGAATGGCTGCAATCAATTTCTCCTTGCTAACTAGTCTACTTGCTGTATTGCGAAAATCACCAAAGTCTCTATCTGTAACATCTTTCGGAAAGCCATTAGTTACAAAAAGATCTTGCCAACCATCATTGTCATAATCTGCAAATAAGGGCGCCCAGCTCCAGTCCGTTTCTTGCGTTCCTGCCATCATGCCGATATCACTATAAATTGGAAGCTGTGTTTCAGGATTATACCCTTGATTCACTTGCAATGTGTTTCTTGTATATTGATATTCAAATTTGAATTTGCGGGTGAATATCTCTTTGGAATAACTACTCGGACCTTGAAACAATTTTTTGCGTTTGTTGTAGTATGGCTGCATTTCTGTAGTATAGAGATCCATACGACCATTATTGTCAATGTCAGCAATATCACTTCCCATTGACGAGAGGCTAAAATGCTTAAAGATATCTCCGGCTCTGTTGGTAAAAGTTCCGTCTTGATTATTAATGTAAACAAGGTCGTTACTTAAAAAATCATTGGCTACATAGAAATCTGGCCATCCATCTTCATTGAAATCATGAACTAGCGTACTGTGGCTATAACCATGATATCGAATACCTGCTTTTTTAGAAACATCAACAAATATGGGATGTGCTAAACTATCATTTTGGATATTTTCATAGAGAATGTCTCGACTTTTTGAAGTTCCATCATCTTCGGACGGTCTAAATTCACTAGGATTAATACCTTCTATACGATTTACGCCTACCCATAAATCAAGATCACCATCTTTATCAATATCTGCAAATTGAGCATGAGAAGAATAACTATTGTCATTTACACCGTAGGCTTCTGACATTTCTTCAAAACTAGGAATGCCATTGGCATCGTTTCCTTTGTTGATGTATAATAAATTCTCGCGCTGCGATTCTACTTTTCGAAAGGTATTGCAAACGTAAATGTCAAGTTTGCCGTCGTTATTTATGTCTATGATAGTAACCCCTGACGACCACATTAAAGAATCTATTTTTTGAATATTTGCCTGCTTTGAAATATTCTCGAATTTGAGGTTTCCTAAATTTAGATAAAGCTCATTATCAACTTGATTTCCTGCTAAAAAAATATCATCTAACCCATCTCCGTTTATATCGCCTAAAGCTACTCCAGCTCCATTATAAACGAATTCATTATCTAAGATATTTATCGAATCATTTTCAGTAAGTTGATTGTTAAAATCAAGACCAGATTCAGTTGCATTAATATTTGTGAATAGGGTAGTGGGTGTTTTTTCATTACAGGAACTTAAAAAAATGAACGCTGTAATTATAGCTACTATTAGCTTAGTCTTTATTAGGCTTTTGAAGATCATTTGGTACTTATAATTGGTGTTGCTATTTGCTATACAAATATGCATGAACGAAAGGTAAGAAACAAAAAAAAGCTGCTCGTAAGAGCAGCTTTTAACTTTAATAAGGAATTTTATTAGTACCCAGGATTCTGAGTAAGAACGTCTGGTCCTTGAATATCAATCTGTGTTTGCGGAATAGGGTAGTATTCGCTTTTACCAGCTGTAAAACTAGCGCCACCAAACTTAGTTACAAGTTTAGAACCTTCAAACGCTAAATAATCATTTAGGTAGTCTGCAGCAATTCCCCAACGAACTAAATCAAAGAATGCATGACCTTCACCTGATAATTCTAATTTACGTTCGAAACGTACAGCAGAAGTAGCATATGCTTTATCAGGAAATGAAGTATACTCAGCAATTTCATAATTTGCTTCGTCATCACCTGTATCTACATTTTTAACCCAAAACGTAGCATTAGCAGCTCTTGCTCTTACCATATTAACATATTCCATAGCCTTCATTAATGAACCAGCTTCTACTTCTGCTTCAGCTGCCATTAATAAAACATCAGCGTAACGAATAATAGTATAATTCATTAATGCATAACCACGTGTCCAAGAACTACCGTCAGTTAATGAATTTTCTTGAGACTTATAGTACACATACTTTTTAGGAGAGTAAGGTCCCGCATATGGGAAACTACGTATCCAAGCTGATCCAGGATGTTCAATCCAATCTAAGTATTGAACTCCTTTTCTACCGATAGAATGATCGATACGTGGATCTAATGGACCTGCATCTTCAACAAAAGCAGCTTCGTCACCTCCATCAATCTGAGAAAAAGTAAAGTTGTCAGCTACTGCATTAGCAGCATCGTTAAAAGAATTATCTAATAACGGCAATCCTGCACTTGTTCTAAATGAATTACCTAAAGAGATACTTGGTTGAAAGAAACCACAGCAGTTACCTGGGCCATCTGGTCCTGTATTATACGGGTAGTTCAAATCATCAAAGTAATTCGCGTTTTGAGTACTCCCAGTATTATTAGCAGCTTCAACATCAAAAATAGCTTCAGCGTTGTTATCAAACTCAGCGTTGAAAACAGCTGCATAGTTATCAAGTAAAGCATACTTTTCACCAGAAGGTGTAACACCATTTGCAATTACATCATCAAACCAAGTTTTTGCTTCAGCAAATTTGTTTTGAAATAGTTTTGCTTTACCCATTAATGAAGCAGCAGCCCATTTGTTAACACGACCAGCATCAGTTGTTGCAGGTAGGTTGTCATAAGCGAATTGTAAATCAGCTTCAATTTGCGGATATACTTCAGTTGTGTTTGGAATCAAAATAATATCAACAGCTTCAATTGTTTCATCAAAAACGGGTATACTATTAAAATGCTTCTTCAAATCAAAATAGAAGTGCGCACGTAACATTCTAGCTTCACCTGCAATTCTTGCAGCATCAGCAGCAGAAACATCAGTAGCATTGGCTAAAGCAGATAATACAGCGTTTGCTCTCGCAATCCCTTCAAATCTACCTCTCCATAGGTTGTTTAAATCACCACTTGTAGGATCTACTTCGTAGCGCTGAATAGGGTTGATGGTAGAATAATCTCCAGCATCAGTACCTTTGTTAGCTTCACCGCCCATTATAGAACCTGTAACCCAATGGTTAGGTCCTTCAAAACGGTTTCCAAATACTCCATTTAACGCAGCATAGGTTCCAATTAGCAATCCTTCGATACCATCTTTGGTACCTACTTGAGCATCAGCCAACGATCCTGTCGGTAATACCTCCAAGAACTCGTCGCTACATGAAACCCCAAACATTAGGAGACCCATGGCCAACACCGCCATTTTTTTAAATTTATTCATTGTTTTCATAGTTTAATTTTCATTAAAGATATTATATTTTTTGTATATAAATATCACAGTTTTATCACGATGGATTATAGTCCGATAGACAAGTTAAATAAATAAGACGGCGCAACTGGGTAGTTACCTACGTCAATACCAAAGTTGGTATCAGCACCACCACCAATTCCTGGATCTAAACCACTATAGTTCGTAAGTGTCCAAATGTTGTTGGCAGAAATACCTATAGACAATTTGCTGAAGCCCATTTTTTCAACCAAATCAAGATCGAAATTATAAGTTAAAGCTAAACGTTGAAGTCTTGCATAATCACCTTTTTCAACATACCAAGAGTTACTTGCTCCACTTGTACTTAAGTTAGATGCACTCTCCCAAATTGGAGCAGCAGCATTGTTACCTAACTCAGGTGTCCAAGAATTTAAAGCATTTAGTCCTTTAGCAGAACCTTCGAAAGTTCCGAAGAAATCGGTAAACCATTTTGATTGGTTGAATAATTCATTACCAATTGAAACGTTCATGAAACCTTCAAGTTCAAGGTTTTTGTAAGCTACTTTAAGTGTAAGACCTCCAGTAAAATCTGGTACAGCAGTACCTAAGAAAGTTCTATCATCTGGTGTAATTGCACCATCACCGTTTACATCTTCGTAACGGAAACGACCTACGCCTTTACCATCTTGAGCTGGTGAACTATCAACTTCTGCTTGAGAGTTGAAATAACCAAGTACATTATATCCGAAGAAAGACGAAATAGGTTGACCTACTGCGTTTCTAGTAGCTTGAATACCTCTATAGGCTTGACCATCGAAGAAATCAATGCCTGGAGCTAATTCAGTAATTTCATTTTTCAAGAAAGAACCAGTTACAGTAACGTCGAAAGATATATCTTCAGTAAAGTTACCACGACCTGCGATAAGAAAATCAAGTCCTGAGTTTGCCATACTAGCAATGTTAACAGACGGTGCTGCAGCAAAATTACCGGTTACACCTGATAATGGCACATTGTAAAGTAAGTCATCAGTATCTTTTTTCCACCAATCTAATTGAAATTCTAATTTATCATTGAAGAACGCTGCATCAACTCCTATGTTAAGAGTTGTACTAGTTTCCCATTTTGCATCAGGGTTACCAATACGGCTTTGTGCAAAACCTTCATCAGCACCACTATTTTGACCAGAAATCGGATAGAAAGTATTTCCTCTATCTGAAGCAAACAATGAATATTGGTTGTTTGGATCTACGTTGTTAGAGTTACCCATTTGACCCCAACCTACACGAAATTTTAAATCAGACATAAGATCTTGATCTTGCATGAATGGCTCAGAAATAGCACGCCATGCAGCAGAAACTGCAGGGAAAGTACCGTAACGATTGTTGCCACCAAAACGTGATGCACCATCACGACGAATAACACCAGTTACATAGTAACGCTCGTCAAAGTTATAATCTAACTTACCAAAAGTAGAAAAGAAATTAACTCCTTTGAAAAGATCACTATTTACATTAGGACTTTGAACTACACTTAAACTTTGAAAGTCTAAATCAGTAGAGAAAGGATTAATACCATTACCGCTGATATTTCTACCTGCACCAGTATTTAAGGCTTCAACACCACCAAATACTTTTACTTTGTGCTTACCAAAAAGTTTTTCATAGGTAAAACTGTTCGTAAAGGTCCAATTGAAATTATAGCCACCTCCTTCAGCAAAGCTATTGCTTGCTTGTGGTTCAGAATCGCCAAGGTATTTAAAACCGTAGTTTACAAAATGGTAATTACTATAGCCACCACCAATGCTAGATCTAATAGTAAGACCATCTATTGGCTTTAATAAAAGGTATAAATTACCATTACCTTGAATATTAAAATTTTGATCATCTTGATCATTTAATGTCAATTGTCTAACCGGGTTACGTGGGTTGTTAAATCCACCTGCTCTTGTACTTGCAAAGCTTCCGAATTCATCACGTACAGGTATAATTGTTGGCATTCTATATGCAGAAAGGATAACTGATTCATCATCAGCACCACCAATACCACCACCACCACCAAAGCCACCTACAACAGATCTGTAAGTAACTTGAAAGTTTTCACCAACACTTAACCAAGGCGTTACATCCCATTCAGAGTTGAAACGTGCAGTATATCTAGCAAAATCATTATTCAATAAGATACCTGCTGCATTTTGAGCAGAAATACCCATATAGTAACGACCGTTTTCACTACCACCGTCAAAGCCTAAACTTACACGGCTAATAGGCGCTACTCTTGTAACCTCTTTATACCAGTTTGTACCAGCTAAATTCGGACGAATTAAGAAAACGTTATCTGGATCAGCTTCGTAGTTCGCACGAATTGTTGCTAAATTAATATCTGATTCAAAAACACCATTCTGACCATCAGCATGAAGATAATCAGGAAAAGTTGGTGTTGCATTAGTGCCATATTGAGGATGCGAATACTGAACAGCTGTACCTGTAGCTGCTGCGTTATTCTCATAACCTCTATGTGTCCACTCTGCCATTTGTTGTGGATTCAAGTTTTGTGGAGCTCCACCTACATTAGGATCAGTAACACCACCAGAAATATCTAAAGTCATTCTAGTTTTACGATCTCCACGAGAACCTTGCTTCGTTGTCAATACAACTACACCGTTCGCAGCTCTTGCACCATAAATGGAAGCAGCGGCAGCATCTTTAAGTATAGTAGTAGTTTGAACATCACCAGGATTAATAAAGTCAACAGAGCCAACTGGCACACCATCAACAACGTATAACGGTTCGTTACCACCAAAGGCACCAAAACCACGAACACGAATTTGAGAGGTTGAACCTACTTGACCATTTGTCAATACAGTTACACCCGCAACTCTACCTTGTAGTTGTTGTTCAATGTTACTTGAAGGTATTGCAGCTAAGTCTTCAGCTTTAACAATAGAAACTGCAGCGGTAGTTTCACGCTTTGTTTCAGTTGCATAACCAGTAACAATAACTTCGTCAAGTGCAGCAGCATCTTCAGCCATACTTGTGTTAATGGTTGATTGCCCATCAACTGCTATTTGCTTGGTTTGAAAACCTAAGTAACTAAAAATTAAAGTAGCATCACTTGCTGCCTCTATGGTATAGTTACCATCGAAATCTGTTTGGGTACCGTTTGTTGTTCCTTTAACAATAACGTTAGCACCCGGTAGCGGAGAACCAGAATCGTCGGTTACCGTACCTGTAATTGTTGATTGAACACTATTGTTCAATTCAACCGTAGTTAAATTTGCTTCAGGATTTGCCATAGCCAATTGAGCTCCAAGACAAATCGCAATCGATAAAAGCCCAATTCCAAAAGAAGAAAATCTTCCTTTAGGCCTTAACGAATTGTAATCTCGTTTTTGATTCATAATCATTTGTTGTTTGTTAGTTTAAATTAAGTTTCTGTTTTCTTTGAGATTAAGCTTAAACGCTTGAGTTAACTGTTAAAGAAATCCTCTAACGATTGAGTTAAATGTTAAAGAAACCTCAAAGAAGCCGTAATAATAACAAAAATCTCTGGAATACAACTAACAAAATATGAGATTTTATTAGTGCGAAGTGTTAAGTTTTATGGCTATTTTTTTTATGATTACCCGTTTAGCTACCGTGTTATTTGAGGATATCGTAATTCAGGCATGAAAAAATTAGCATTTAAAAAAAATGTGCTCGTTAACAAACAACATTCAATTTGTGAGATATTTCACATTGTTTTTTTTAAACAAATAATCCTCTAGAACGTTAGAGTTCTATGTTTAGGCTATGGTTTAATGACAAAATATACTTCGAAATAATGCTAATTTATGCCTTATTTATAGGTTGCTCGGATAATACTTTTTATAGACGAAATTTATGCTTTATTGCACACTATAATTTGATACATTTCATCGTTGTTTTTAATGTAAAATAGATAGTTATTACCACCATCTTTAATCTTGCTTTTTCTGCGAATTGCTTCAACACTAATGGGAAAATTTCTAGTGGTAATATTTGCCTTTTTTATTTGAAGTTCTTTGAAGCTGCTTTTTTTGTAAGGAACAACTTTGTCAATTTTAAAACATCTTCCTGGAAAGTCTATTAAGTGCTCTGATGTATATAAATGTGTGTGTTCAGCAATCTTATTTAGGCTAAGGTTGTTCCCAATTATTTTAAAGCCTCCTGATTTTAATATTGCTGCATTAGGCTCATAAAGGTAATTTTGTGCACTCTGGTAGGTTGAAAAACAAGCTTTTTCATCAGTAAGCTTAAAATTAAAAGTTTCATTACTAGATTTAGTGAAATTGATCGTCTTTACTTCAATATCATCCACATGCCCATTTTTGAGAACCCAAAGAAGTTCTTTTACTTCATTGTTAACGGCAACAATGTGTACTTCTTTTACAAATTGAAGTGAGCGAATACCCATTTTAATATCTAACAAGGGGGCAGTTTTTATCAAAATATTTTCAGCTCGATCAAAAAATAAATCTAAATTACTGGTCACATCGGGTAGACAATTCTCGAGGATAAACACTTTTTCTTTTTTGTCATTTCGTCGAGAAGGGTCTATGTAAATCCAATCAAAATGTTTTTTTGAATTTTTGAGGAAATTGATAGCATCAAATGCGGTATTTGAAATATTTTTTGAACCTAGTATTTTGAAATTGTAAGTTGCAATTTCAGAAAGATTATGATCAATTTCGTTGTGTATAACATCGTCAATTTTCTTACTAAAAAAGTAGCTATCAATTCCGAAGCCTCCAGTCAAATCTATAAGTGATTTTCCGCTTACAATTTGGGACTTATATTGAGCGGTAATTTCAGAGGAAGTTTGTTCAATGTTTAGCTTGTTCGGAAAATATATTTTAGGAGTATTGAACCAGGTAGGGAGCTTTTTTTTACACTTATTTTTAGCTTCTATCTGTTCGACGAGTTCTTTGTTCGAAATCTTGTCAAAAAGGACGTTTTTTAATAAAACTGACACGATGTCAGTATTTAAATTATTTAGTATAAAATATTGTGCACCAGTATTTAATATATTTTTATTCAAAGTAAATCTATAGATTTTTCGTCAAGGATTGAACGATCTTATTTTCAGATAAAAACTCCTTTAAAATGACCTTTATTGCAGTATATCCTGGTACAGCAATGATCATTCCTGTAATTCCGAAGAGTAAGCCACCAATGATAATTACAAGAAAAATTTCTAATGGATGCGACTTAACACTTTGCGAAAAAATACGAGGTTGTGAGATGAAATTATCGACCAATTGACCAATCAAAAAACCGATCATTACATAGCTGGTTTTTGGTAAGATTACAGAGCTGAAATCAGCGCCAATATTACTAGTCATAGTAAGTGTTAACATAAGCACTCCGCCTATGAGTGGACCCACGTACGGAATCAGGTTTAACAATGCACAAAGAAAAGCTATTACGATAGCATTTTCTACGCCGAAAATGAGTAAAACAATGGTGTAAAATATAAATAATATTAATATCTGAAATACCAATCCTACGAAGTATCTTGATAACAAATCTTTAATGGTATCGATTGATTTTTTTAAACGACTTTCTTTATTGTCGGGAATAAAAACCATTAAGCCATCTTCAAATAGTTTGCTGTCTTTTAAAAAGAAAAATGCAATAAATAGAACTGAAAATAAGCCAATACTTAAACTTCCTAGTATTCCAATAAATGAATTTAGAAAATTTGGAACAAAGCCAAAATCTAAATTTGCTAAAATTTTAGAATCTTTTACGCTTTGTTCAATTTCTGAAGAGCTTACACCAAAATATTCTGTGATTTGGCGATATAGATTCTCCATGTTTCCTTGTAGAGCTTCAATGTTCAAAAGCGATAAATTTTGTCCCTGTTGCACTATTAATGGAATGAAAAGAGCTATAATTCCAACTAAGATGCCGATTAACATTAGCATAGTTACAATTACAGCTATAGTATCATTAAACTTAAGTTTTCGTCTAAGAAATAATACAATGGGTCTGCCGATAAGGGAAACCACCCCAGCTATAGCTATGTAAGCAATTACCGAGCTGATTTGGTATAAAAAGTAGAGAACTAGCACAGTACCAATGAGTATTGCTATTGCTCTCAAGATGCCTTCTGATAAAGTTTTAGATGTCATTTTAAGGTTCTTGTTTTATAAGAAAGTTAGTTCTTCAACTTTATTGTTATTCTACTGTACTCAATTTTCGAAAGCATACGATATAATGTTTGCTCCCATTTGTAAGGCTTTATCACGAATTTCCTTTGGGTCATTATGAATAGTAGCATCTTCCCAGCCATCTCCTAAGTCCGATTCAAAAGTAAATAGTAAAACCAAACGATTGTCATTAAAAATGCCAAGAGCTTGAGGTCGTTTGCCATCATGCTCATGAATTTTTGGCAATCCCTCTGGGAATTTATACTTCTTTGAGAAAATAGGGTGATCTACCCCTACTTCAACGAACTCTTTATCTGGAAATACTTTGATAAGCTCTTTACGTAAATACGGTTCCATACCATAGTTGTCATCAATATGTAGAAATCCACCAGACATTAAATAGGTTCTAAGATTTTCAGCTTCCTCTTGAGAAAATACCACGTTACCATGGCCAGTCATGTGTATAAAAGGGTATTGATAAATTGTCGAATTACCTACTTCAATGGTTTGAGGTTTCTCTTTGATTTTAGTGTCAATATTTTCGTTACAGTAACGAATCAAATTTGGTAAAGCTGTTGGGTTTCCATACCAATCGCCGCCGCCATTATATTTTAAAATCGCAATTTCTTGACTACAAATAGGAACGAAAGTTAAAAAGGCAAAAATCAATGCAATTTGCGTAAGGTGTTTCATAAATCGACGTACTAAATAATAAACTTTTCAAATTTAAGCAATAATCATGTGGAAAAATATTCAGGTTACAGGAATAGTTTTAATGGGTGTTCTTCTTTTAAGCTTAACTAGCAATCTAAATAAAACTTCAGAAAATCATCTGGTGACAAGTGAGGTTGAAACATATGAGCCAATAGTTGTTCTTGAATTATTTACTTCACAAGGATGTTCTAGTTGTCCGTCAGCAGATCGTTTGTTACAGAAAGCAAAAGAAGCCTATAAAAAGGAGGTGTTCGCTCTTTCATACCATGTAGATTATTGGAATTATATAGGATGGAATGACCCTTTTAGTAAGGCAGTTTATGCTGAGAAACAACAAAAATATAATGTTAAATTTAAAAATGATACTAACTATACACCACAGCTTGTGGTAAATGGAAGAGAACATTTTGTTGGTTCAAATTTTAGAAAAATGCAGTCTAGTATAGATACTTATATAGAGAAGAAATCAACCAATAATATTGTCTTTAAAGATGTGAATGCGCATCAAGAAAAAATTTCTTTTAACTATGAGATTCAAGGTAGCTTTAAAAACAGAAAAATAAGAACATTAATAGCAATTGATGAGAGGTCTACTATTGTAAATCGCCGAGAGAACAAAAATAGAACGCTTATAAATAGCAACATAGTTGTAGCGGAATTATCAACTAAAATTAAGGAAAGTAACGGTTCAATAGAAATTGGAATTCCGGAAACTGTGAATCCTTCTGATAAATTATATTTAATAGTACTTGTCGAAAATTTTGATCATGATATTACTGGAGCTACAAAACAGCTTCTTGTGCGGTAAATATGATTATCCGTTGTTAATCATATTTACCGTAGTGCATGCAACAATAGCTGCTGTTTCAGTTCGCAGTCGATTATCGCCTAAGGAAACCGGTAAAAAACCAACTTCGTAAGCCTGTTTTATTTCGCTTTTAGAAAAATCACCTTCAGGACCAATTAGTATTGTCACATCTTTATCAGGTGCAACTCTTCTTTTTAAATCTAATTTTTCTTCATTGGCACAATGTGCAATAAAAAGAAGGCCTTTATGCTCTTTTGCCATGAACTCTTTATAGGTTGATGGTGCGTTTAGTTTAGGAAGAAAAGTTTGTAGCGATTGCTTCATGGCAGAAAGAATTACCTTTTCCATGCGTTCTATTTTAACGATTTTTCGTTCTGAATTATCACAAATAATTGGAGAAATCTCATTGACTCCTATTTCGGTAGCTTTCTCTAAAAACCACTCAAATCTTTCATTCATTTTAGTTGGAGCAACCACTAAATGAAACCAATGCATTTTTTGATGTTTCTTATCTACATCAATGATCTCTGCTTTACACTTTTTTACATCGGCGCTTATGATCTTTGCTTCGAACAAATACCCTTTGCCATTTGTGATGTGTACAATATCACCTTCTTTTTTTCGCAGAACCTTGATAAGGTGTTTGCTTTCTTCAGCACTAAACATAAATTGTGAAGCACTTTGATCTAATTGAGGGTTATAGAATAATTGCATTAAATGATGATTAATGGTTTATGTATGTTTAAGATCCGATAGCGTAACGGGCTTTTGCTGTAATGTCTTGTTTTGAAAAATCGCCTTGAGTATATTTTAAAAACCCAACAATTCCGATCATGGCAGCGTTGTCTGTACAATACTGAAATTCAGGAATATATGTTGTCCATCCATGAGTTTTTGTAGCTTTTTTAAGCGCATTTCGAATACCTGAATTCGCTGAAACCCCACCGCCAATGGCGATTTGATTCACGCCTGTTTGCTTTACTGCTTTTTTAAGTTTGTCCATCAAAATTTCGATAATGGTATATTGAATAGATGCACAAATATCATTGAGATTTTCAGTAATAAAATTAGGATTCTTTTTGGTTTCTCTTTGGATGAAATATAGAATGCCTGTTTTTAATCCGCTGAAACTAAAATTCAACCCATCGACTCTTGGTTTTGTAAAAGGGAATGCTTTTGGGTTTCCAAGCTGTGCATATTTGTCAATTAAAGGTCCGCCAGGGTAGGGTAGGCCAAGTACTTTCGCGCTTTTGTCAAAAGCTTCTCCAACGGCGTCATCTAAAGATTCACCTAATATTTCCATATCAAAATAATCTTTTACAAGCACTATTTGAGTATGTCCGCCACTAATGGTCATCCCAAGAAAAGGAAATTCAGGTTTTGATTTATTTTCAGTTTCAATAAAATGTGCTAAAATATGAGCCTGCATGTGATTTACTTCAATAAGGGGAATGCCTAAGCCCATTGCTAAAGATTTTGCAAATGAGGTGCCAACTAATAATGAACCCATAAGTCCTGGTCCTCTCGTAAAAGCTATGGCTGATAATTGTTTTTTATCGATATTTGCTATCGACAATGCTTGGTGCACCACCGGAACTATATTTTGCTGGTGAGCCCTTGAGGCAAGTTCGGGTACAACACCCCCATATTCCTCATGTATTTTCTGGGTAGAAACCACATTGCTCAACATTTTATTATTACATAAAACCGCTGCAGAGGTGTCGTCACATGAAGATTCTATAGCGAGAATATAAATAGTTTCTTTTTCCACAAGTTTGGAATAAAAATTGGAGTACAAAGGTAAAACATAAAAGCCCTATCAAAAAACTGAGGAAAATATTGCTGCGTTTGTTATTGGTGTTTTTGCTGATATGCGTATTGGGCTCAATAATTCTTTCACTACCTGCAGTTCAAACAAGATTTGCAAAATTTGCTACTAACTCAATTAATGAGGAATATGGCACAAATATTAATATCGATCGATTACAATTTTCTTTAATTTCATGGGATACTTCTCTTAAGGGTATTTATATAGAAGACTATGAAAAGGACACGCTGTTTTATGTTGACAATCTTACAACTTCCATTTTAAATGTCCGAAACCTAGTTTCAAGTAAATTAGAATTTGGTGATATAGATGTTGACGGGCTTGATTTTAAACTGAAAACCTATAAAGATTCAATAGGTACTAATTTAGAAGTGTTTATCGATAAGCTTGATGATGGTAAAGCCAGAAAGCCAGGCACACCTCCGTTCTTTTTTTCATCATCTAATGTTGAGATTACCAATAGCACATTTAGGCTTATTGATGAAAATAGAGAAACTGCAGAAATGCTAGATTTCAAAAGGTTAAATATCTCGGCACAGGATTTTCAAATATTAGGTCCAGAGGTATCTACCGGTATTAAGGCGATGTCATTTGATAGTAAAAGAGGTTTGCATGTTGATAAGCTTTCAACTGATTTTAAATATACAAAACAACAAATGCGTTTTGATTCTTTGTCTATTCAAACTCCAGGTTCTGAATTGAAAGGAAAGCTGACTTTTAATTATGATCGTAAAGATTTTAAAGAATTTTTAGACAAAGTAAAGCTTGAAGCCACATTTACTGAATCTACTGTTGCCTTTGATGAGATTAACCTATTGTACAATCAATTTGGCACAGGTAAGAAAGTGCTTTTTTCTTCTGATTTCAATGGTGTATTGAATGATTTAAATGCTGATAAACTATTTGTACAATCAGATAATACGGGTATTCGCGGTGATTTTAATTTCAAGAATTTATTTAGTAAAAAGGAGCCATTTGTGATGAATGCTCGAATGAAAAATGTCACTTCTAGCTATTATGAACTACGATCACTATTGCCAAATATATTAGGTAAGTTGCCAACTACATTTAAAAAATTAGGGCAGTTTACAGTTCGTGGTGACGCCTTGGTAACAGAAACTTCGATAAATGCCAAGGTGAATTTAAATTCTGCCGTTGGTAGTAGTTACGCCGATTTAGAATTAACAAATATCAACAATATTGATGATGCGCAGTACAAAGGTTTTGTTTCATTAATAGATTTTGATTTAGGCAGTTTTGCAGAATCTAAAAATCTAGGAAAAACAAATCTTGATTTTAATGTTGAAGGCAAGGGTTTTGTAAAGGAAAGCTTGAATACTGAGGTAATTGGTCAGATATACGCCATCGATTTTAACGGTTACAAATATCAAAATATCAAAGTTTCTGGGGTGCTAAAGGAGCAATTGTTTGATGGCTCACTTGTGGTTGATGACAAAAACTTGAAATTCAACTTCAAGGGGTTGGCAGAAATAGGATTAGATCGTAACAATTTCAATTTCATCGCTAATGTTGATTATGCCGATCTTAAAAAATTGAATTTTATTAATGATAGTATTTCTATATTTAAAGGGAATGTAAATATGGATATTACTGGGAACACCCTAGATAATATCGTAGGTGATATCAAATTCACTAAAACGAATTTCACAAACGTTAATGACACCTATTACTTTGAAGATTTCAAAGTTTCTTCAAGTTTTGAAAATGACTCGCTGCGAACCATAGATATTAACTCTAAGGATATCATTACTGGATACTTGAAAGGGAATTTTAAAGTTGAAGAATTAGGTAAATTAGTTCAGAATTCTCTTGGCTCAGTATATACAAACTACCGCCCTTTCGATATTTCAGATGGGCAAACTTTGGCTTTCAATTTTAAGATCTATAATAAGATTGTCGATGTCTTTTTTCCTGAAGTACGATTTGATCCTAATACTTTTATTAGGGGAAATATAGTCGCTGATGAGGGAGATTTCAAACTTAATTTTAAATCTCCAAGTATATCTGCATTTGGAACTGCTGCAGATAATATTGAGGTTAAAGTGGATAATAAAAACCCGCTCTTTAATACCTATGTTTCGGTTGGCGACCTTTCAACACCTTACTATGACGTAAAAGACTTCAATCTTATTAATACTACTTTAAAAGACACCTTGTTCTTTAGAACTGAATTTAAGGGAGGAAGCGAATACAATGACAGTTATAATTTGAATTTCTATCACACTTTTAATAATGAAAATAAATCGGTGATAGGCCTGAAGAAATCAGATATTAGTTTCAAGGATAACACTTGGGTGCTTAATAAAGACGGTGATTCAAAAAACAAAGTGATCATCAATCGAACCTTAGATAGTATTTCAATTGAAGAGATTGTAATGAACAATGAGGCGCAAGAACAAATTCGATTGAGAGGTACTCTGGCAGATTCTACCTCCAAAGATCTTCAGTTGCAGTTTAAAATTGTTTCCTTAGATAAAATAGCCCCTGTTATTGATAGTTTGAATCTAGAAGGTGAGGTTAATGGTATTCTGAATATTTTTCAAAAAGACGGTATTTATTTGCCTTCTTCAAATTTAGGTATTGATGACTTCTCAATTAATGGTATTAGATTGGGTGATATGACAATGGGTATTGTTGGTAATAAAGATTTAACCGACTTTGTTGTGAATACTCAAATTACAGATAATGGTATTGAAAAGTTAGGTGTTGTAGGTAATATTATTAATAAGGGTGATTTGCCTCAAGCCCAGTTACTCGCGAATTTTAGAGATTTTGATCTGGAAGCATTTAGTCCCTTAGGAGAAGGAGTAATTGATCACATACGAGGCTTAATAAATGGAAGTGTTCGAATCAATGGTGATATTGATAACCCATCAATCAATGGCCTTTTAACTTTAAATAACGCAGGTATTGCGGTACCGTATTTAAATGTAGATTATAGCTTCGCTAACAACTCACGTGTTCGTTTAACAGATCAAACCTTTTATTTTGAGGAAATTGCATTAAGTGATGTTACGGAAAATAGCACGGCAACTATTGATGGTACTATAAAGCATTCCTACTTTAAAGATTGGACGCTTGATTTGAATGTGGATACAAATAATGATCGGCTACTTATTTTAAATACTGAATTTGACGAAGATGAATTATACTTCGGTACAGGTTTTTTAAATGGAACAGGTAGAATTTATGGACCAACAAAAGCACTTACCATAAAGGTGGATGGGGAAACAGCTCGAGGCACTTCAATTAATATTCCCTTAAGTGATGTAGCCTCTTTAGGAGATTATTCATTCATTAATTTTATTGATAAAAATAGCATTCAAACCATAGATGAGCAGCGTGTTTTAAATGATGTTGAAGGCTTAGAATTAGAATTTAATCTCGATGTCACTCCTGAAGCCGAGGTAAAAATAGTTACTGATACGAAAACGGGCAGTACGCTAAAAGGCACCGGAGAAGGCATAATTCTTATGCGAATTAATACAAGAGGCAAGTTTCATATGTTCGGAACCTTTGTGGTGGTAACAGGAGAGTATAATTACAAATATGGAGGTTTCATTGACAAAACATTCCAGGTAAAGCCAGGAGGTACTATAAATTGGGAGCAAGACCCACTTGGTGCTAATCTAAATATGGAAGCAGTTTACAACCTGAATGCAAACCCCGCGCCATTACTCGATAATCCTAATTATTCGCGAAGTATCTCAACGGATGTGGTTATTGGTTTAACCGGTCCACTTGAAAAACCGAATATTGATTTTGAAATTGAATTTCCAGGTACAAATTCTATTGTGCAATCAGAATTGGAATATCGTTTGCAAGATCCAACGGTAGAAGAGAAAAATGCTTTGTTTTTATTGGCGCAAGGTTCTTTTGTAAATGATCAAAGTGGAATTAATGAACAAGCAATAACGGGTACCATTGCGCAATCAGTTACTAGTATGTTAAATCAGCTGATAAGTTCAGATGATGACAAATTTAAATTTGGAGTAGATTGGCAACAAGGTAGAACCGATCGTACAACCGCCATTGAAACGGATAGTAGAGTGGGAGTAACCGTATCAACTAAAATTAGTGATCGTCTTTTATTTAATGGCAAGGTTGGGGTTCCTGTAGG
Source organism: uncultured Flavobacteriaceae bacterium (assembly GCA_938009735.1). Taxonomy (GTDB): domain Bacteria; phylum Bacteroidota; class Bacteroidia; order Flavobacteriales; family Flavobacteriaceae; genus Maribacter_C. The sequence goes on from CALLIG010000060.1 coordinate 42,749, forward strand.
AGGAGCTACAGAGACTATTGTAGCAGGAGATTTCGAAATTCAATTGCTTCTCAATGAGGAAGGCAGCTTAAGTGCTAAGTTTTTTAGTCGCGAAAGTGAAATTCAAGAATATTTAGGGGATAGGGTAGGTTCCACTCAAGGAGCAGGACTCTCATATGAAGTCGATTTTAATAGTTTTAAAGAGTTATGGAGTAAAATCTTTAAGAAGAAAGAAAAGGAAGAAGATGATTCTGTTAAGTCAACTATTCCAGCTGCTGCATTTATAAGCAATGATAGCTTGATACGTTATTCTCCAAAAGCTAAAGAGCTAAATTAATTTTAGCACAATCGTTGGTTGTTATGTTTTATTCCAAACACCCATAGTGTTCTCGAGCACACGAAAACGTTTTCGCTGTAAGATCTTGTCAAATAAGGGCTTAAACAATTCTTTAAGTCGAATAAGTTTGCTAATTTCGCTAGCTTAATTTTTCCGATGACTTTGACTTCAAAAATAAAAAAGATAGGTGTTTTTACATCAGGTGGAGATTCCCCCGGGATGAATGCGGCTATACGCGCAGTTGTTAGAACTTGTGCTTATTTGAAAGTAGACTGTGTTGGTATCTATCGAGGATATCAAGGTTTGATCGAAGGAGATTTTAAGCCGATGGATGCAAGAAGCGTCAATAATATCATAAACAAGGGAGGTACAATTTTGAAATCTGCACGATGTGAAGATTTTAGAACTGCTGAAGGACGTAAAAAAGCGCATGATCAGTTAATAGCAGAAGGCATTGATGCTTTTGTAGTTATTGGAGGCGATGGAAGTTTTACTGGAGCAATGATATTTAATTCAGAATATGATTTTCCGGTTATTGGTATCCCTGGTACAATTGACAATGACATTTTTGGTACTTCTAATACTTTAGGGTTTGATACTGCGTGTAACACCGTGGTAGAAATCATAGATAAGATTAGAGACACAGCTAGTTCGCATAATCGCTTATTTTTTGTTGAGGTTATGGGCCGAGATGTTGGCCATATTGCTTTGAATGTTGGTGTTGGAGCTGGTGCCGAGGAGATTTTAATTCCTGAAGAGGATTTAGGACTTGAACGTTTGGTTGAATCTCTAAAGCGCAGTAAGGCTTCTGGTAAATCATCAAGTATCGTAGTCGTTGCGGAAGGTGATAAAATTGGTAAGAGTGTCTTTGAGCTTAAAGATTATATAGAAGAACACCTGCCTATTTACGATGTTCGAGTGTCTGTTTTAGGGCATTTACAGCGTGGTGGTGCGCCTTCATGTTTTGATCGTGTTCTAGCTAGTAGAATGGGTGTTAAGGCAGTAGAGACCTTGTTGGAAGGGCAAACGAATTTAATGGTAGGTATTCAGAATAACGAATTGACATTAACACCGATAAGTAAGGCAATAAAAGGGCATACAAAAATTGATAGTGAACTCATTAGAGTTTCAGATATAATGACAACATAATTTTAAAACACGTAAACAATTAATAAATGGCAAATTTAAAAGTAGGAATTAACGGATTTGGAAGAATAGGTAGATTAGTATTCAGAACCACCGTAAAAAGAGGTGATGTTGATGTAGTGGCCATAAATGATTTATTAGATGTAGAGCATTTGGCTTATCTATTAAAATATGATTCTGTTCACGGAAAATTTGATGGTACTGTTGAAGTAGAAGGTGGAAACCTTGTTGTAAATGGTAAAACTGTTCGTATTACAGCAGAGAGAGATCCTAAAAATATTGCTTGGGATGCCGCTGGTGTAGAGATTGTTAATGAATGTACTGGTATCTTCACAACTTTAGAAACTGCTCAGTATCATATTGATGGTGGTGCTAAAAAAGTAGTTATTTCAGCTCCTTCGAAAGATGCGCCAATGTTTGTAATGGGTGTTAATCATTCAGAAGTTAAAGCATCTGATACTATTGTTTCAAATGCTTCGTGCACAACGAACTGCTTGGCTCCAATGGCGAAGGTTTTAAATGACAACTTCGGAATTGAAGAAGCTTTAATGACGACGGTACATGCTACCACAGCAACTCAAATGACAGTTGATGGTCCATCAAGAAAAGATTGGAGAGGTGGTAGAAGTGCAATGTTAAATATCATACCAGCTTCTACGGGAGCTGCAGTAGCTGTAACAAAGGTAATTCCTGCTTTGAAAGGTAAACTTACTGGTATGGCTTTTAGAGTTCCTACTGCTGATGTATCAGTAGTGGATTTAACGGTTCGTCTTGAAAAAGAAACTTCATACGAAGAAATCAAAAAAACATTTAAAGCAGCTTCTGAAGGTGCTTTGAAAGGTGTTTTAGGGTATACAGAAGAAAAATTAGTTTCTCAAGATTTTATTGGTGATGCACGCACGAGTATTTTTGATGCAGGAGCTGGAATTGAATTGAACTCAAAATTCTTCAAGTTGATTTGCTGGTATGATAATGAAGCAGGATTCTCAAATAAAATGGTAGATCTTACACAGCACGTAGCAAGTCTATAAATTATAATTATCAGACGTCCTGAAAACAAGTCAATTGCACTTGTTCTCAGGACATCTTTTTTAAAAAGTATAGTATGATTCTTATTGTTGATAGTGGAGCCACAAAGGCCGATTGGATTGCTTTAGATGAAAAGGGAGAACAACTTTTTCTTACCCAGACTTTAGGTTTAAGTCCAGAGGTTTTAACCAAAGCCGTAATTGAAGATCGATTAGCTAACAATTTTGAATTATCAAAAAATAGAGAGAAAGTAACACGATTACATTTTTATGGTGCTGGCTGTGGAACTGATCGCATGAAGAAATTCTTAACAGAGATTTTTTCTGTTTATTTTCCAAATGCAAAAGCACACGTCAAAGAAGATACATATGCAGCCATATTTTCTACAACAAAAATAGGTCATCAAGGTATCGTTTGTATTTTAGGTACAGGATCAAATTGTAGTTATTATGACGGACATCAGTTATTCCAGAAAGTAACTTCGCTAGGCTACATTCCTATGGATGACGGTAGTGGTAATTTCTTCGGAAGAAAACTAATTCGCGATTATTACTTTCATAAAATGCCACAAGATTTGGCTATGAATTTCGCTAAGAATTATGATCTAGATGCAGATGTGATTAAAGAAAATTTATACAAGCAACCAAACCCAAATACATACTTGGCTACGTTTGCAAGATTTTTGGTTGAAAATAAAGAACATCCTTACTGCAAAGGGGTTATTGATAAAGGCTTTCAGCAGTTTGTGAACAATTATATCATGCAATTTGAATTAGCTACTAAAGTACCGGTAAATTTCGTAGGCAGTATAGCGCATTATCTCAAAGATGAGTTAGTTACGGTGTTAGAACGTAATGACTTAATTGTTGGTGTTATTCGTCAACGACCCATTGAAGGTCTTGTTGAGTTTCACAAGGAGACGATTTAAAGTTCAAACACTAATTCAAAAGATGAGTGATTCTATGTAGTTTATCGAACAGCAATCATCGAAATTTCTACATTAACGAACTTTGGTAAATTAGCGACTTCAACAGTCTCTCTGGCTGGTGCAGTTTCGACATTAAAATAAGTGCCATACACTTCATTAACCGATGTGAATTGATTCATGTCACTAAGAAAAATGGAAGCCTTAACCACATTTTCGAAGGTCATACCAGCCTCATCTAATATGGCTTGAAGATTTGTCATGCATTTGTCAGTTTCCTTCTTAATATCACCTTCTATCAGGTTTCCTGTTGCGGCATCCATGGGTATTTGCCCTGAAATGTAAAGTGTATCTCCACTAAGTATTGCTTGATTATATGGCCCTATAGGAGCAGGGGCATTCGAAGTTTGAATAATTTTTTTCATATTCTTGTTTTTAATATCTGTTGCAAATGAATTTGACTAACGTTGACTTCTGTTTTCCCACTTCAAGTCTTTAAGAATACTTGAACTTATCCCAATAAAGAAATCCCATCTTCTGTACTGACCGAAAGGTGTCCAATTGAATCGCATATTAAAACTTCCTAGTTTACGTGAGAATTCTAATCGGGTTAAGGTGAATCCTTTTCCTTTAAAATCATAGCCTGATGACCCACCAATTTTCCATCTTGGTGTTAGTTGAATGTTTCCACGTACCATAAGTGAATGGCTACTGAATTCCCCTTGTCTAGTAGAGTTGTTATATGAAGCTGAATATGCTAGATTAAAATCCCAAGGAACTTTTGTTCCATAAATGGGGTTATCAATATCACCATCTCGTCGTTCATCTCTTTCGACGATTGGTTTTCCATATTCATCTACTTTCTCAAAGGGACTATTGACGTCTTCTTGAGCGGAATAGTCATATTGATTAAGCTCTTCTTTACCGCTTTCCTCGTCTTCTTCCTCTTCTTTTTTTCTCCTAAATGTTTCGCTATCAATACGGTAGCCGATATTCATATTCGCTCTCGTCAATCGAAATAAGCTTCCGCCATTGTCAATATTGAAAGTGTTAATACGTATGTTATTATTATCTATCGCGTAAGGATCTAGTCCTGCAGAAAAGTTAATAGACATTTTATTATCTAAAATATTTGTTCCACCATTTAAGCTCAATGGACTAATCTTTAACGAATCAGATTCAAAATTATAACCTGTTGAAATATTGAAGTTGCTTAGTAAAGGAACCTTCTTTGCTTCGAGAATTGTTGAATCTTTATCTCTTACTTTTGCTTCTAAGGTATTCGCTAATGAAAAACTTAAACTATTCGATTTACTAAGTCGAGGAGAGCCATTTAATGTACCGTCAAACCTACTGTATTGAACAACTACGTCATTGTTTTCATTTAAATATTCGTCATAGTATTGTTCAAAAGAAGGCGCGTACCCATAACTAAGTGATGGCCTCATGACATGTCTTATCGCTTGAACCTTTTTATCTTCACCTCGGTTAAAAGTACCATAGATTGTTGTGCCTATGCTTGCATTGAAATTATAGGTGTTATAGCGGTCGAAACCTGCTATGGTATCTCTTACAACAGTTCCTGCCTCAGTTGCGGTTTCTCCGGGAAGAAAACTTTGATTGAAAGTTTCTAAGGTCCAAACATCTTCATAATTACCTCCCATACTAACACTAAAGTGCTTTGCTACTTTAAAATTTGTAGTGATGGGAATTCTATGTTTAGCACCAAACCTTCCGTTATCAAACATTGCCCCTGATAAAAAATCATCATCGTTAGTACTCAATTGATATCTTGAATTTACATCATATTGTAAATTGATATTTTGCAATGCTCCTTTTTTAATCCCGTCTCTTTTAGCAAAAGGATACATACGCTCCACACTTGCCTGAAAAGTAGGTAGGGTCATCTGTATATTATCTAGACCACTATCGGTCGCAGAAGAAGACGTGTTTTGACTGTGAGTAGCAGTTAAACTCATATTTACCGATGGGTATGCTGGAAATGTTTTTGAGTAGGATATAGATGATGAATTATTATTACTCAATAAGTTAGAACTACTGACTTGACCAAGTGCATTTCGAAAATATTGGCTACTTCCTAAATTTACAGACATTGAAAAACGAGAATTTGGGCTTGCTTTGGTATCCTGCGAATGCGATAGTTGAATGTTATAGTTTAAACTGTTGCTAAAATCACTAAAGCCCTTTTGACTTGTAACTAGATTCTCATAGCGAAGATTTACACTACCCCGATAACGATATCTTTTGGCATAATTAGAGCGTGATCGAACTCCCCAGCTACCGTTAGTGTAAAAATCACCTGTAACTTCTAGATCGACATTATCACCAATAGGAAGATAGTAACCACCCCCTTGTAAAAAATAACCTCTACGTGGATCATTACCAACCGAAGGCATAATTAGGCCTGCTTGTTTTCCAACACTTAATGGAAAGTACGCAAATGGCAGCCCTATTGGTGTTGGTACATCTGCAATATAAATATTACTTAGTCCAGCAATTACTTTTTTACCTGGCACAAATTTGGCTTTTCGTACTCGTATATAATAATCAGGGTTGATAGAATCTTCTGCCGTAGTGATCTTGGCTTCGCTCATAAAGTAAACGGAATCATTCTCTTTTTTTGTGATATTAGCGTAAACCTTCATTGCGTCGCTGCCCAATTGACCAACACCCGCTTGTTGTTCGGTACGCGAATTAAAAATCAATGCTTTTTGAGTATCAAAATTAAACCGAATTGAATCTGGAATGACAACATTTTCTCCTTGCTTGAAATAAGGTAATTGAGAGTAGACGCCTAATGTATCTTTCATTCGGCCTGCATAAACTTCGTTGTTTACGTAGTCCATTATGATAATTCCAGCTTTTAGCTCCGTGTCTTGATAATAGATTTCGGCCTCGTTATAAAGGAATATTTTTTGTTGCTTATTGCTTAATATGATCGAATCTTTAGCCTTGTATTTAATCTTATCTAATAGCATCGGCTTATTACCACCCACAGAATCTACGAGGGTTGAATCTCTAGAAATAGTATCATTTTGTAGGGGTGCCGGAAATAGTGGAGCTACTATAGTATCTGGTTCAGCCTTAATAGGTAACGCAACTAACCTATCTTCTTGTGCCAGCCCAGAAAGCGTACCTATCAAAAGTAATATTAGGAAAAGAAAATGATGTTTATTTGATTGCAAGGCTATATATCCTATTTTTGTAAAGGTCTGGCTTGGCTTTAAGAGCTCAAACTTACATATATTTTTTGTTCCCATTATAGGGTATTACAATAAATTTAACCATATTCAATACATTAAAATACCTCAATTCTATGAATGCCAAACGTTTTTTTGTTGTTCCTATTTTGTTATTATTTATTCTTCACACTTCATTTACTGGCAATAATCCAGAAGAAAATAATGACGACGAATTCGTTGTCGTTTTAGATGCAGGGCATGGTGGGCATGATCCAGGTAATTTAGGGAATGGATATTTAGAGAAGAACATTGCTCTAAATATTGTCTTGAATGTTGGTGCAATTTTAGAGAGAAATCCGAATATAAAAGTTATTTACACTCGAAATGATGACACTTTTGTTGATTTGTTTGTTCGAGGAGAAATTGCTAATAAAGCGAATGCTGATCTTTTTGTCTCTGTTCATTGTGATTCTCATAACTCTGATGCTCATGGAGCAGGTACTTTTGTTTTAGGTTTACATGCAAATCAGCAAAATTTTGAGATTGCGAAGAAAGAAAATCAAGTTATTTATTTAGAGGATAATTATGAATCTCGTTATGCAGATTATGATATTAACTCTCCTGAGTCAGTAATTGGTCTCACAATCATGCAAGAAGAGTTTTTAGATCAAAGTATTTTACTAGCTAAAGAGATTCAAGATAATTTTTCAAATAAATTAAAACGTAAAAACCGAGCGGTTAAGCAAGCGGGTTTTATTGTTTTGCATCAAACGTTTATGCCAAGTGTATTAGTTGAAACGGGTTTTCTAACGAATGATAGCGAAGGGGCTTATTTGAATTCTAGAAAAGGGCAAACTGAAATGGGTAATGCCATTGCTAATGCAATTTTGAGCTATAAAAACGGAGGTGATGCAAATGCGGTTCAGCTTTCAGAGCAAACTAGCAGCTCTGCGCCGAACGTAGTAGAAAATAAACCGAAGCCAGAAGTTGTTGAAGTTGAAAATGTGGAAGAGCGGTTCTCAAAGAACCCTTCTGAAAGTCCAGTTACTGATAGTCCTGATGTTCAAAATACAGCTAAGGAAGTGGCTGAAGTTCTAAAAACAGAACCAAAACCTGCAATTGAAAAAGAGATTGTAGTAGTAAAAGAAAAACCCAAGGTTGTCATTGATGCACCAGTTATAAAAAAGGAGAAGGAGATGGTTTTAATTAAAAAGCCAGCGGAAGAAATTGTGATAAAAGAGACTGTAAAGAAACCTATCGAGGCAGTTGTTGAAAAGCAGCAAGAAGTAATCGAGCCAAAGAAAACTGAAATTATTAAGAGTAATACTTCTAGTATTATTTTCAAAGTTCAGTTAATGGCAACTGTTAAAACTATTCCATTAGTACCGAATCAATTTAAAGGACTTAATAAATTATCGAAAGAACCTATCAGAAATTTATACAGGTATATGTATGGTAATGTTAATACCTACAAAGAAGCATTGTTATTGAAAACTAATGCAGATCAGAAAGGCTATACTACTTCTTATATAGTTGCTTATAAGGATGGTGTTCGAATTCCTACACCGGAAGCCAGAAAATTGGTTTCAGAATAATTACGGAGTACAAATTATTATATCTAATTTTGTTAAGAACAATAAAAACTACCAATTGAAATTATCTAGAGAAATCAAAACAGGATTGATAGTCATAATGGGCATCATGTGTGTTATTTTTGGTTATAGTTTTCTAAAATCAAGTTCGTTTTTTGGAGATGATCTTACCCTCTTTGCAGTTTACAAAGATGTTGGAGGATTACAATCAGGAACAGCTGTTTCTATAAATGGTAAGAATGTAGGTTCTGTAAACGCAATTAAGTTTAAAGATAATGCAGGTAATTTATTAGTAACATTTTCTGTGAATCGCGAATTAAATTTTTCTAATAAAAGTACCGTTGAATTATATGATACGGGTCTGATTGGTGGAAAGGGACTTCGTATAAACCCTGTTTTTGATGGTACGCCGATTGCTTCAAGAGATACCTTAGAGACAAGTACTAAAGCTAGTTTAAGTGAAGTAGCTGATCAAAAATTATCTCCAATATTAGAAAAATTTGAATCTGCATTGACAGAGGCTGATTCGGTACTATTAAATGTAAATGCCGTTTTAGATACAAAGGCGAAAAGTGATCTTCGTACTGCAATAGCTGATCTTAGTGAATTAATGATTGATCTCAAGGGCGCATCAAGCACCTTAAATTCACTATTAAAAAATAATGAAGGAAGTTTAAATAATTCACTAGCTAATTTTGAAGAACTTACCTCGAATTTTGCAAAATTGTCTGATTCTTTGAATAATGCAGGCTTGGGTAGAACATTAGCTAGTTTAGAAGCAACCATGTCCAATCTGAACGGTATTATGGCAAAAATCGAAAATGGTGATGGTACTTTAGGTAAGTTGATGAAAGATGAAGCCTTGTATAATAATTTGAACGGAGCTTCCCATGAGTTAGATTTATTACTTCAAGATTTTAGATTAAATCCGAAGCGATATGTAAACGTATCGGTTTTTGGTAAGAAGCAGAAAGAATATGCGGTACCTGATGAAGATCCTGCTGTAAAAACAGACAACAAATAAATGCAATACATTCCTCAAATAATATTTGCTATAATTCTAATTTTTGGCATTGGTTTTTTTGCCAAAAATGTACTACGCTTGCGACGTAACATTAATCTTGGTAAAGATGTTGATGTTTCAGATAATAAACCGCAACGATGGAAGAATATGGCTAAGATAGCACTAGGGCAGACCAAAATGGTGGTGCGACCTATCGCTGGCTTTCTTCATGTTATTGTTTATGTTGGTTTCGTAATTATCAATATTGAAGTTTTAGAAATTATCATTGATGGTCTTTTTGGAACGCATAGAATTGGGCAGAAATTTCTAAGTGAATCTATCTACGGATTTTTAATCGGGTCTTTTGAGGTTCTTGCGGTTTTAGTTTTGGTTTCTGTTATCATCTTTTGGATTCGCAGGAATATCATCAAAATAAAAAGATTTTTAAGCGCGGAGATGACCGGATGGCCGAAAAGTGATGGAAACATTATTCTTTACTTCGAAGTGGTTCTAATGTGCTTATTTCTAATTATGAATGCTACAGATAGTAGCTTTCAAAGTTTAGGTTCTGGTAATGTTATTAGTCAATTTATAGCACCAGTTTTTAGTGGTTTATCAGAAAGTAGTTTGCATATGGTTGAAAGAAGCGCGTGGTGGCTGCATATTATAGGCATCTTGGCATTTCTGAATTATCTTTATTACTCAAAACATTTACATATTCTGTTGGCTTTTCCAAATACATTTTATGGTAAACTAACACCCCAAGGGCAGTTCAAAAATTCAGATGCAGTTACTAAAGAAGTGATGCTTATGATGGATCCGTCGGCTGATCCTTTTGCAGCTCCTGCAGAAGATGCTCCTGACCCTGAAAAGTTTGGCGCTTCTGATGTTACTGACCTAAGTTGGGTACAACTATTAAATTCATATACCTGTACTGAATGTGGTCGATGTACAAGTGAATGCCCTGCAAATCAAACAGGTAAAAAACTATCTCCTCGTAAAATCATGATGGATACGAGAGATAGACTTGAAGAAGTAGGTAAAAACATAGAAGCTAATAACGGAACTTTCGTAGACGATGGTAAACAATTATTAGGGGATTATATTAGTAATGAGGAGTTATGGGCATGTACTTCATGTAACGCATGTGTGCAAGCTTGCCCAGTTAGTATTGATCCACTTTCGATTATAATGGATATGCGTCAGTATTTAGTAATGGAACAATCAGCAGCGCCATCTGATTTGAATAATATGATGGGGAATATTGAGAATAATGGTGCACCCTGGCCTTTTAATCAAATGGATAGGCTTAATTGGGTTGCTGAAAAATAATAAAATACTTTATGGAAAATATATTGAAAGTACCGACAATGGCAGAGCTTTTTGCTGCTGGCGAACAACCCGAAGTATTGTTTTGGGTAGGTTGTGCAGGTAGTTTTGATGATCGTGCAAAAAAAATAACAAAAGCTTTTGTGAAAATACTGAACAAAGCCAATGTTTCTTTTGCTGTATTAGGTACAGAGGAAAGTTGTTCTGGTGACCCTGCTAAACGATCAGGTAATGAGTTTTTATTTCAAATGCAAGCAGTTACCAATATTGAGGTTATGAATGCTTATGAAGTGAAAAAGGTTGTTACAGCATGCCCTCATTGCTTTAATACCATAAAAAATGAATATCCTGGCTTAGGCGGAAATTATGAAGTAGTTCATCACACCCAATTCTTAAAACAACTGTTAGACGACGGTCGTATTTCTATGGAAGGTGGACAATTCAAAGGGAAAAGAATAACGTTTCATGATCCATGTTACTTAGGTCGTGCCAATGGCGTTTATGAAGCGCCAAGAGAGCTGATTCGTAAATTGGATGCCGAGTTGGTCGAAATGAAAAACTGTAAGAAAAAAGGATTGTGTTGTGGTGCAGGTGGCGCACAAATGTTCAAAGAACCAGAACAAGGTAATAAAGACATCAATATAGAACGTACCGAGCAAGCTTTAGAAACTAAACCAGAAATCATTGCAGCTGGATGCCCATTTTGTAACACTATGATGACCGATGGTGTAAAAAACAAAGAAAAAGAAGGAGCTGTTGAAGTGATGGATATTGCTGAGCTAATTGCTACTGCTGAAGATTTATAGTAAAAACAGAAACCCAAAAATACAGTCTACCATTTACTCTGAATTGGTGATTGAACCTGAACCTTGAATTATGTTAGTAGACTTTAAAGAATTACCAAACACTTCTAGAGTTTGGATATATCAATCTAATCGTAGCTTTAATGAACAAGAATTAAGCGAATTGAAAGTTGCATTCGACGATTTCGTTAAAGAATGGACGGCCCACGGCAGTACTTTAAATGCTGGTTATGAAATTCGTTACAAACGCTTTATTATTTTAGCGCTAGATCAATCGATGACTTCCGCTTCTGGATGTAGTATTGATGCATCTGTACATTTTATTCAACAATTAGAGAAGAAATACAATGTTGAGCTCTTAGACAAGATGAATGTTTCATATAAGCAAGGTGATTTTGTAGCTTATAAAACATTGGTCGATTTTAAAAAAATGGCGAAACAAAAAGCCGTTTCAAAAAATACTATTGTCTTCAATCATTTAGTAGCGAATAAAGGCGAATATTTAGAACATTGGGAGGTTCCTGCTTCCGAAAGCTGGCATAGCAGATTCATGTAAATCACATTTTTGTTACGGGTTTTGAAATTAGCTTAATACAAGTTAGTGTCTATCTACGATGAAATGCGTGATAAGTCCGATGAAATGCAATAAATTAGCGTGATTTTAGTTTACTCCATAGACCATTTTTTTATGCGATTTTTTAGAGTTCTCCCTTTATTTTTACTGACAGTTATCTGCGTAAATGCGCAGAACAATCCGTTGGTGACTAAAGACAGTCTCAAGCAGAAAAAATGGGTAGATGCTAAGTATGATGCCATGTCATTAGATCAGCGACTTGGGCAATTATTTATGGTTAGTGTTGCTTCAGATCAATCAAAGGCTAGTACCGATAAAATTAAAACCCTTATTAAAGAAGAACATATTGGTGGGGTTATCTTTTCAACTGGAGGTCCCGTTCGTCAAGCGAAGTTGACAAATACCTATCAAGCAGCTTCTAAGATTCCACTTATGGTGGGTATGGATGCCGAATGGGGATTAGCAATGCGCTTAGACTCAACGTATGCATTTCCGTACAACATGACTTTAGGAGCAATTAAAGATAATAGTGTTGTTGAAAAGGTTGGAAAGCAAATTGGTAAGCATGCAAAGCGTTTAGGTGTACACATTAATTTTGCTCCAGATGTAGATGTTAATACCAACCCTAGAAACCCAATTATTGGAAGCCGTTCTTTTGGAGAAAATCGTGATAATGTTACTGAAAAGGGTATGGCGTTTATGAAGGGAATGGAGAGTGCTGGTGTATTATCTAGTGGTAAGCATTTTCCAGGACATGGAGACACGGCAACAGATTCTCACAAGGCTTTACCAATTATAAAGTTTGATAGAAGTCGCTTAGACAGTATAGAACTATATCCTTATAAAAAATTAATTAATGCAGGTTTGAGCAGCATCATGGTTGCTCACTTAGAAGTGCCAGCTTTAGAATTGAAAGAGGGATTGCCATCATCTTTATCTGAACAAATTATTACTGCTGTACTGCAAGAAGAGATGGGCTTTAAAGGTCTCATTTTTACAGATGCACTAAACATGAAAGGTGTTACAGATACTGGCAAAAATGGAGATGTAGAGTTAAAGGCTTTCTTGGCAGGTAATGATATGCTATTGATGCCTTTGGAGGTTGCAAAAGCTAAAGAGAAATTGGCGAAAGCATTTAAAAAAGGAAAAATCACCGAAGAACGATTAGCTAGCTCGGTGAAGAAAATATTAATGTCAAAGTATAAAGTTGGGCTTCATAAATACCGCCCAATCAAACTTACGAATTTGTACAATGATTTAAATAGCAGAGCTGATGATTTGGTTTATGAAGAGGCCATTGAGAATGCTATAACCGTAGTTAAAAATTCTTATTATTTATTGGGGATTAAGAAACTTGAAAATAAGAAAATTGCCTACGTGAAATTTGGCGATTCTGATCATAAACCCTTCATTGAAACATTGAATAAATATGCTAATGTTACCCAAGTCAATGGTAAAGACATTGGCACTTTAAAGAGCAAACTTAAAGAGTATAATCTTATCATTATAGGCCATCATAAGAGTAATGATAGTCCTTGGAAATCATATAGTTTTTCGAAAAAAGAAAAATTATGGTTACATGAAATATCTAAAGAACGAAGTTCAAATATAATCCTAACTGTATTTGCTAAACCGTACGCTCTATTAGGTATTAATTCTTTCAAAAATATTGATGGCGTAGTTGTTGCGCATCAAAACAGTAAGCTGGCTCAAGAAAAAGCCGCTCAAATAATTTTTGGAGCTATTCCTGCAAAAGGAGTATTACCTGTGAGTGCTCATGAAGATTTCCCTGTAAATAGTAATGTACAATTGAAATCTTTATTGCGTTTGGGGTATAGTTACCCAGAGCGTATGGGCTTTAATACATCCAAATTAGCGGTAGTTGACCAATTGGTGCAAGATGGTCTTGACTCATTAATGTACCCAGGGGCTCAAGTTTTAATAGCTAGAAAAGGAAAAGTTATTTATAACAAAGGCTTTGGAAAACCAACTTATGACTCTAAAGAAAAAATAACAACAGACCATGTTTATGATTTGGCCTCAATTACAAAAATCTTAGGAACACTTCCAATAATAATGAAAATGGAAGAAGAAGGAAAGATTGCCTTAAATGATACTTTTTCAGATTTGGTGCCTGAATATGCAGATACTGAATTAAAGAATGTAACTGTATTGAAAGCGCTATCACATTATGGAAGGCTCCCGGCGTGGATTGCTTTTTATGCGAGCACTTTGGATAAAAATAAAAAACCTTCGAACGAATTTTATAGAAACAAACCTATTGATGGTTTCTCTGTTAAAGTGGCGAATAATTTATACTTAACAGATGTATATAAAGATTCCATATACAATCGTATTGGAAGACAAGATTTAAAATCAAACAGGTACCGATATAGTGATGTTGGTTACTATGTAATGAAAAAGTATATTGAAGATACCTATAAAAAGGGTTTAGATAAATTGGCTGACGACTTTTTATATAAGCCATTAGGGGCGACAAATACAACTTTCAATCCCTTAAAAAAGTTTCCAAAAAGTAAAATTGTTCCTTCTGAGGAAGACAAATATTATAGATATCAAACAGTTCAAGGCTATGTTCATGATATGGGCGCAGCTATGCAAGGTGGAGTAGGAGGGCATGCGGGTCTATTTAGTAATGCCAATGATGTTGCTAAGATTATGCAGATGTACCTTCAAAACGGTATTTATGGAGGTGAGCGTTTTTTAGAAGGTAGAACAGTTAAAAAATTCAATACCTGTTATTTCTGCGATAAAAAAGTAAGAAGAGGTGTTGGTTTTGATAAGCCTCAATTAAAAGATCGTGGTCCGACTTGTGGTTGTGTTTCACGTAAAAGTTTTGGTCATAGTGGCTTTACAGGAACCTACACGTGGGCTGACCCTGATAAAGAATTGGTATATGTTTTTCTTTCAAATAGAACTTACCCGACCGCATCTAATACTCTTCTGGTTAAATCAGGATTAAGAACAAGAATTCAGCAAGCGATTTACGACGCAATTGAAAATTAGCATTTTAATTAACGGTGAATCAGTATAACTTAAAAACCGTTAATTAAAATGTAAATAAAACACGCCTTAAACGACTTACTATTTGTTTTTACTAAATTTGAATAATGAAGATAGCAATTGTATGTTACCCTACATTTGGTGGTAGTGGTGTAGTAGCAACCGAATTAGGAATTGCCCTTGCCAATAGGGGTCATGAAGTACATTTTGTAACGTACCGACAGCCCGTTCGACTAGGCCAGTTAAATAATAAAATATACTTCCACGAAGTAAACGTACCTGAATATCCGCTTTTTAAATATCAGCCATATGAGTTGGCATTATCTAGTAAATTAGTTGATACGGTTAAATTACATGGTATTGAACTGTTGCATGTTCATTACGCTATACCGCATGCATATGCTGGCTATATGGCAAAACAAATGTTAGCAGAGGAAAACATACATATTCCGATGATAACGACTTTGCATGGAACGGACATCACTTTGGTTGGTAAACATCCTTTTTATAAGCCAGCTGTTACATTTAGTATAAATAATTCTGATGTTGTTACTTCGGTTTCAGAAAGTCTAAAACAACAAACCTTAGATCTTTTTGATATAAAAAAGGAGATTGAGGTAATTCCGAATTTTATTGATACTACTAAATACAGTAATTCATTTACAGATTGCCAACGATCTTTAATGGCAGAGGAAAATGAACGAATCGTTACGCATATCAGTAACTTCAGAAAAGTAAAGCGAATTCCTGATGTGATTCGAGTTTTTCATAAAATACAAGAGCAAATTCCAGCCAAATTAGTTTTGGTGGGTGAAGGTCCTGAAAAAGAAGGTGCTGAAAAGTTGTGCGAACAACTAGGCATTTCAGATAGAGTAATATTTCTTGGTAATAGTAATGAAATAGATCGTATTCTTTGTTTTTCAGATTTATTCCTGTTGCCATCTGAAACAGAAAGTTTTGGTTTAGCAGCTTTGGAAGCTATGATTAATAGAGTACCTGTTATTTCAAGTAATACTGGAGGTATACCAGAGGTGAATGAGCAAGGTATATCTGGTTTTTTAAGTGAAGTTGGTGATATTGAAGAAATGGCAGTAAATGCTCTTAAAATACTTAGCGATGATGTGATTTTAGAAAAGTTCAAAGAAAATGCAGTAAAATCTGCTAGAAAATTTGACATCTTAAATGTATTGCCTTTATATGAAGAAGTTTATGAAAAAGCATACGCTAGTAGATTAAATAAAACATACAGCTAAATGAAAATATTCTTATTCGTTATATCACTTGTTTTAGTTTCTTGTAATGGTCAAAAGAAAGCAGCTATGAGCGCAGAGGAAATAGAGCGGACTGAGACTGAGAATCTCTTAGAATTGGTTATGCAGGAGGAGCAAGGCGGATTTGAAACTGATGAAATGCTTGTTATTAGAGATGCTAAACGATTGAAGAGTTTTTTTTCAAAGATTAATAGAACAAGAAAACCTGGCCTGCCAGTTCCTGATATTGATTTTTTAAAAGATATGATAATTATTCAATGTTCCGATGGAAAAAGTCAATCGAATACTATTTCTATTTCCGTAGTTAGGGAAACAGATACTCAAATCATATTAATTTCAAATAACCCTTCAGATGCATCAGATACTGAAAAAATTAAAAGTTATGGTTCGTTCAGTATTTATAAAATGCCAGCTTCAACAAAAGAGATCCTTCTAGATAAGCAAATAAAGTAACTAAGTATAACGTATTTTCTTACATCATAACGATAATAATAACGGTTTAAGGTAATAGTTTGCAGGATTTGGCAAAGCTTGATAGTTTTGTAGTGTAATACTCCAAATCTTACACAAATGAACAAATTAGGCTTAATTATCGTCTTCTCGCTATTCCTCAACATTACCGTTAATGGTCAAGAGGAAATTCAATTAACTTCAAAAGATAGTATTGTACAAAGTTCATGGGTTTTTGGCCTTGGATACAATTTTGTTGATGACTCTGGTGATACTTTCGATGATCTAACCGCTTTTAGTGCGCAATGGAACGCTCTTGCTTACCCAAATAGGTTGAGTGCAGGACGGTATTTTAAAAGTGGATTAGGAGTGGAAGCTATCGCGACCTATAACAAGTACAAAGTCGGTAAAGTAATTGATCAAGTGATTAATACAAGTGATAAAAATTATTTGGCTATAGATGCTCGACTAAGCTATGACTTAAATAAGTTAATTGGACAAACAGCTTGGTTTGATCCATATATAGGAGTCGGTATTGGTTATACAGATGCTAATAATGAGCCAAGAAGCACTTATAATGCCGTATTAGGATTCAGAACCTGGTTTTCTGACCGGTTCGGATTAGATTTAAGTACATCTGGTAAATGGAGAACTGGTAATACAGGTACAAATCATATTCAACACGCTGCTGGTATCGTATATCAATTTGGAATTGAGAAAGAATTGTCGCGCAAAGGTGAAGCTAAGTTAGCTCTATTAGAGGCTTTGGAAAAGGAAAAGAAACGTGTTAATGATTCTATAGCTACTTCAAATGCTTTAAAAGAGGCAGAAGCATTAGCGCAACAATTAGCTAAAGAAAAAGAAACAGCAACATTAGCGGCAATTGAAAAGGATAAAGTTGATAAAGAACTTGCTAGAAAACAAAAAATTGAAAAGGCTATAAATGATTTAGGATATGTATATTTTGATTTGAATTCTTCTTTCTTAAATGCGAAGTCGAAAGCGATCTTAAATAAACTATTTGTAGTGCTCGAAGAAAATCCTGAATTAGAATTAAAGGTTACATCTCATACGGATTCTAGAGGTCAATCAAAATATAACAAATGGCTATCACAACGAAGAG
This sequence comes from uncultured Flavobacteriaceae bacterium, assembly GCA_938009735.1. Classification (GTDB taxonomy): domain Bacteria; phylum Bacteroidota; class Bacteroidia; order Flavobacteriales; family Flavobacteriaceae; genus Maribacter_C. Next base: position 60,537 of record CALLIG010000060.1, read on the forward strand.
TTGATCGAACAGTAGAGTTTCTTAGAGCTAAAGGGATATCTTCAAACAGGCTAATTGCAGAAGCATTTGGTGAAGAAAATTTATTAAACGATTGTGATGACACTAAATATTGTCCTGAAGAAAAGCATCAGATTAATAGGCGCTCAGAGTTTATAATTACGAAATTCTAAGTTGTAAAATAACTTAGCGAAATATAATAAATGGTTTTCAATTATTACCGTAATAGGTTTTTTGGAAACCATTTTTTCTTTACCCAGAAATTAAATTTGATATAATAATAGGTAAGGTTTAGGGGTGATGATAACCAATATAAACCTTTGGCATGCATATAGGGTTTAATTTTAACAATGTAACGAAAAACTTTCTCTGGAGATTTAATAAATGTTTTTAGAAGCACTCTTTTTCGAGATTTTAGCTGACTGGGGCTGTATGCTAGTCCTACTTTATTTTCTCCAACATTTTGATAGAAACCTTTTGAAAGGTCATTTATAAATTTAATTTTCTTTTGATTTGGGAAAATGCCAACTCTTAAAGCCATATCAGTCATATACTCTTGAACCATATATTCTGAATAGTTTATTGAGCTTAAAGTCAAGAAAAGCTTTTCAAATTCAATTAACATGTGATCTTGCACATCTTTGATATAGTTGTCAAATACAAATTTTTCGTTTTCTTCATGAAATTCTACGGTGTTGGGTATATCGTTTTCAAACTTATAGCCTAAAGTACTACCGTGCGGCGCGCCCAAAAGTTGTTCATAAAGCTGTCCGTTAGCTTTTAAGATATCGTATGATGATCCATGACTCGGGTATAGCGAAAAATTCAATCCAAATCGTTTCGTATTGGGTTCAATATTATAAATAGCTTTAAGGCCTATATAATAGCCCGTTACAGGAATTTTATTTTCGAAAAAAGCATAAATGCATTCTTGCATTGTGCCTCCCCAGCCGACATCAACCAGAGCAATTCCTTCTTTGTGTATGGGAGCATCAAATGATTTTACATATCCTTTAAATGCTTCTTTTTGTAGTAGTCTATTTGATTCGTAGTTATCAATGAATATTGAGTTCTCTCGTAATTTTTTCATCACATCTGATTCAAATATATTATTGTGAATCTGATGTGGGTCTATTGACAATTCAGCTATTATGGTGTTTTTTGTTTCTGATGAAAACAAAAACCATTGTAAAAGTTGATCAATTGACATTTGACTATGCGATGTACTAAAACTATCAAAACTTTCTTCCTCTAGAGGTTTTAAAGCAATTTGCTGAGCAGATTGCCTTGAAGCCTTTAAATAATGCGTGTTAATTTTATGGGTGTGTTCGAATTGATTTAATTCTTGATAAAAATCAAACAAGGCTTTTAAATACATTCCTTCACGAGCTAAAAAGAACAAGTCTTTTACATTATCTCGTTTCGCTTTTTTATAAAGTCGTTCAATAAAAAAATAAAAGTGTATGATATACTCGCTAAATTGATGATCACTTTTTCTACAACTTTTTTCAATTTTCGAGCAGGCTTTACGAAAACTTTTTGCGTCGTTTCCAAGTAAGTTCTTTTTATTCCTAAAATGGTGTGAACTATGTTTAGTATGTATGCTTTTGATGTTAAATTTGGCAGAATTGATGACATCGCTTTTTTCGTTATCGCCAATCATCATAACATCTTCTGGCTCTGCTTTGATTTCTTCAAGAAGCGCTGGATAAATTTCTGACCCTTCTTTGCTTTTAGACAATTCACAAGAAACAAATACATCATCAAATATTGTTAGCATGTCATGAAAATCTAATATTTTCTGCATCAATACTTTGGAAAAAAAGAAATCAGTTACGAGATATATATGATATCCCTTTTTCTTTAATGTCACTAATGAATCAACTATTTTATTATTTTTAAACTGCACAGATGTCTCAGCAATAAAATCTGCTTGCTCAAAAATTTCTTTAAATTTTTCGTAATTAAGATGAGGTAGACAATTCATATTTAGTAGTCTACTATGAATTTCTGAGATTAGACTATCGTAGGAGATCTCTAAGGTACGTTTCTTATGAATCTGGGCTAAGTAATTTAGTGAGTCAACACGAATAGCAAAAAGTTCGTCTGCCGTTAGAAAAAGACCTAGTTCACGTACCATAAATTTACCCCATAGTTTTATGGTGTAATTTGGGTGAACGGTTCTATGTACTAAGGTGTCAAAAAAGTCTGTAAAAATTATTTTACAAGAAGAGTTGTTCTCAATCTTTTCAATTAGGCTTTTCAATAGGTTAGTTTCATTGATAAACGCTAAAAATATTAATTAATTGCTAAACGAAAAGTGTAAATAATATAGGTGATCTATTATACATCCATATTACCATCTTTTCTTTAATGTTACCAATAAATTCCTTTAA